>NZ_JBEXVQ010000009.1:0-307945 GCF_040629405.1 Lentzea sp. NPDC005914 | reverse complement strand
CTGACCATGACCGCCTGAACGGCCATTGGCCGCAGGCGATGCCGCTGTCACCCGTCCCCGCCAACACTCTTGATCATTACGGGACAACCTTTAGACGGAATCACAGTGCCGATCGACTACCACCGCCGTCGACGACTCGCTTACGCCACACTGCTACCCGACAACCAATGGCGGCACATCTGCCACCACACCGCAAGCTTCCCAGGCCAGCAACGACGTCTACAGCTTGCGCGATGCCTGCTCTTCGAGAAGATCAGCGGAATGCCTGCCGACTGGGCGCCCGACTCATTCGCTATCAAGGACCGTACGACCCGGGCGCACTACCTGCAATTTGCTGCCCGACTCACTCCCGAACTCGCTACCCACTTCAACGAGGTAGCACAAGAATTTCTGGAGCACAACGGCATCTATGACGAGCCGGTGGAATGGGAGCCATCCACCAGCCTAATCGACGACCTCACCTTGCCCGGCCACGACCCGAACCTGGTCGAGATCACCGCACTGCACCACGTCATCGGTCAAAACCCCGGTTCACTCACTGACGCGGCACAGCACCTCGGAACCACGCTCGACATCGTTCGATACCTGCTTAGGAAATATCCCGCACCCACGCCGCCCCCGACCGAGACACGGACCCGAGCGACCGGCCACAACCGATTCAAGGCTCGCGACGCTCTTCCGAAAGAGTTGCTCGCCCAACTCTATATTGGGCAACACCTCACACTCCGCGAGATCGCCCAGCGCATTGGTGTCAGCCGCAGCACCGTCACCCGCCTATTTGGCGATTACGGCTTGAACCACGAAATACCCCGCCGGCCATCTAAGATCATGATCAGCAGAGACTGGCTCTACGACCAGTACGTCAATCGAAAGCGAGCCCTTCCCGATCTCGCCCAAGAAACGGGAATGAGCACCGCGAATATGACCCGTTGGGCCAAAACTCACGATGTGCCATTGCGTCCACCCGGAGGCGCCAGCCACAACCAGGCTCGCATCCAAGACCAGGCCACCAAAGCGCCCCTCATTCTGCGGCCCGCATTCGTCGGCGCGGGAGCATGGGACCGACTGATCCGGTTCGCCGCCGTCTCTCGCTACCGCACCATCACCGAAGCCGCCAAAGCGCTCGGCCTACATCAAAGTGCGCTGACCGCCCAGATCGACCGGCTCGAACGCGACCTCGGCGGATCACTCCTGGAGCGTGCCCAACGCGCGCACCCCATGCAGCTCACACCTCTCGGGCGCAAGGTCAGAGCCGCCGTCTTGCAGCACCGCCGATCTGCGGGCTCCAGCACCTGACCGCACAAACTCGTCCGGCACAGCCGGTATCCATGACCGGGCTCGCCACACCTGAACGGAGTTCTGGCACGCGGGCAATTAGGCAGCAGCATTGCGTTCCGGTTTCCCGTAGAGCAGAGTACGTGCGTTCATGTCTATGCGGACCGTACCTCCGCGGTGCACGGTGAGTTGTTCGAACACCTTGTAGCCCGCAAGAATCGCGTACTGCCAATCCTGCGCGGATCGTCGCGATACCTCAAGATGGGACGTCATCGCCTGACAGTTCTTCAATATTTCCATGGGAACAGTGGAACTACTCCGGAAGTAACTGTGAGCGCGAGCGGCCGAAAATACGTAGGCACTGAGCCCTTCCTCCACTGCGATTGCGCGTCCGCCATCTTGAATGCGGTCGATGTCACGGTCCGTACTGCGTTTGACACGCAGGAGGCTACGCATGACTGGCGACCATCCGAGTACCGCCATATGGGCTAGATGAAACACATCGTGATAACGGTATTCGTCATCATCATCGCTATTATCATCGAGCGGGTCCCCCACGGCACTGTCGCCTCTGTGGATGCGGACGACAGGAACAGGTGTGCTTCCCCGCTCTCGGTCAAGAGTCTCGCTAAACGTAACGTCCAGAGTACGGGGCAACTGTTCAGCCGTCGCTACGCTTTCGTCAAATAGTTCATGCGAAGGCGGTGTCGACGGGCACAGGAACCGCTCACGGGTCTTGCGAATATTGTCTGCCAGGATTTCTTCCAGACTCAGATTACATCGACGAGCCAGAGCTGTTGCATACCAGAATACGTCGCCAAGTTCTTCACGGACTTCATCATCAAAAGCACGATAGCCAGTCTTATCCCGCTGTATTTTCTTATACTGAGCAACCAGGCTGCCAATCTCGCCAGCCAGTCCCAGCATAGGAAGAACGACGTCGTCAGCAGGAAGCACATCAGTCTCCGCAACCGCATCTTCATAATCAGCGAGATTCATTGTGCTTCCTTTCGGCGCATTCAAAACCTATGATGCAATATTGATCACGGCAGCCTGTGGGACAAAAGCGATTAGGTAAGCGAGAGGAAGCCAGCAGTAGCCTCCAACTCCCCAGTAGTCGCCCCAGCTGTTGCGGATGAGCAGGCGACGCCCAAGCTCCTGATCCGTGGCAGCGCCAACGCACAACACGGCGTGGTAGTCGCCGTTGTGAGCGCGAATGTTGGGCAAGTCGACGTGTCCGTCGTCTCTAGGGTCATAGAACTCATCGGTGACCTCTACCAGCAGGATCACGGGGCTACCGGCAGCGAGAAAGTCCTCAAGCTCGTCTTCAACGCCATCGTTGGCTAGATGCAGCTCGCGAAGGAGGCCGGTTTGCCAGGGCGGTGCCCCTGCAGTGTCTGGGGGCTGTTCAGTAGCAATTCCCAGCCGATCGTTATACGGCCAGTGCGACATGGGAGGCTGTCCCACTTGCGATAGGGCACCACCTCCATCGAGAAGCAGCATTCCCTCTGGTCCAGTCTGCCCTTGTCCTGTGCAATGCCACCAAATTGGCTCAGGAGCCAAGGGCTGAGGAGCTGCGCCTGTAGTACTGCGGGCTGCTTCATGCGCGCCTGCAATAGCGAAGGGAACACAAGTTGGGCGCGGCCCCTGAGTAATGATCTCAGGCGCGAGCAGCGAACGCAGATCGACATCTGCGCGGGCCCGGGACGCTGCTAGGCGCGCCATACGGGCAGCGGCACCTCGAGCCTGCTTGATCTGAGGTGTTACCGATCGTGCGCTCACAGCCTGTTCTCATCTCCCGCGTCTGGCATCGGGCCAGTCTGGTCGTCATCAAGTTCAATGTCGATCAGCTTGCGCCTGTTAAGAACCACTGGTGGTGGTTGCACATTCGCTACGATGGTGTAGGTAGCGGCTGGCGGCGTACGCGGATCGTGAGTAGCTGCATAATGCAAAATAAATGTGAAATTTCCTTCGTCTTGCGCCCTAACAGCTAGCCAACGGCGCCCGGTAGCCCCGGCACCGGGTGCACGTTGATCTGCCGAAACAGTGTCAGAGGGAAGGAAGGCGGTCGGTGAAATTTCGGCGCCGGCGTTCCGGCGACGCAGTGCCGCAGCACCGCGGGGAATCACCTTCGCCCAGCCGGGTTGATAGTCGTCGGAGACGACGACAAGGCCCTCATGATCGGATTGAGCGATCTTAGTGCTATTCATGGCGTCTTGCTCGTTCGCCGCTTCGCCCTCGTCGGCATGATCCTCGCTTGCGGCCTTTTTCCTAGCATCGGGCAGTAAAGCCAAAGCTGCGGTGATGTCAGCACCTGTACGCCGCGGGGCTTCCGAGCTTGGCTCTGCTGGTACCGGGGTCGCGGTAGGCAGGGCGAAGGCGGGGGGCGCAGGCTTTCGTTGCAACGTAGCCCGCCTGGTGTTGGAGCTGATATCAAGCCATCGATGGCCGGACGTGCGGTTTTCGGGTAGGTCGATAATGATCTCGTCGTCAAGCACAACGTCGATTTGATGATGCATGGAATCTTCATTAATCGGCCACACGTCTGCATTGCCAACCTTTGGACGATGACCATGCGCAAGTTCGGTTTTGATTCGCAGCAGCGGCACCTGCATCAGCGCGTCACGCTGATCATCGCCAATGATGTTCAGGTTTGCCGCCTGGCGCAACGCCGCTTCATAACTGACTCGCATATCGCGGGCCATCAGATAGACCTGCGCAGGAGTAACCGCCGCCGAGCGGCGTACACCATACCTACTCGCCATTACATGTACCAGAGGTGGGGGCATTAGCAGGTAGGAAGCGAACCATTGAGCGAGCCGTTCACGCTCGTCTGCCTCAGGGTTCATGATGTCGTCGTTTGTATCGAACGCAGGCTTGTTGTGGTCGAGTACCAGGTGGCCGATCTCGTGCGCAGCTGTGTAGCGCTGGATCGTTGGCGTTCGCTCGGTTGTGATCATGATGCCGCTGTCCCCTTCGGGGATGACCACGCCCAGCAATGTCTTCAAAGGCCGAAATACGAGCCATACTCCCAATTGGGCAATAGCGTCGAAGACATCAATGGGTTGTTCTTGGTCAACGCCGAGGTTGTCCAGGAGTTCAGCGGCTGCTTGTAGGGCTCGCCGCCGCCGGGCCACAAAGGGTGGAGTGGACATCATGCATCCCCTGGCTCTGCCTGTTCACTGCTCCGACCGAACGCCGCAGGAGCTGCGCGGCGTCGATGTGTTCCAGGAGGTGGGCCGGCAGCGGCGAGGAACTGCGCGAATCGCAGCACCTGCTCCTTATCGTCGTCGGAGAGATCGGCTGTCGCCCGGTACAAGGCGCTGTCCACTGCGACGTCGTCTTCCTCTTCGCCGAGCAGCCATTGCACATTGCGCCGATATAGCCGAGCCAAACGTCGTAGCTCGAGCGCGGTGACGTTCCGACGACCTGCCTCCATCGCGATAACGCTGGTGCGAGGGATCCCAAGGGCACCTGCGACGTCGTCTTGGGTCAGGCCGAGCGTGTCCCGCGCAGCGCGCAGACGCTTGCCGACAACTTGCTGTTCAGTCAGTCCGGATTCTCCTACTGGCGGGCTTGTGGTCATGTTCTTTGAGGAAGGCGAATGCAGGCCACCTCGTGGGGCGGCTGCGTCACTGGTGTCCATGGGACGTACTTCCTACTCCAACGACGAAGGCGAGGGCCCAGCGGTCCTCATGAGTGAGCGAAACTGACCAGGTGTCTAGTCCCAACGCCTGAGCTCGTTCCAATGCGTGGCCGCGTAGCACCAGGGTCGGCATCTCGCCTTCGACAGCGGCTACCTCGATCTCAAGCGGGCTGATCTGACCTACTCCTTGGCCAAGTGCTTTCATCGTTGCTTCCTTCGCGGCCCACCTCGTGGCCAGCCGCTCAGGACGCCGGGCACAGTAGAGACGCTCAGTGCGCGTCCAGGAGCTGTCCAGGAATTCATCTCCAGTCAGCTCAACCATTCGGGCCAGCCTGTTGACGTCGACCATGTCAACGCCGGTCCGCATCAGCATGTCGGTCACGTCTGCAGCACCGTGCTGTGGGCCGAATCGATTAGATCTTGAACGCCACGCTTGCCGCCGAAATGTTGCTCTTGAGTGTCAGCCAGAGTGGCCTGCACAGCTAGCTCACCAACTGCGAACCCTGTTTGAGCGGCAACGAAGCCCAGCAGCCGCGCCAGCCCGAGGAGGTTGCCGTAGGCCTTGGTGATCAAGTACTGATGCCGGTAGACGGCAAGCATGCTCAACTGGTTGGCCAGCAGCGTGAAGTCCACGTGCACCAAGCACGGAAACCCGCGCTGGCGTCGATCGGTCGTGGCATAGACCTGCAGACCAACATCGTCCACGTCGTTCGCGCTGCTATTCGCATGATCAGGTGGAGTTTCTGCCTCACCGCCGATAGCGATGTCGGACAAGTTGTGTGCACTTTTGCCTTCGCGTCGCACCTGGCGTAGGTACTTCACGCGCTCGGCCAACTGATTAATGCCGCCCGGCGCCTTGCCGGGCCAGCTGATCATTCGACCGAAGTAGGTGCCGCGTAGGTTGCCATCCGCAGTGCACAACACAGGCAGCATCTCGCTGTACACCTCGTACAGGTCGGCTGCGGCCCTGTCCAAGTGCGCCGTGTCACTGGGACTGAGTTCAGGAGTCCAGACGAAGCCGGGATCAACGTAAAGCGTGTGGGGAAAGATCGTGGCGGCGACGGTGTCCACAGTATGGATCGTGCCGCTCTTGTGCTTACCAGGCACGAGAATCGTGTCAACAGCAGCCCGAACCAATGGGTCCTCAGGCGCTTGCGGGTCCGTGACAGTGGTGAGCACGTTTGTACGGCGCCCGCCGCGGTCATGCACCAACTGCAAGGTGTCCAGCCAGGCACCACTCAGGTTGCCAGAAGGGGAGACGTAGTCGCTCATGCTGCACCCGCGATCGACGCGGTGCACTGTTTGATCAAACCGGCGACACCGCCGACGCTGCGCAAACTGTCTCGGTCGACCTGGGATAGCCGAACAAGGCGTCGGCCGAGCGCTTTGCCCACTGTAGAGAT
Organism: Lentzea sp. NPDC005914; assembly: GCF_040629405.1. Classification (NCBI taxonomy): domain Bacteria; kingdom Bacillati; phylum Actinomycetota; class Actinomycetes; order Pseudonocardiales; family Pseudonocardiaceae; genus Lentzea; species Lentzea sp. NPDC005914. The sequence goes on along the minus strand of NZ_JBEXVQ010000009.1, from coordinate 301,621 downwards.
GATCCAGACTGCGGTCATGCTGTCTATCGACAGAGTTGAGTCCGTGTGGGTTGGGCCGCTGACCAGCTCCTGGAGCGTGCAACGTCGGAGGCACGTCAGCATCTCCAACACTTGTTCCTGGAGGTCGGTCTCGCTCATGGCCTGAAGCGCAACGGGATCCAGCTCAAGGTCTGACGGTCCGCGCCCACCGCTGGTGGCGGGCACCTGTGCACCTGCTCCGGCTGGAGTGGGTGCGGAGAAGAACAGCGGGGCACCTGCCGAACCCTCAACGTTCTCGTTCATGTACACGAGTGTCAGATAATCCGACATTACTGTCAAGGGTGGAACGTCAAGTCGGGTCGTCGGAAGCCTCTGACAGCAGCAGGCCAGCGGCACTCAGGTGCTCGAGCAGGAACTCGGTGACCTCGTCGGGCTCCGTAGCCGGAACCGTCACGGTGATGTTCGAGTACTGAGCGGCCAAGTGCGCGTAGCCCCTGCGAACATCGTCGCGGTTCAGCGCATCCTCGACGTAGGGCGTGGTGAAGAGGAAGACCATGTCGGCTCGTTGCTGCGACCAGACTGCATCGATCAGTCCGAAGAACGCCGTCTCCGTCATGCCGACTTCGGCAAGGCGGCCCCCGAACCAGCCGTAGGCCACGGTCGACCACCACCACCGGTCCAGGATCAGGCCGCCGGCACCACGGGCACGTGTCAAGGCTGGCATGTTCTCTGCGTGGCAAGCCAGATGCAGTAGTTGTCGAGCGAGCGGCGAGGAGATCGCGGTGTCCTCGGTGAGGCGATATATACCCTCTGTCAGCTGCGTCAAACCCGATGGCATGTGTGCAAAAACGGGTTCCGGAACGCACCAATCCAGGCTCTTCAGGCGGTCTCGTTGAGTTGTCTTTCCAGCGCGGTCAAGACCTTCGAGCACAATAAGGCAGCCTGGTGCTAGCCGTACTCGCGTCACGGTGCCTCCTCCGCAGCGAGATTCTCACGGCGTCGGGCACGGTCAGGGCAGCAGGTTCCACTTGGGTGGAAACCAGGCGCGCACCGGCTCGGTCACCGGAGAGAACAGCTGCTTGATCCGGCTGCGGCCGCTATGGCCCGCAATGCCAGGGTGAGCCACACGGGCGTACTTGTCTACCTCGCAGAACAGGTTCTGACAGTCGATCAGCTGCAGGGGTCGCCCGTGGAGACCTGTGAACACGAGCCCTAGGCGGGTGAAGTGCTCCTGCTGGTGCTCAGCCATGTAGGCGATGACCTGATCCTCGATGCCGTCAGCAGCAGGACCAAAGCACTTTCTGATGCCGTCTTTGGAGCCTGGACCAGCGACAACAAACTCCATCTCATCGAAGTCGAACACCGCTGAGTAGTTGAGGTCGATGGCGAACTGGAAGGCTAGGAAGTCGCCCATTGCGGGATAGGAGCGCAATACCTCGAAAGCTGTCCGCAGCGAGCCACCTTCAGCGATCTTCCCACCAATGTCAGTGGTCATCATCATTTCCAGCAATCGCAAGTGATTGCTGTGCTTACGGTCACCCCCCAATCGCGGAGGAGGGATCACATACGCGGCTGAGTACAACTTGCGACCCGAGGCAAAAGCTGCGGTAAGCACGTCGTCATAGGCGGCGTAACTGAAGTTTTTCCAAGCGATCTCCCCGAAAGCATTCTCAAGAAGATTCCACGTCGACACTCGATTGAACATCTTGAACAGCAACGTTCGGAACACCACCTCCTCCAGCTCCTGCGAGCCCGCGTAGGAGATGTTCCGGATGAGGTATTGCGAGACCCGGTCCGCAGCTCGGTAACAGTTTGTGAACCTGTGCCTGAGCAGAATTGGATCGTCGGTCCAAGGACCCGCTTTGCCAGCCACACGAGCTTGGTAGACCGCGTGCCGCCGTGCCGCGAATCGCCAGTAAGTGTCGAACACCGGCGTGGGATGAAGAGCACGTCCAGCCACCTGAATTGGCTGCGGTGCTGAGTACTCAGGTTCACGGAACGACGAGCTCGGCATCGCTAGCTCTAGCTCGCCCTGCCACGCACCAGCCGTCGCCGTAGCACCCATTGCCAACCGCCTCCACTGCTGTGTGACGCGATTCGCGTCACACGCCATACTACACAGGTGAAGGGTGACGAGCGAGAGCTGCTGAGAGCACGGTCAGCGGCGATCTTCGGCAACCGCTACGTCGCCGAAGTGGTGCTCGCGGTGGCCGAGTTGGCACCACGCACTGAAGATCAAGTCACTGTTCGAATGCTTGCCAGGCGGACAGGATTGACGGACAGCCTCGTACGACCTGTGATCAAGCGTTTGGTGCAGGCCGACGTGTTGCGACCGCTGCCGCAGCAGCGTCCGCGCGGTGCCAGCTACCACCAGATCCACTTCGGACAGGGTGTGTGGGAGGCGCTGATGCGCACGTGCACCTTGTTGCGGCAATCAAGTTGATGATGCTCGGAGCCGCCTATCTCATGCCGAGGAGACCGGGCAGGCACTTCTGGCACTGTTGGACGTGCCGACACGCCGACACAGCCGTTCAGCACCAAACTCATAGTTGACTCTTCAGCCGAGTCAGACGAGAACGCGATTCGTCACCAGCGCAGCGACCACAGCTCGGATGTGCGCACCCAGATATGGTTCGACCAGTCGACTGCAGCCGGGGAAATGTCACGGGTTTGAGATTGATCATGACGACATCGCAGTGAGACAAGCCTAGAACGCGCAGGTCGCACAAGATCGACATGTCACGCGATTTGAGAACCTACATCAGGCCGGCCGGACGCGGGGACGTACCCGCCCTCGTCCGGCTGCGCCTGACCAACGCCGAACGCCACGTCGAGCTCGACCCCTCGCTCTTCCGCCTGCCCTCCGCGGACGCCGTGCGGCAGCACTTCGACGAGGTCCTCGACCGCGCGCTGATCACGGTGGCCGAGGTGGAGGGCGAGGTCGTCGGCATGGCCGAGGTGGTGTTCCTGCCACCGCCGCCCGACCACCAGATCCTGGTGCCGCGCCGCACCGCCGACGTCCACACGGTGGTGCTCGACGGGTTCCGCGGCCGTGGCATCGGCAAGGCGCTGGTCGCCGCCGCACAGCAGGTGGCGAGGGCTCACGGCGCATGGACGCTGTTCGCCACCATCTTCGCCCCGAACGACGATGCCGTCGCCTTCTACTCAGGGCTGGGGTTCGGTCCGCACGGAATTCTGCTGGCCAAGCCGTGCGACTGACGGTCCTCGGCAGCTGCGGTGCCTACCCGGAACCGGGCAGGGCGTGCAGCGGGTTCGCGGTCGAGGACGCCGGCTACCGGGTGGCACTGGACCTCGGCTACGGCACGTTGCCACGCCTGCTGGACCTGTGGCCTGCCGGTCCGGACGCCGTCGTGATCACCCACGAGCACCCCGATCACTGCGCTGACCTGCACGGTTTGTTCCGCACGCAGTACTACGGGCGACGGGGAAAGCTGCCGTTGTACTGCCCGGCGGGCGTGCTCGACCGCCTGCAGGGCCTCGAACCCGAGGTGTCGCTGCACGAGGTCTTCGACGTCTTCGCGCTGCCTGGCGAGTGGACCGTCGGTCCGTTCAGGCTGACGGGTGTCGACCTGCCGCACTTCGTCCCGAACGCGGGCGTTCGCCTGGAGTCGTCCCGCGTTCTCGCGTACACCGGCGACACGGGTCCGTCACCCGCGCTGGCAACGCTGGGCCGGGACGCGGACCTGTTCATCGTCGAGGCCACCGACCGGCCGGGTGACACGTCGGGCCTGCTGATGACGTCGGCCCAGGCCGGTTCGTGGGCGCGAGAGGCCGGTGCCCGCCGCCTGCTGCTGACCCACTTCTGGCCGGGCAACGACCGGTTCGCCGCGATGGCCGCAGCTCGCGAAAACTTCACCGGAGAGATCTTCACCGCCTCCGAAGGTGATGTTTACGCACTTGGATGACGTCAGGACACGTTGACGGATGCCATTTGTCAGCCTAGCCTGACAAATGTGGACGAACTCACGCGTCAGATCAACTCCGTCGACCCCGCCGTCAGCCTCAGGGCCGTCGGGGCACTGCGCCGCCTCGCCGAACAGGTCGAGGCGACCTCGGTGGCCCGGGCCAGGGAGCAGGGCTGGTCGTGGGAGCAGATCGGCGACGCGCTGGGCATGTCCCGTCAGTCCGTGCACGCCAAGTACAGGGGGACACCGTGAAGCTCGCCAAGTCGGTTCGCGCCCGCGTGATCATGGCCGCGATGGCAGAAGCCCAACGCCGAGGCGATCGCCGCCTTTCCACCGAGCACCTGCTCCTGGGGGTGCTGCACGAACCGGAAGCCGTGACGGCCCTGGGCGTCGACCTCGCCGCCGCCCGAGCGGGCCTCGACTCCCTCGACCACGCCGCGCTCGCGGCGATCGGCATCAACACCGGTGAGTTCGCGCCGGCCGCCGTTCCCGCGGCGACCAAGCGGCCGCCGTTGACCACCGCCGCCCGAGCCACGTTGCTGCGCGCGGTCAAGCCGGCGCCGCGCGTCAAGGCGACCCACCCGACCGCCGGGCAGTTCGTGCTCGCCCTGCTCGCCAACGACCAGCCCGACCCGGCCGCCGACCTGCTGGCCCACCTCGGCGTCGACCCGGCCGCCGTGCGCGCCCGTTTGTCATGAACCGGCCGGCGCTCTGCGGTGTGATCGCGGGCCCGCTCTTCGTCCTGACGTTCCTGGTCAACGGTGCTCTGGTCGCCGGCTACTCGCCTCTGCGGCACCCGGTCAGCTCGTTGCAGCTGGCGAGCTGGGTGCAGTCCGCGAACTTCGTCGTGACCGGCGTGCTCATCGTGGCGTTCGCCGTCGGCACCCGGCCGGGCTTCTGGGGAACGCTCCTCATCGGCGCGGTCGGTGCGGGCCTGGTGGGCTCCGGGATCTTCACGACCGACCCGGTCAGCGGCTATCCGCCGGGAAGTCCTGCCCTCTCCGACTACACCTGGCACGGCCAGCTGCACGACCTGTTCGCCATACCGACGTTCGTGGGCTGGCCCATCGCCTGCTTCGTACTGGCCCGCCGCTTCCGCCCGCTGTACTCGATCGCGACGGGCGTGGCGTTCGTGGCGATGTTCGTCCTGACCAACGCCGCGTTCGCCCAAACGCCGGGCCTCGTCGAGTTCGGTGGCCTGTTCCAGCGCCTCACGATCACGATCGGGTTCACCTGGCTGACGCTCTTCAGCGCGTCAATGCTGGTCAAGCGGCCTGACCTCGACTAGACACGATCTGTGCTGCACGACCCGCTCACGGGCCTGCCCGGACACGCACTGCTGCTCGACCGCCTGGAGCAGTCACTGATTCGCGCCCGGACGCGCGGCACGCTCGTGACACTGGTCCTGATCACGGCACCGGACTCGCTGTTGGACGCGGCTCGCGTGCTCCGCGCGGGCCTGCGCCCGGACTTCACCGTCGCCCGCTACCGCGACACGGTGCTGGCCGTTCTCGCCGAGCACGACTTCGGTGACGGCTCGCCGATCTCGTCGCTGATCAGGCAGCTGGTCGGCGACAGCCCGCACATCCACTGGGTGACGAGCGACGGTGACAGCGCGCCGGACGACATGATCGCCACCGCCGAGAACTCCTGAAGACGGCACTGAGCCCCGAAGACACCGTCGCGTCTTCGGGGCTCAGCTTCTTACCGGAGGAGGGTGTTACAACTTGCGGGGTGTTACAGCGAGCCGGTCACGCGCTCGAACACGTTGGCCGGGTCGATCATGGCGAGCGCCGGAGCGTTCAGCGGCAGCTGCGGGAGCGCGCGCTCCTGCGGGGCCAGGCCCTGGGTCGGGTTCAGGTTGAGACCCGAGATGGAGGCCGGGCCGTCCAGCGGCAGCGCGGGCAGCGAACGCTCGGTCGGGAGCGCGGGCAGCTGCACCGGCACCGGCAGGGCCGGAGCGGTGAACGGCAGGGACGGCAGCGAGCGCTCAGCCGCGGCACCGGGGAGCAGACCCTGGGCCGCCGCCAGCACCTGGCCCAGGGGCAGGCCCTGGACGTTCGGCGTGATGCCGGCGGTGCCACCGTTCAGCGGGAGGTTCGAACGCTCCTGCGCGAGGGCGGGCAGCTCCGGGGTGGGCAGCTGACCTGCGGCCGGCAGCTGGCCGACGGGCAGCTCCGGGGTCGGCAGCTGACCGGCCAGCGCGGTGAGACCGGACGGGCTGGGCAGCGTGTTCACCGGCAGCTGGTCGATGCCGTGGAACGCCGGAACCTCGTCGGCCTTCATCAGGCTGTCCACGCCCTTGGGGAGGTGGATGCCCTTGAGCTGGGTGGCACGCAGGGTGCCCTCCTGCTCGCCGGTGGACTGGGTGTCCAGGCTCGTGCCGGTGGTGGTCGCCTGGCCGAGAACCTCGACGGGGATGCGCGCGACGTTGGCAGCGGCCTCGACCGGCACCGTCATCTCGCGGGCGGTCAGCGGGCCGGAGCCCTCCGTCACCATGTTGCCGCCGGCGACGGTGTTCGACGTCTCGTCGGTGGCCGTGGTGGCGTTGCCCGCCGCCGCGACCGCGTCCGCGTACACGCCGGCCAGGGCGTTGGCGGGGACGTGGATCAGGTTGCCGGAGACCGAGGCGTCCTCGGCGTGGGTAGTGCTGTCCGCACCGGAGACGACGTTGGTGTCGCTCACGACGTCGGAGTTGGTGATGCCCGCCGCGGAGACGGTGTTGCCCGGCAGCAGCGGCGACACAGCAGGCTGCGCACCGATCAGGTTGCCGGACACCGAGCCGCCGTCGGCGCTGCTGACGACGTCGCCGCCGGCGACCGAGTCGAGGTCGTTGGTGGCAGCGGAGTTGACGTTGCTGCCGCCGCCGACCGACCAGCCGAGCACCTGGGTGCCGGTGGCGACCGGAGCCGAAACGACGTTGCCCGCGATAGAGCCCTGGTCGCCGTCGGTCTTGGCGTCGCCGCCCGCCAGCATGTCGGTGGCGTTCGCGGCCTTGGTGTCGTTGTTGCCCACCAGGGTCGCGCCGTCGCCGAAGACCTGGGCCGGAGTCGAGGTCGGGACCTGGACGATGTTGCCGGCGACCGAGCCCTTCTTGCCCGAGGCGAGAGGCGCCTGGCCCGCGGTGACCGAGGTGTCGTTGGACGAGTCGGACACGGTGTTGCCCACCACGCCCGCGGTCACGGCGAACACCTGCGGCGCGATGGCCGTGGGTGCGGTCACGATGTTGCTCGAGACCGTGCCGCGGTCATCGATCGTGTTGGGCTTGCCGCTGGAGCGGACGTCCTTGACCTCGTCGGCCGAGCCCGCGGCGTTGCCGGCGGCCGCGGCGGCGAGGCCGTAGACCTCGGGCGTGGCGGCGAGCGGGGTCTGGACGATGTTGCCGGAGCCGGTCGAGTTGTCGCCGAAGGTGCCCTGGTAGCCACCGGTGGTCGACTTGACGTCGTTCTCGCAGGTGCCCGCGGCCTGGCCGACCAGGGTCGCGCCGTTGCCGCACACGTCCGTGGCGGTGGCCGGGGGGACGTCCGCGATGTTGCCGGACAGCACCGAGTCGTTGCCGAGGGTGTAGGTCGGGCCACCCGCGGTCGACGTGGCGTCGTTCGAGTGGTCCGTCAGCGCGTTGCCGACGAGCGAGCCACCGTTGCCGCCCGCGGCGACGGGCAGCGAGATGGGCGCGACGGCGACGTTGCCGGAACCGGTGGAGCCGTCGCCTCGGGTGACCTTCTCGCCACCGGCGGTCGACTCGTTGGTCGTCTTGCTGACCGCGGTCGAGTTGGCGCCCGCGGCGGCCGCGTTGTCGTCGACCGTGATCGGGCCGGCGAGCGCGGGCTCGACGATGTTGCCGGCGAGCGTGGACGGGTCACCGTTGGTGTGCGTGGTGCCACCGGCGTAGGCGGTACCGGACTGGACCGAGTCGGTCGCCGCGTTCGCCGCACCGCCGACCGCGTTGCCGTTGACCTCGAACAGCGGGGCCAGCGGGATCGGCACGGCGTTGCCGGAGATCGAGCTGTTCTTGCCGCTCGTGCGGATGTCGCCCTCGGAGGAGGCGAACGTGTCGGCGGCCGACTTGGCGGCGGCGATACCGGCCGCGCCCACGCCGTTGCCGGTGATCTGGACCGGCGTCGCGCCGTACTCGGAGACGACGTTGCCGGAGACAGCGCCCTTTTCACCGCTCGTGGTGATGGGGCCGCCGGTCGTCGACACCTGCGAGGCGTCGGTCGAGGTGGCGGCGTTGCCACCAGCGGCGATCGCGTTGCCGGTGATCTGGACCGGCAGGATGTGGTTGACGGCGACGACGTTGCCGGCCAGTGCCTGGCCCGCGCCGTCGGTGACGATAGTGCCGTCGCGGTGCGTCTCCTGCGTGCAGTCGCCGGCGGCCTCGGTGTTGGCGAGGACCGCGATCGCGTTGCCGCAGATGTTGATCGGCACATCGACGTGCGCCTGAACCGTGTTGCCGCGCACCAGGTTCTGCAGTGCGGTGCCCTGCAGGCGCTCGCCTGCCTGACGGATCAGCGGGTTCGCGACGGGCGCAGCCGTGCGGGTGGGCACCGCGCTGGTGGCGCGGTCCGTGCTGATCGTGCGGTCGATCTTGGGAACAGTCAGTTCCTTGACCGGGGTGCCCAGCTTGTTCTGGTCGGCCTTCAGCGGAACCGATGCGGCAACGTCGACAGCGGGGGGTGCTGCGTCCGGGTCGACGTTCTCCTGGGCAGAAGCGATGCCCGTACCGAGCATCAGCAAACCACCAGTGACAAACGCGGTCTGAAGTCCGCGCTTTGCCCAGGTCTGCATTAGATCTCCTTCATCGATTTCCCGTCCAAGCGACGGGGGCTCAAGGGGGTGGGGCCGAAACGCGCAGGGGAGGGCGCGTCATCACCGGGGGAGTCGCACGCGGTGATCGACCTGTATGAGCGCAAGAAAGAAGCGCGACGGTCGACTTCCGGACAGCCTGGGGAAGGTGGCTGCCGCGGACCGCGCGCTGGAATCAGTCGGGGTTGATACCGGGCTGCTTGCCCGGCGTCACGGTGACCTCGTCAACCGACGGCGCGAGAGCGCGCGTCGACGAGATGCCGTGAGCGTTGCCGGGCGCAGCGAAGGCAGCGATCGTGCTGCCCTTTGCAGAACCAGAACCGTCGTTGCACGAAGAGCACTGCACCGGCGCGGGGGCCGGGACGGGCAGCTTCGGGAACGGGTTGCTGGGCAGGGACGGAAGCTCCTCGGAGGGCACGACGAAGTCGTTGCGCTCCAACAGGTCCGTCCACATGACACCGGACGGGCCGGTGTTCTGCGAGACCACCGGTGCCGGCGACTGTCCGGCATCGGCGGGGGAAGCCGGGATCTCCGGGAAGGTCACGTCCATGGACCGCTCGGTGGCGGGAGCCTGGGACTGACCGATCCTGGTGACCTGCGGCAGGATCCGTGCGGCGATCTGGTCGACCGCCTGCGACACCTGCACGGCCGGCAGCGCGACACGAGCCTTTTCCTGCTCGGTGCGCAACGTTTCGTCGATCTTGTGCACTGCGGTGGCAGCGGGGACGACGACCGGCAGCTTCTCGTCCGTCTTGGCGACGATCTTGCTGACGACGTCGAACTGCTGCGTGTCATCGGCAGCGTGCGCCGATGCCGTGGTGAGGGCCCATGCGACGGCCGTTCCCGCGATCGCACCGCCGACAGCGAGCAGCGCTCGGGTGGCGAACCGGCGGATGCCGTTCGCTCCCGTCTTCGCTCGCAGATCGGTGGAGAACAATGCAGGAAACCTCGCTACTCGGTGCCACTCAAGGGAATCGCCGACGATCAAGGTGATCAAGTCGACGTCGGCGACTCTGCCAGTCCCACTGCCCCGAATGCACGCTCAGAGCGCTCGGTTAACCACATCGTGTGAACGAACCCTCCAAGATCAAACTCTCTTGAGCACGCGGGCCGCCCCGGCCGCCGCCGTCGACGCCAGCACCCAGCCTACCGCCACGAGCAGCCCGGAGATCCACTGGGACGCGCCCGTGAACTGCCATCTCCCGTCGTGGCCGAAGTCGACGATGGGCAGCAGCAGGTCGAGCGAGAGGAGCCAGGCGTTCCACACCGGGTCCTCGTCCTTGTTGAGCTTGACCATCGGGTGCCAGTTGAACCACAGCGCGCCACCCAGCCAGAACACGCCGAGCCAGCAGATCGCGAGCCACGGCCGGTAGCCGTAGCCGACCGTCCACCGCTGCACCGCGCCCCAGACCCGTCCGGCGCGGCCGAGCTCGGAGTAGCGCCGCCGTTGCTTCTCCAGCTGGACCTTCTGCGCGAGCTCCTCCTCACCGCCCTGCTGGTAGACGGCGGCGAGCTGCTCGTACGGTCCCGGCGCGAAGTCCGGCTGCACCTTGAGCAGCCACTGCAACCGGGTCTGCACCGGCACCTCGGGGTCGGCGGTGATGCCCTCGAACGTGAAGTCGTCCACGGCGACGCCGCCCTCGGCGTCCCACAGCCCCGGCCCGTCGGTCACCGAGACCGCCTTGAGCCTGCTGAGCACGACCTTGCCCTTGGGCTGCTGGCCCGCGGGGATGTGCAGCCGGAACTGGTGCACGGTGAGGCCGTACGCGTTGAGCGCGATGTCCGCGGTGGTCGAGCCGAGGTGCGAGTCGCTGAACGTGGCCATCTTGCCGACCTCGCCCAGCCGGATCCGCACGCCGCCGACCGCGGTGAACCCGCGGCTGCAGAGGAGGTCCTTGCCGATCGTGATCGCACGGGCGTCGAGCGACGGCTTCTGCGTGCCGTTGGCGCGAAGTCTCGGCAACGTCAGCTCGGCGCCGGACATGTCCAACGTGGAGCCGATGTTCGCGTTCTGCAGGCGGACCGAGCCCTTGGCCTTGAGCTCGCGCAGGAAGAGCGTGCCGCCGATCTCGAGGCGGTCGGCGAACAGGACGTCGATGCCCGGCCCGTGCAGCGACACCCCGGACATGCTGGCACTGCCCTGGATGTGCGCGTTCGACAACCGGACCTGGCCGTAGGTGTGCAACGCCGGGGTGCGCGCGCCTCCGTTGGTGGCCGCACTACGGGCTTCGACATCGCCTTTGACCTGCAAGCCGTCCGCGTGGATCGCGACGGGGATGCGGTTGGTGACGTCGCCGGCGAGCTCCTCCGCGACCTCGCGCGGCCCGATCACCGCGCCGGAGAGCCTCAGGTAGCCGCCGACGATCGCGTTCGGCAGCCGGATCGTGCCAGTGCTCGTGAAGCCGTTGTCCAGCTCGACGTTGCCCTCGACCTTGATGCGGTCGGCGACCAGCGTCGCCGCCTCGTCGGCCAGCCCGTGCGGCAGGACGAGCACCTGGTTGTCGACGCGGTGGGTGGAGTGCAGGCGCGCGCCGGTGAACTCGAGGTTCCCACCGACCCGTGCGCCGTCGAGCAGCACCCGGCCGTCCGCGGTGAACCGGCCGCCCTCGGCGTTGCAGAAGAGGTTGCCCGCAACCACGATGCCGGACGCCTCCAGCGCGTCCCTGCCGGTGTTGATCAGCCGCGCGCCGCCGAGGTGGACGCTGCCGCCGATCGCGGCACCTCGCAGGCGCACCTCCCCGTTGGCTCGCATCGCGATGGCCTGGACGGATCCGCTGACCCGCAGGCGGGCGGCGAGCAGGGCGTGGTCGGTGTCGCTGCGCAGGACCGCGCCGGCGAGACGGAGTGTGCCGTCGACCGCGGCGTCGGTGAGGTCGACGGTGCCGGTGCACGTGAAGCCGGCTTCGAGCACGAGGTCGCTGAACACCCTCAGGTTGCGGCCTTGCAGGCCCGGCACGCGGGTGCCGCGCAGTCTCAGTCCGATGAGGCGGGCCATGCGCAGGTCGAGTGATTCTTCGAAGGCGCAGTGGGTGAGGTCGATGACGCGGGTGACGCGGGTTCCTTCGAGTTCGAACTTTCCGGTGATCCGCGCGTTTCGCAACCGCAGCGCTGGCAATCCCTTGCGCGGTACGCGGTACATGCCGGTCAGCAACCCGGTGAGCACTTCGCCGCGGACGCTCTGTCCGGTCAGGTCGATCTCGGTGCCGCCCGCGTAGGCCCCGGCGACCTGGCGTTCGACGTCGGTCAAGTCATCCGGCTTGATCACTTTCGTCCTCCCCTGACGAGGAGGATCATCCCCATCAGGTTCCGGCTTTACCAGGGTCCGAACAGTTAACGTGAGGCCTGTGAGCGCAAACGAGACGGAGATCAGCGGTCGCGTTCCCCTGCTGCTGCGCGTAAGTGCCGCGCTGAGCTGGCGGTTCGTCGTTGTGGTGGCCGCGTTGTACGTGGTCGCGTACGTGCTGGGTTTCCTCGCTTCGATCGTGATCCCCGTCGCAATCGCCCTGCTGCTCGCCGCTCTGTTGTCCCCCGGCGTGGCGAAGCTCGTCGAGTGGCGGGTGCCGCGCGGCGTGGCGACGACGGTGATGATGATCATCGGCATCGGCGTCCTCGGCGGTGTGCTGACGTTCGTGATCAGCGAGTTCTCCCGCGGCCTGCCCGAACTGCAGTCTCAGGTGGGCGCCTCGCTCGACACGATCCAGCGGTGGCTGAAGGACGGCCCGGCGCACCTGTCCGACCAGCAGTTGCAGAACTACCTCAACGACATCGTGAAGACGATCAAGGAGAACCAGGCGGAGATCACGTCCGGTGCTCTGACGACCGCCGCGACCGTGGGCGAGGCGCTGACCGGACTGTTGCTCGCGCTGTTCACGCTCATCTTCTTCTTGCACGACGGCGACGGGATCTGGCGGTTCGTGATCCGCGTGGTGCCTCGTGACGTGCGGCCTCGTGTCGACGTTGCCGGGCGTCGCGGGTTCGGCTCTCTCGTTTCTTATGTGCGCGCCACGGCTGCTGTCGCGGTCGTGGACGCCGTCGGTGTGGGTATCGGGCTGGCGATCATCGGCGTGCCACTGGTGGTGCCGCTGTCGGCGTTGGTGTTCCTCGGTGCGTTCATTCCCATCATCGGTGCGGTGTTCACCGGTGCTGTGGCGGTGTTGATCGCATTGGTGACCAACGGGCCGATCGCGGCTCTCATCGTTCTTGCCGTGCTCATCGGTGTGATGCAGCTGGAGTCGCACGTGCTGCAGCCGCTGTTGCTGGGGCGGGCCGTGAAGCTGCACCCGTTGGCGGTGGTGATCGCCATTGCCGTCGGGTTGGTCGCGGGCGGGATCGCCGGGGCGTTGCTCGCCGTGCCGTTGCTGGCGGTGCTGAACTCCGGAATCCGGTCGCTGGTGTCGGACGCGGATGCCGAGGAGGACCCCGAGCAGGTCGACGTGCTGGATCCGCAGGACACGGCGCCCAAGGACGACAAGAGCGACAGGGTGAAAAAGCTCTAGGCCATCGACACGAGGTTGCGGCCGTACGCCTTCGCTGCCAGCAGCGCCGCGTCGGCCGCGACCAGCAGGTCCGGCAGCTCGTACCCGAACCGCGTGGTCGTGGCCACGCCGATCGACACCGTCAGCCCGCGCAGCTCGTGCGGCTTCCCGTCGGTCGCCATCGTCGGCACCCGAAGCGCGGCCACGGCCTTGCGCACCCGTTCCGCCACCGACTCCGCTTCGTCCGGTGAGGCCTCGGGCAGCAGCACGACGAACTCCTCGCCGCCGAACCGCCCGACGAGATCACCCCGGCGAACGGTTCCGCGCAGCAGCAACGAGATGGCGGCCAGGGCGGCGTCACCGGCCAGGTGGCCCACCTCGTCGTTGACCTTCTTGAAGTGGTCGAGGTCCAGCAGCATCACGGCCATCGGGCGGACGCGGGCGGAACCCTTGGTCAGCTCGTAGCGGGCGCGGCTGTCCCAGTGCACGGCGTTGGCCAGGCCGGTCTTGGCGTCGCGCTGGGCAGAGCGGCGCCACTGCGGGAGCTGGGCGGCGCGTTCCAGGAGGGCCAGCGGCGGGCCGGCGATCAGGGCGTGGATGGCGTTCGACTCCGCCACGCAGCCCATGAGCCCGCCGATCGACACCGCGACGATGCCGAGGACGACGTCGATCGGTTCGCCGACGTTCTCCTCGAAGGTGGCGGAGGGGCGGCGAAGTTTCAGGCCGGCCGCGAGCAGGGCCGCGCGCATGGTCAGGAGCACGGTCGCGCCGAGGACCATGACCGGGAGGCTGGCGTGCGGGTTGGCCCAGCCCAGCAGGTAGCGGGTCGCGAAGACGGCGAGCGCGGTGCCGCTCAGGGTGAACAGCCAGCGGTGCGTCTCCGGGCGTTGTTCCAGCAGGCAGTGCAGGGCCGGGCCGAAGAGGAGCAGCACCAGGAGGTTCGGGGGCAGGGCGAGGATGCCCGCCGTGAGATAGGAGAGGTGTGCTGCCCACGGGTTGCGCTCGGTCTCGCCGAGGCGGTGGCTGTAGATCGAACTGCCGATGATCACGGCGCCCGCCGTGCCCGCGATGGCAGCGAAACGGCCGATCTCGGAGGGTGACGGCGTGGGCGTGCAGATGATCACGGAGGTCACGGTGGCCAGCGCGATCACGTCGATGATCAGCCAGTAGCAGAGCGCGGGCCGACGCAGTGTCCACACCGGCCAGTCGCGCACCTGTATGCCCTCCCCACCTGAACCCCGAGAGCGTCGCACATTCCTCCGTTCGGCAGAAGACGGCCACCTGGGGGTTAGCCAGCGCACGTTCACGCGGCAGGATGGTGTCCGAAAGGAGCACAGCGTGCGCAAACTGCCTGCCGAACGTGTGACGAAGGCGATCGACGACCCGGCCACCCCGCTGTGGCGCGGGACGATTGCGCTACGCATAGTCACATTCCTCTTCGCGGCGGCGAACGTGATCGCGAACCAGCGCGAATACGTCCGGCCGTGGCTCGCGTGGACGACGCTCGGGGTGATGGCTCTGTGGTCCGTCTTCACCAGCCGCGCCTACAGCACGACGTGGGGCAGGCGCTGGCCGTTCGTGCTGGTCGACCTGGCGCTGACCTGCGGGCTCATGTCGCTGTCGCCCCTGATCATGTCCGACCACCAGCTGCTGACCCTGAACGTCCCGTTGATCACGACGATCTGGGCGTGCGTTCCGGCGGTCGCGCTGGGAGCGCTCGGCGGCGCCTACGCGGGCTTCGCGGGCGGACTGGTCGTCGGCCTCTCCACCTATCTGTCCAAGGGCGTGCCGAGTCTCGACCTGCTGCGCGACGTGGTGTTGCTCGCCGGTGCCGGCATGGTCGTGGGCATGGCGTCGGCCACCGCACGGCGTTCGGCGGTGCTGCTCGCCCAGGCGTTGCGCGCCGAAGCGGCGACGGCAGAACGGGAACGGCTCGCGCGTTCGATCCACGACAGCGTCCTGCAGGTGCTCGCCCGCGTGCGCAAACGCGGGCTCGAAGTCGGTGGCGAGGCCGCGGAACTGGCCAGGCTCGCCGGTGAGCAGGAGGTCGCGCTGCGGAACCTGGTGGCCGCCGCGCCGACCGACTCCACTGTGGACGGAGAGATCGACCTGCGCCCCGGCCTGCAGCTCCTCGCCACGCCGCGGATTCAGGTCTCCACCCCGGCCACGCAGGTGATGCTCAAGGCGACGGCGGCGGGAGAGCTCCACTCGCTGGTCCGCGAAGCACTGTCCAACGTGGACAAGCACGCCGGTGAGGACGCGCGGGCGTGGGTGTTGCTCGAAGATCTCGGCGAAGAAGTCGTGTTGAGTGTCCGTGACGATGGTCCGGGCATTCCGGACGGCCGGATCGCCTCCGCCGCGGCGGAGGGCAGGATGGGGATCGAGAAATCGATCAAAGGCCGGGTGGAGTCGCTCGGTGGCACGCTCGAGCTCCAGACCGGGCCGGGGGAGGGCACGGAATGGGAGGTTCGGGTGTTCAGGAAGGGGGCGGCAAGATGACGGTCTCGGTGATGGTCGTGGACGACCACCCGATGTGGCGCGAAGGCGTGGCACGCGACCTGGCGGAGCGCGGTTTCGAGATCGTGGCGACCGCCGGCGACGCCGGTTCGGCCGTGCGCATCGCGAAGGCCGTGCGGCCCAACGTGGTGCTGATGGACCTCAACCTCGGTGAGCTCTCCGGCGTCGACGCGACCCTGCTGATCACCAGTGAGCTGCCGGAGACGCGCGTGCTCGTGCTGTCCGCGTCCGGCGAGCACGACGACGTGCTGCAGGCCGTGAAAGCGGGCGCGTCCGGTTACCTGGTGAAGTCCGCGTCCTCGGAGGAACTGGTCGAGGCCGTGACCCGCACCGCCGCCGGTGACGCCGTGTTCACCGCCGGCCTCGCGGGCCTGGTGCTGGGCGAGTACCGGCGCATGGCCGCCGCGCCGGACGACTCGAAGGACAAGCCGGAGCTCACCGAACGCGAGACCGAGGTGCTCCGTCTGGTGGCCAAGGGCCTGACCGCACGACAGATCGCGAACCGCCTGGTGATCTCCCACCGCACGGTCGAAAACCACGTCCAGTCGACATTGCGGAAACTTCAACTGCACAACCGGGTGGAGCTGGCGCGTTATGCCATCGAGCACGGTCTCGACGCCGAACCGGAGGCAGGGAAATGACAGACCCCAGAGAGTTACGCGTGTCCGACCCCGAACGTGAGCACGTCGTCAGCCTGCTGAACAAGGCGGTCGGCCGCGGCATGATCACCCTCGACGAGTTCACGGTCCGCACGGACACCGCTCTCAGCGCCGTGACCAGGGCAGACCTCAACGCCGTGCTGATCGACCTGCCCGGCATGGTCAACAACGAGGTCGCCCACGCACGCACCGAACTGAAGAACACGATGAGCACCACGACCCGCAAGGGCCACTGGGTGGTGCCGCGCGAGCTCGTCATCCGCAACACCCTGGGCACCACCAACCTCGACTTCACGCAGGCCGAGGTGCCGCCGCTGGTCAACGTCGACCTGGACGTGTCGCTGGGCACGGTGAAGCTCCTGCTGCCGGCGGGGTCGTCGGTCAACGCGGACGGTGTCGAGATCACCGCCGGCGAGCTGAAGGACAAGGTCCACAACGCCGTCGGCAACCCGCACTTCCAGCTCAAGGGCGCGGTGCGCGGCGGGACCGTGGTGATCAAGCGCAAGCGCTGATCTGCGCCCGCTCACCTCACCCCGCAGGATCGAGGCATGCGATGTCTCGTGACCGGCGCGACCGGCTACCTCGGCGGACGGCTCGTGCCCAGGCTGCTGGCCGAAGGTCACGAGGTCCGCTGCCTCGTGCGGTCACCGGAGAAGCTGCGCGACGTCCCGTGGGCCGAGAACGTCGAGATCGTCAAAGGTGACGTGCTCGGCGATCTCGACGACGCCATGCGGGACGTCGAGGTCGTCCACTACCTCGTGCACTCGCTGAACTCGGAGGACTTCGCCGCCGCGGACCGCAAGGCCGCCGACAACACCGCACGGGCCGCCGAACGCGCGGGCGTGCGGCGGATCGTCTACCTGGGCGGACTGCATCCCGCTACCGAGGAGCTGTCACCTCATCTGGCCTCCCGCAAGGAGGTCGGGGAGGTGTTCCTGCGGTCGGGCGTGCCGGCCGTGGTGCTGCAGGCCGCGGTGATCATCGGGTCGGGGTCGGCGAGCTTCGAGATGCTGCGCTACCTGACCGAACGGCTGCCGGTCATGATCACGCCGCGCTGGGTGCACAACCGGATCCAGCCGATCGCGGTCCGGGACGTGCTGCGGTACCTGGTCGGCGCGACGACGCTCGAAGGGCAGAACCGGACGTTCGACGTCGGCGGGCCGGACGTGCTCACGTACCTGGAGATGATGCTGAGGTACGCGCGGGTCGCCGGGCTGCCCAGGCGCCGCGTGCTGCCGGTGCCCGTGCTGACTCCCGGGCTGTCGTCGCACTGGGTCAACCTGATCACGCCGGTGCCGAGGTCGATCGCGAAGCCGTTGATCGAGTCGCTGGTGCACGAGGTGGTGTGCCGTGAGAACGACGTCCGGGAGCTGCTGCCCGGTGAGAACGTCGGCTACGACAAGGCCGTCGAGCTCGCGCTCTCCAAGATCCGCGACGCCGACGTGGAGACCCGCTGGTCAGGGGCTTCCACTCCCGGCGCGCCGAGTGAGCCGCTGCCGAGCGACCCCGACTGGTCCGGTGGTTCGGTCTACGTCGACGAGCGCGAACGCGGCACCACGGCGACGCCCGAACGGTTGTGGGAGGTCGTCGAGGGCATCGGCGGCGAACGCGGCTGGTACTCGTTTCCGCTGGCCTGGGCCGTCCGGGGCTGGATGGACCGGCTCGCGGGCGGCGTGGGTCTGCGAAGAGGCCGCCGGGATCCGCACCGGTTGAACATCGGTGAGGCGCTCGACTGGTGGCGGGTCGAAGAGCTCGAGCGCGGACGGCTGCTGCGGCTCAGAGCCGAGATGAAGGTGCCGGGTCAGGCCTGGCTCGAGCTTCGAGTGGCAGGCAACGGGGGACACGGGTCCACTTACCGCCAACGCGCCGTGTTCGTGCCAAAAGGGCTCGCCGGGCACCTCTACTGGGCGGTGGTCTGGCCGTTTCACGGCGTGGTGTTCGGCGGCATGGTGCGCAACATCGCCAATGAAGCCGAGCTTCACAATAAATGAAGAAAGTCCTGATGGACTGCACAAGCCGCAAGGGTGAGACTTCCCGCATGAAGGCTCTCGTCAAGGTCGCCGCTGGGCCTGGCCTCGAACTGACCGACGTTCCCGACCCCACGCCGGGTCCGACGGACGTGCTGGTCAGGGTCCTGCGCACCGGCATCTGCGGCACCGACCTGCACATCGACTCGTGGGACGACTGGGCGGCGCAGAACATCAAGGCGCCCCTCACGCTCGGGCACGAGTTCGTCGGTGAGGTCGCCGAGGTCGGCGCGTCCGTCACCGGCGTCAAGGTCGGCGACCTGGTCAGCGGCGAGGGCCACCTCGTGTGCGGGACCTGCCGCAACTGCAAGGCCGGACGCAGGCACCTGTGCGCCAACACCAAGGGCCTCGGCGTGCACTCCAACGGCGCGTTCGCCAAGTACGTCGTGCTGCCCGAGCAGAACGCGTGGGTGCACCGCACGCCCGTCGACCTGGACGTGGCCGCGATCTTCGACCCGTTCGGCAACGCCGTGCACACCGCGTTGAGCTTCCCGGTCATCGGCGAGGACGTGATCATCACGGGCGCCGGGCCGATCGGCATCATGGCCGCGGCCGTGGCCAAGCACGCGGGTGCGCGCAACGTCGTGATCACCGACGTCTCCGAGCACCGGCTGGACCTCGCCCGCAAGGTCGGTGTCGACCTCGCGGTGAACGTCGCCGAGAAGACGATCGAGCAGGCGCAGGCAGAACTGAGCATGGCTGAGGGCTTCGACGTCGGCATGGAGATGTCCGGAAAGCCGTCCGCCCTCCAGAGCATGATCGCGAACATGGCGCACGGCGGTCGCATCGCGATGCTGGGGCTGCCGGCGGAACAGTTCCCCGTCGACTGGAGCAGCGTCGTGCTGAAGATGCTGCACATCAAGGGGATCTACGGCCGCGAGATGTTCGAGACCTGGTACTCGATGACCGTGCTGTTGCAGCGCGGTCTCGACCTCGCGCCGGTCATCACGCACCGGTACGACTTCACGCAGCACGCGGAGGCCTTCGCCACCGCGCGCGAAGGCAAGTGCGGCAAGGTCATCCTCGACTGGACGGGAGCCTGATGTACGGCGAGCTGAAGAACGACCTCCTCAAGACCATCGAGGAGATCAGGGAGGCCGGGCTCTACAAGTCCGAGCGCGTGATCGGCACCCCGCAGAACGCCGCCGTCCGGGTCGGCCAGGGCGACGAGGTCCTGAACTTCTGCGCCAACAACTACCTCGGTCTCGCCGACCACCCTCAGCTCATCGTGGCCGCGAAGAAGGCTCTCGACGACTGGGGCTTCGGCATGGCGTCCGTCCGGTTCATCTGCGGCACCCAGGAACCGCACAAGGAACTGGAGCGCAAGCTCAGCGAGTTCCTCGGCACCGAGGACACGATCCTCTACAGCTCGTGCTTCGACGCGAACGGCGGTCTGTTCGAGACGCTGCTCGGCGCCGAGGACGCGATCATCTCCGACGAGCTGAACCACGCGTCGATCATCGACGGCGTGCGGCTGTCCAAGGCCCGCAGGTTCCGCTACAAGAACCGCGACATGGACGACCTCGAGCGCCAGCTCAAGGACTCCGCCGACGCGCGCTACCGGCTGATCGCCACCGACGGCGTGTTCTCGATGGACGGCTACCTCGCACCGCTCGACGAGATCTGCGACCTGGCCGAGCGGTACAACGCGCTGGTCATGGTCGACGACTCGCACGCCGTCGGCTTCACCGGACCGACCGGCCGCGGCACGCCCGAGCTCTTCGGCGTGCAGGACCGGGTCGACATCGTCACCGGCACGCTCGGCAAAGCGCTGGGTGGCGCGTCGGGCGGCTACACGTCCGGCCGCAAGGAGATCGTCGAACTGCTGCGCCAGCGCTCGCGCCCGTACCTGTTCTCGAACTCGCTCGCGCCGTCGATCACCGCCGCCGCGATCGCCACGCTGGACATGCTGTCGAATTCCTCCGAGTTGCTCACCCAACTGCGCGCCAACACCGAGCTGTTCCGCCGCAGGATGACCGAGGAGGGCTTCGACCTGCTCCCCGGCGAGCACCCGATCATCCCGGTGATGATCGGCGACGCGGCCGAGGCGGGCCGGCTCGCCGACCTGTTGCTGGAGCAGGGCATCTACGTGATCGGCTTCTCGTACCCGGTGGTGCCGCACGGCAAGGCGCGGATCCGCACGCAGATGTCGGCCGCGCACACCACCGAGGACGTGAACCGGGCGGTCAACGCGTTCGTCGCCGCACGCGCCAAGATGTGACCCCAGTCACACAACGGTAAGAATCTCAACGGTCAGCGCACTACCTCGTGAAGAGGGAGGGGCGATCGTGGAGGACTTCTCGGGGGTCTACCGCGAGTGTTACCCGCGAGTGCTCGCCTATGCCGCGAGCCACGCGGGGGCACAGCGAGCGGAGGACATCACCAGCGAGACCTTCACGATCGCCTGGCGCAAGCTCGACCAGATGCCGTCGAACGCCCTGCCGTGGTTGCTCGGCATAGCCCGCAACCTGGTGAAAGCCTCGCGCAGGCAGGTGTGGCACGACGAGATCGAAGACATCCCGATCACCGACGACTTCGTGCGGTTCGTGGAGCTGCGAGCGGCGCTGGCCAGCCTGTCGGAGGCCGACCAGGAAGTGCTCACGCTGATCGCGTGGCACGGTCTGCCGGCCGCGGAGGCCGCGCAGGTGCTCGGTTGCACCACAGCGACGTACTTCGTGCGGCTGCATCGCGCCCGTCGACGGTTGAAGGCCGCTCTCTCGACACCGAACTCCGACCGTGCGAGGGAGTCATGGAAGACCTCATGAAGGACCTGGCTCAGGCCAAGCCGCCGGAGCCCGAGGTCGACCGCGAACGGATGGAACGCGACCTCGCACGCATCATCACGCTGCCGCGGGAGCGGTCCGTCAGGACGCTGTTCCTCAAGCGGTTCGCTCCCTTGCTGGTCGCGGCCGGGGTGATCGCGCTCGTGGTCGTCCTGCTGCCCAAGCCCACCCCGCCCGTGCAGCCCGCCGGGCCCGCGAGGTGGTGGCACGCGTTGACGCGGCAGTGGTCGATGATGATCGTCGGCGATCCCGCGAACCCGTACGCCGTCTTCATCGACTCCAAGACCGACCGGTGGCAGTCCGCGAACCAGCAGATCACGGTCCTGCAGAAGGACGGGGACGTGCAGCCGTTCTCCCTGGAGCGCGACACCGACCCGTGGGAGGCGGCGGGCAGGCCGGCGAAGGTGCCCCAGATCGGCGGAACGCACCTGGTGCGCATCGGGCCGATGAAGCCGGCCGTGCAGAAGACCGACGTCTCCGGGTTCCAGATGTCGCTGCACAGCGCGGCGCGTTTCGACTCGCTCGACGCGCTGCCCGCGGACCCGCCGGAGCTGAAGCAGGCCCTGGAGACCATCGTGGGCAACGACCCCTACCGAATCGGGTCGCTCGCGATGGAGCTGATGGCCTCGAACGTGCGCCAGGACCAGCGGCAGGCGGCGTTCGAGCTGCTCAAGACCCTCGACGGGGCCCGGTTCCTCGGCGAGGTGCGGCTGAGCGAGGAACGCAAGGGCATCGGCGTGGCGATCCCGGCGCCGCCGACCTTCCAGTTCTCCGGTGTCGAGACGCAACTGGTGATCGACCCGGAGACCGGCATGCCGCTGGTCAGGCGGGACATGCTCACCGCGGCCCAGCACAACCTGCCCGCGAACTCGCCCATCTCGGTGGAGGAGTACCTCCTGCTGGAACAGGTGACGATCGACCCGATCGTGCCGCAGGACGTCCCCGTGAACGGCGAAGTGGAATCCCCCATCATTGAGCGGTGATCGACCCACGACGGCTCCGCGTACTGCGCGCGTTGGCTGACTACGGCACCGTGACGGCTGCGGCCGCGGCACTGCACCTCACGCCGTCAGCGGTGTCGCAGCAGCTCGCGGCCCTGGAGTCGGAGGCC
The DNA here is from genome assembly GCF_040629405.1 of Lentzea sp. NPDC005914. Classification (NCBI taxonomy): domain Bacteria; kingdom Bacillati; phylum Actinomycetota; class Actinomycetes; order Pseudonocardiales; family Pseudonocardiaceae; genus Lentzea; species Lentzea sp. NPDC005914. Next base: position 279,338 of record NZ_JBEXVQ010000009.1, on the reverse strand, counting down.
GGGCATCCGCTGCTGCTGCGCAAGGGACGCCGCGTCTCGCTGACTCCCGCGGGCGAACTGCTCGTCGCGCACGCCCATGCCGTTGCGGCAGAACTGGAACGCGCACAGGCCACTTTGGACGCTCTGACCTCCGGAACTTCCGGACGGGTCGCGATCGCCGCCTTCGCCTCGGCGATCACGCTGGTGGTGGCGCCCGCGCTGGCATCGTTGCGGGAGCGGTCGATCGAGCTGTCGGTGCGGGACGCCGAGGGGCACGAGAGCGTGCGGCTGCTGCTGGACGGCGAGATCGACGTGGCGATCACCGAGGAGCACCGGTCGACGGATCGCTTCACCACGTTTCCGCTGTACACCGAACCTTTCGACGTGGTGCTGCCGCCGGGTCACGCGCTCACCGGACCGGTGGACCTCGCCGCGCTGGCCGACGAGGACTGGGTCGTGACGCTGCCGGGAAATCCGCTGCGGGACGTCGTGGAGATGGCGTGCGCGCAGGCCGGGTTCACGCCGCGAATCCGGCACACGTCTGACGACTTCCGCGCGATCCAGGCGTTGGTGGCTGCGGGCGGCGGGGTGGCGTTGGCGCCTCGCAACGCCGTTCGTGGTGTACCTGTGGCCGGTGTCGCGCCACTAAGACGCGTCGTTGCTGCTGTACGACGTGGAACAGAAGACCACCCGTTGATTCAGGTCGTGCTCGAAGAATTGAACCGCCTCCAATAACTACTTCCTTCAGGGAAATTCGGGCGGAAACGATGGAGCGAAGGGGATCCGTACTTCTAGCTTCATCGACATGCCACGACGAATTTCCAGCGTGGTGGGACGGGAGTTCGGCGAGGGCGTCCGGCACGCCATCAAGGAGACCCACCTGACCCACCGCACGCTCGCCGAAGCACTCGACTGGGACCCCGCCAAGCTCTCCGACCTCGTGCGGGGCAAGGGTGGAGTCGGCGAGAGCGACCTCAAGCAGCTGCTCGGGTACTGCCACGTCAAGCCGGACGAAGTGCGGCGGTTGCTGACGCTTTTCCACGAGTCGCGAGAGAACGCCTACCTGCAGATCCCCGCTCAGGTGCGAAGCATCATCACCCAGGAACGACTCGCCAATTCCATCACGGCTCTGTCGCTCAACCTCGTACCCGGTCGGCTCCAGACCGCCGACTACATGCGCGCTCTCGTCGCAGGAGCAGCCCGCTCAGCGTCGATCGACTACGAGGAGGTCATCGCCGCGAAGCTGGCTCGCCGCGAACTCTTCCACTGGAGTCGGCAGTTCCTCTTCTACATCCACGAACAGGCCTTGCATCTCCCGGTGGGTGGCCCGGACGTGATGAAAGACCAGCTTCTCCATCTTCTGGCGATGGCCCAGCGCAGCTACATCACTTTGCGAATCGTGCCCACCGCGATCGGCGCGCATGCCGGGGTGTCGGGTGCGTTCACGCTGCTGGAGTACGAGAAGTTCGAGCCAGTCGTCTACCTGGACAGCAAGAACTCCAGCCTCTTCCTCGAAGACAAGGACACGCTGAACACCTACACCACCGTGCTCAAGCTCCTCGACCAGCAGGCGTTGGATGCGGAACACTCGAAGGAGCTGATCACCAGCATCCTGATCTGAGGAGATGTTCCGCATGCCGGTCTGGCGCAAGAGCAGCTACAGCATCGAAGGGGAAGACTGCGTCGAGATCGGACGTGGCATCGGCATCCGGGACAGCAAAGCGCCGACCACGCACATGCCCGTGTCGGACAAGGCGTGGTCGGCGTTCCTCGAACTAGTGCGGAGCCCGCGCGGCTAGCTTCGCCGTCGCCGGGTCAGCCGCCGCCAACGCGCCACGAGCGGCGAGCTGGCAGATGTCCATGCTGGACGTCGCGAGCTTGGCGCCGACAATCGCGAGAGCCGTGTGGTTCATCGACAGCGACGTCACGCCCATGCCGATGAGCACGCACGCGAGCAACGGGTCGGCCGCCGCTTCACCGCACACGCCGATGGACTTTCCGGCAGCGGTCGCCGCCTCGCCGACCTGCGCGATCAGGCGCAGCAACGCCGGCTGCCACGGGTCGTTCAACGCGGCCACGCCACCGAGCTGGCGGTCAGCGGCGAAGACGTACTGCGCGAGGTCGTTGGTGCCGATGGAGATGAAGTCGACGACCTGCAGGATCTCGCGCGCGGACAACGCGGCCGACGGAACCTCGACCATCACGCCGGCCCGGGAAATCCCAGCCTGGCGGGCACGGGCGACGAACCACGAGGCCTCGGCGGCGGTCGCGACCATCGGGGCCATGACCGAGACGTCGGCCCCGGAGGACGCAGCCGCGGCGGCGATGGCCTGGAGCTGCCGGTCGAGCACCTCGGGTCGGTCGAACGCGACGCGCAGGCCGCGAACGCCCAGGGCCGGGTTGGGCTCGGGGTCCGGGTTCAGAAACGCCAGCGGCTTGTCCGCACCCGCGTCGAGGGTGCGCACCACAACCGGCTTGCCCTTGAACGGCGCCAGAACAGCCTCATAGGCAGCAGTCTGCTCAGCAACACTCGGCTCCTCCGCCGCGTCGAGGAAGCAGAACTCCGTGCGGAACAAGCCGACGCCCTCCGCACCGGCGGCGGCAGCGGCGGCAGCGTCCGCGGGGGAGCCGACGTTGCCGAGCACCTTCACGCGGTGGCCGTCCTTGAGCACGCCCACGCCGTTCCACGTGGCCTTCTTGCCGCCACCGGCCGCGCGGACCTTGCCGTCCGACTCGCGAACCTGACCGGTGTCGCCGTCGACCTCGAGAGCAGGAACGTCCAACGCCAGCACGCCACGGCACGCGACGACGGCCGGGATGCCCAGCGAACGAGCCAAGATCGCGGTGTGCGAGGTGGGGCCGCCCTCCTCGGTCACCAGGGCGAGGACCTTCGAGGGGTCGAGGCCCGCGGTGTCGGCGGGCGCGAGATCACGCGCCACCAGCACCGACTGCGAGGTCAGGTCGGGAACGCCGGGGGCGGGCAGACCCAGGAGCTCGGCCACCACGCGGTCGCGGACGTCCTGGACGTCGCGGGCGCGTTCGGCCATGTAGCCACCGGCGGCCTGCAGTGCGGAGATGAACTTCGCGGCGGCCTGGTGCACCGCGCGGGCGGCGGGAAGCCCCTCGTCCACGACGAGCTTCTCGGCCGACTTGATCAGGGAGGGGTCGCCGGCCATCGTCGCCGTCGTCTCCAGAACGGCGCGCGCCTCGCCCTCGACGGACTTCGCGCGCTCCATCAGGCGCTGTGCGACGACCTCGGTCGCCGGGCGGATCCGGGAGGCCTCTTCCTTTGTATCCGCAGGTCGCGGACCCAGCGGAGGTTCCGGCAGGGACTCAGCGACCCTGACCACTGGGCCGGAAGCCCGGCCGCTGCTGACACCGACACCGCTCAGCCGCGCGCTCGACATGGTCTAGACCATACCCTTCCACCGGGAACCGACGACAGCTCAGTGTGACTAATTCAGCGGCGGGATGCGGAAAGCAGCGGAGCTGGTGGTCGTGGCGTAACGCAGAAGTGCGTCCCCGTCGATCATCCGATACATCGTGTTCACAAACGTCTTCAGCTCGCGCTGGTACGAGATGAAGAGCAGACCCTCGGCGTAGTTGTAGGAGCGGCGCAGCATCAGGCCCGCGCCCGCCATCAGCGGATGCGCCCGCCGGACGTGCGCGTCGGCCGGGATGACGTACTCGCCGTCCGGGGTCTTTGCCGACAAATCGACCTCTTCGCCGCCGGACAACGGCACGGCGTCGTGCTTCCGGCGCCCGAACACCCGCTCCTGATCAGCGACGGGCAACGCCTCGAAGGCCGCGAAGTCGAGCTTGATCCGGCGCACGACCGCGATCGTCGACCCGTCCGGCAGCCAGACCTCCTGATCGAACTCGTCAGGGGTCTTCGGGACGACGATGCCGTCCCTGAAACCCAACCCGTTCGTGCGATCGGCGTTGCAGAAGCCCTGCTCACGCCACCGCAACCGCCCGTCGGGCCGCACCCTGGCGACAGCGTCCCGCACGGCGTCCGGATCGTCCCCGCAGATCTGCAGGAACAACCGCCCGCCGAGGTCCTGCGGCCGGACCGCGTCGCCGGGGAACTCCGGCAGCCCGTCGATCCCGCGCCCCCACGTCACCGTTAGCGAGGAGCTGACCTGCGCAGACGGCACCGCGGCCGCGTCCCACACGGAGACATCAGCGTGCAGTTGCTGAGGCGTGGCGACGCCCGGCTGGCGTTCAGGCGCACCACAGCCGCCAAGTAGTCCAAGAGCAGCAGCGCCGTACAGCAGACGGCGGCGTGAGAGTTGGCCCACAGGGGCAGTGTGTCAGTAGGCCGAACAGAGCAGTACGGTGACCGGCTGTGCGCTCTCCGTACGTCCTGACAGCAGTGCTTTTGGTCGCCGGTTGCTCGTCGGCGGCGCAACCGAAGCTCGGCCCCGAGATCACCGTCCCGGCGCAGCTGAGCACCATCCAGGCTGCCGTCGACGCGGCGCAGGAAGGCGCGACCATCGTCGTCGCCCCCGGCGTCTACAAGGAGTCCGTGCAGGTCAGGACCAAGGGCCTCACGATCAGGGGCACCCAGCGCGGCAGCGTGATCATCGACGGCGAGGTCAAGCGCGCCAACGGGATCGTCGTGACCGCGCCGGACGTGCAGATCCAGAACCTGACCGTGCGCAACCACACGCTGAACGGCGTGCTCGTCACCGGACTGAGTGAAAACGGCGGGATGGGCCGCGGCAGCAACGGCTACACGAAGCTCGACCCGCAGAAGTTCCCGCCGGTGCAGGGCTTCCGCATCTCGTACGTGACGGCGAGCAACAACGCGCTGTACGGCATCTACGCGTTCGACGCCCAGCACGGCGTGATCGAGCAGAGCTACGCGAGCGGCAGTGCGGACTCCGGCTTCTACGTGGGCCAGTGCAAACCGTGCGACATCGTCGTGCGCGGCAACGTCGCCGAGCGCAACGCCGTCGGCTACGAGGGCACGAACGCGTCCGGCCAGATGTACGTGCTGGGCAACAGGTTCAGTGGCAACCGCGTCGGCATGACCTCGAACTCCGACTACCAGGAGGCGTTCGTGCCGCAGGAGGACGCCACGGTCGTCGGCAACCTCGTCTCCGACAACTCGGAGGCGCTCTCACCCGCGCAGGCCGACGGCGCGTTCGGTCTGGGCCTCGGCATCGCGGGCGGCACGAGGAACACGGTGTCCCGCAACCTGATCACCGGCAACCCCGGCACCGGAATCGCGCTCGGGTCCAGTGAGGACATGGCGCCGCTCGACAACCGCTTCGACGACAACGTGATCACCCACAACGGCCAGGACGTCCTGTACGTGGCCACGAAACGCGCGCCTGGCAGGAACAACTGCGTCGAGGGCCGGTGCTACGAGGGCGTCGGCGACCCGCTGCCGAAACCCGCCGCACCGCGCGGAATCCCGTTCAACCAGGTCGCGGCGCCACCGATGCAGCCGGAGATGCCGGACGGCCCGTTGCCGGACAAGGCGCCGAACGTCGAGAAGTACGCGGTGCCGACCGAGGACCTCTTCGAAGACCGCGCGGCGGTGCGGTCGTGAAGAAGACGCTCGCTCTGCTGCTGGTCCTGTCGGCCTGCAGCTCCACGCCCGACGCGCGCCCGCTCTCGATCCCCGAGGCGGAACGGCTGGCACTGGTCCGGTTCTCCAACTACACCACCGGGGTCTCCGCCTTCACCGCGTCCGTGCCGTCGGCCGGCGGCAAGCTCGTGCTGGACGGCCGCGTCGACTTCGTGAACCACCTCGGCTACGCGGGCATGCGCACGGACGGCCGCGACGACCAGTTCTCCAAGGGGCTGGTGCAGTGGAACCTCGGCAGGATGGCGTTCGCGATCAACCCGTCCACCAAGCCGGTCGACCCGGTCCCGGTGATCGACTGGCAGGTCCGCGAACTGCAGGAACGCGGGTCCGAACTGGACGGTGCGCTGCGGCTGCTGGTGAACCTCGGCTCGGACCGCCCGGAGAACGCCCAGCTGCTGTTGCAGAGCTCGGCGCGCTGGCTGCGGTCGGACAGGATCGGCGACACGGCCGTCGACATCTTCGAGGGCCCGAAGCAGAAGACCGCGACCGACGCCCGGCTGCACTACTGGCTCGACGCCGACGGCAAGCTCCGCAGGCTGGAAGCCAAGCTGGGCAGCCAGGAGGAGTTCGCCGTCTTCGACTTCACCGGCTCGGCCCAGCCGGTGCAGGTCATTCCGCCGCTGGGGCGCTGACCTCGGCGGCGGTCGGGTAGGACGGCTGCGCACCGGCCTTCGTCACCGACAGCGCGGCCACCTTCACGGCGTACTCGGCTGCGACGACGACCCGGTCGCCCGCGGCCAGCCGTGCGGAGAAAGCACCGGCGAAGGCGTCGCCAGCACCGGTCGTGTCGACGACCTTCTCGACCTTGATCCCGGGGATCTCCACGACCCCGGCGGGAAGAACCACGGCCACGCCGCGTTCGCCCAACGTGACGATCGCCGTGTGCGGGCCGAGTCGCAGCAGGTGGCGCCAGTCCGACACGAGTTGCGCGGCCTCGTGCTCGTTCACGATCAACGTCGTGAGCTGCTTGAGCGTCTCCGCGGGCAACTCGGCGACCGGCGACAGGTTCAGCACCGTCTTCACGCCGGCCTTCGAAGCTGCGTCGATCGCGTGGATCACCGTCTCCAGCGGCACTTCCAGCGAGCACGTCAGCACGCTCGCACCGTCGAACGACAGAGCGTCCACATCGGACTTCGAGACGTCCGCGTTGGCGCCTGGGGACACGACGATGGAGTTCTCGCCGTCCGGAGTCACGGTGATGTAAGCGATCCCGGTCGGCCGCGCGGAAGTCTTCACCAACGCGGTGTCGACGCCGGACGACTCCAGCGACTCACGCAGCAGCGAGCCGTATCCGTCGCCACCAACAGCACCTACGAGCGCAACGGAAGCACCGACACGAGCGGCGGCAACGGCCGTGTTCGCTCCCTTGCCACCGGGGAGCACGACGGTGTCACCGCCGAGCACGGTCTCACCGCCGCCGGGCCGCCTGCCGACCTCGACCACGAGGTCGGCGTTGGCGGACCCGAGCACGAGCAGAGGCTTCGTCACTTCTGGAACTCTGCCACGTTCTGCTTCGTGATGACCTTCACCTCGACGTCCACGACCTGCTGAACGGCCTCGCCCTTCGACGCCTTGACCGCCTGCTCGACGGCCCGAGACCCGAGCAGCTTCGGCTGCTGCGCGATGGTCGCGACGAGCGTGCCGTCCTGGATCGCCTTCAGGCCGTCCGGCGTGCCGTCGAAGCCGACGACCATGACGTCCTTGCCGGCACGCGCGCCGAGCGCCTTGATCGCACCGAGCGCCATCTCGTCGTTCTCGGCGAAGATCCCCTTGATGCCGGGGTGGCCCTGCAGCAGGTTCGTGGTCTCGTTGAGGGCCTTGGCGCGGTCGAAGTCCGCGACGGCGGTGGCGGCGACCTTGATGTTGCCGCTGTTCAGGCCCTGCTCGAAGCCCTGGCCGCGGTCACGCGACGCCGACGCGCCCGGAATGCCCTTGAGGTGTGCGACCTCGCCGGAGGTGGCGCGGCCGAGCTCGATGGCGGCGAGGCTGCCACCGGAGACGTTGTTCGAGGCGACCTCGGCGGCGACCTTGCCCTCGACCGAGCGGTCGACCGAGATCAGCGGGATGTCCGCCATCTCGGCGGCCTTGGCGGCGGGCGCGGACTGCTTGGAGTCGACCGGGTTCAGGATGATCGCCTTGACGCCCTGGGTCACCATCGTCTGCACCTGGTTGACCTGGTTCGTCGCGTCGTTCTGCGCGTCGACCACGGTGAGCTCGGCCCCGAGCTGGTTCGCCATCTCCTGCGCGCCCTGCTGCAGTTCCACGAAGAACGGGTTGTTCAAAGTGGACACCGCGAGGCCGATGGTGATGCCGCTTCCTCCGGACGCCCCTGTTCCGCTGCACCCGGTCGCCAGCAGAGCTGCGGCACCGAGCGTCAACGCGATCCGTCGGGTCACCTTCATTGGTGTCTTCCTTACCTGTTGCGGGTTTTCTCAGCGACGGCGAAGTGAGTCGAGCAGCGCGGCGAGAGCGATCACCGCACCGATGACGACCTGCTGCCAGAACGGCGGCACTTGCAGCAGGTTGAGGCCGTTGCGCAGGACGGCGAGCACAAGTGCGCCGACCAACGTCCCGGTGGCGCGGCCAACGCCACCGGACAACGACGCACCGCCGATGACGACCGCGGCGATCGCGTCGAGCTCGTAGCCGACCGCTGCCTGCGGACCGGCGGACCCGAGCCGTCCCGCGAGCACGAGGCCCGCGGCGGCGGCGAACAGGCCGCTCAGCGCGTAGATCCAGAGCTTCTGCTTCCGGACGTCGATGCCGCTGAGCTTGGCTGCTTCCTCGTTGCCGCCGATCGCGTACATGCGGCGGCCGAGGTTGGTGCGCGTGAGGATCAGGCCGGTGATGCCGAAGAACGCCAGCATCAGCAGCAGTGGCAACGGAACCATCGGCGCGAGGTTCGAGCCGAGGAACGTGACCATGGCGTCGGTCTCGTGCGGCTGGCCTTCGGAGATCACCAGCGTGAGACCGCGGGCAACGCTCAGCATCGCCAGCGTCGCGATGAACGGCGGCAACTTGCCGTAGCTGACCAACGCGCCGTTCACCAGACCGCACACCGCACCGACGACCAGGCCGATCGGTCCGGCGGTGAGAGCGCCGACCATCGCGGCCAGTGCGGCGATGCTGCCGACGGACAGGTCGATACCGCCGGCGACCACCACGAACGTCATGCCGAACGCCATGATCGCGATGACCGCGGCCTGCACGCCGACGTTGAGCAGGTTCTGCGCGTTGAGGAACGCCGGCTGCATGACCGCGATGACCAGGGCCAGGATCAGGAGCCCGGCGAGGGCACCATTTTCGCTGGCGTGCTTGCGAATGCTGATCGTGCTCACGCTGAAATCTCCTGCACGGCGAGTGCCATCACCTGGTCTTGGGTCGCGCCCTTGGGCAGCTCACCGGCCACACGGCCGTGCGCCATCACGACGACGCGGTCGCTCATCCCGATCACCTCGGGCAGATCGCTGGACACGAGCAGCACGGCCCGGCCCTGCGCGGTCATGCGGTTGATCAGCTCGTAGATCTCGACCTTGGCGCCGACGTCGACACCGCGCGTGGGCTCGTCGAGGATCAGCACCTTCGGATCGGCCAGCAGCCACTTGCCGATGACGACCTTCTGCTGGTTGCCGCCGGAGAGTTCCTTCACGGGCTGCTCGATGCGGCCCTTGATCCGGAGCTTGCCCGCGATGTCGCGCAGGCGCTTCTGGTCGCGGTTCTCCAGCGTGGCCAGCTCGAGGTTCTCGCCGACGGTCGCGGTCAGCACCAGGCCCTGGCCTTTGCGGTCCTCCGGCACCAGCCCGAGTCCTGCCCTGATCGCGGCCTGGACGTTCCCGCGCGGCAACGGTTTCCCGGCGACCTGGACCGTTCCGTAGTCGTAGTCGTCCACACCGAACGCCGCTCGCGCGACTTCCGTTCGTCCCGCACCGACCAGACCGGCGATGCCGACGACCTCGCCCGCGTGGACCTCGATGGTGATGTCGCGGAACACGCCGCGCCTGGTGAGGTTCGAGATGCTGAGCAACGGCCGGCCCGGACGCTGCTTCGCGCGCGGGTACTGCTCTTCGATGGAGCGGCCGACCATCAGCTCGATCATGTGCTGCGTGGACACGCCCGGTCCGAGGACACCGACCGACCTGCCGTCGCGGAGAACGGTGATGCGGTCCGCGATGCGCTGGATCTCGTCCAGGTGGTGGGTGATGAAGACGAGCCCGACGCCGTTCTTGCGCAGCTGGGCCATGATCTGCAGCAACCGGTCTGTCTCGGTGTCGGTGAGGACCGCGGTCGGCTCGTCGAGGATCAGCACGCCGGCGTTCTTGTCCAGCGCGCGGGCGATCTCGATCATCTGCTGCTGGGCGATGCCGAGGTCCTTGACCTTGGCGTTCGGGTCGACGTCCAGTCCGACGCGTTCGAGCAGACGTGGTGCCCTGCGGCGCATCTCGGCGCGGTCGACGAACCCGTACTTGCGCGGCAGCCGGTTGAGGAACAGGTTCTCCGCGACGCTCAGTTCGGGGACGAGCGCGAGCTCCTGGTGGATGACCGCGAGGCTGGCCTTGCCCTCGATCGTGCCCGCGTCGTGGCTGTGGATGCCCGCGAGCACCTTGACCAGCGTGGACTTGCCGGCGCCGTTCTCGCCGAGCAGGACGTGGACCTCGCCCGCGTTGATGTCGAGGTCGACGCCGTCCAACGCCTTCGTGGAACCGAAGTGCTTGGTGATGCCACGGGCGGTGATCAGGGCGTTCACAGTTCGGCCTCCCCGCACGAACCGCGCAGCACGAGCTTCCCGGAGAGGCGGACGTCGTCGGGCTGGCGGCCGTTGATCAGGTCGAGCAGGCTGCGGGCGGCCGCGCGGCCCATCTCCACGGTCGGCTGCGCGATGACCGTGATCGGCGGGTCGAGCAGCGCGAACCACGGCTGGTCGTCGAACACCGCGAGCGCGATGTCGTGCGGAATCCGCAGGCCACGAGCCCTGATCTCGCTCAGCGCGCCGAGACCCATCAGGTTGTCCATCGCAACCAGCGCGGTGACGCCGTCGTCGATCAGCTTGGCGGCGGCCTGGCTGCCGCTCTCCTGCCGGAAGTCGCCGTGCACGACGCGCGCGATGCCACCGAGCTCCCCGGTGAACACGGCACTGCGTTCTCTCCCGGTGGAGGTGTCCGGCGGTCCCGCGATCACGCCGATGCGGGAGTGGCCGGCGCCGACGAGCCGCCGGGCGAGCGCGGTCAATGCCTCGCTGCCGTCGGCGCGGACGACGGGGCATGTGGCGCCCCTGACCGTCCGGTCGAGCAGGACGAGCGGAACGCCGCCTGCGCTCACTTCGCGAACCAGACTCGGGTCGTCGGTCGCGGGGCACAGCAGGAGGCCGTCCACCCGGCGGTCGAGCAGGGTGCGCACGTAGGTGGCCTCCTGCTCGGCGCTCTCGTCGGCGTTCCCGATCACGACGCAGTAGCCGTGTGACCGGGCTTCGTCCTCGACCGCTCGGGCGATCTCGGCGAAGAACGGGTTCAGCAGGTCGCTGATGACCAGACCGAGGGTCTGGGTGCTGGTGGTCCTGAGGGATCGCGCCAGGGCGTTGGGCCGGTAGCCGAGCTCGTCGATCGCGGCGAACACCCGCTCGCGGGTCTCGGGGGTCGGCGCGGCATGGCCGTTGAGCACGCGCGACACGGTGGCCGTGGAGACGCCGGCGTGCTGCGCGACGTCCTTCATGGTCGTCACGGGCCAGAAGTTAATCGATTACACACGTACCTCGTCAAGCGGATGAGTAGGTGTACGGATGTCACTGGCCGTGGTCTGCCTCACTCTGATCACATGGACGGACAGGATCGCCTCGGGTACGAGCAGCGCATGGCGCTGGAGCTCGCGGCCATCGGGCAGCGGCTGGTGACGATCAGCTCGGAGATGCGCGAGCACTCCGCCTCGGCCGCGACCGCGGTCGCCGAGGTCATCGCGCCACCGCCGGCGCCGGGCGCGCCGGTGTCCGTACCGCTGCCGCCGACCACGGCCTTCCCGACGCCGGCCGGGGTGCCGCAGCAGCCCGACCCGTGGTCGCAGCACGCGTTCCCGCCACCTCCTCCTGCCCAACAGCCGTGGCCGCAGCCGCCCGCACAGCAGCAGTGGCAGCAGCCGCCGCCTCAGGCCCCGTGGCCTGCACCGCAACCGCGCGAGACGTTGTTCGAGAAGCTCGGCAAGGACGGCGCCGGGGCGAAGCTGCTGGCCTGGGTCGGTGGCGCGATCACCGTGCTCGGGTTCGTGCTGCTGCTGATCCTGGCGATTCAACGCGGCTGGCTCGGGCCGATGCCGCGCGTCATCGGCGGTGCGGTGTTCAGCGGCGCGTTGGTCGGCATCGGCATGTGGCTGCACCGCAACCCGCACGGCCGCACCGGGGCGTTCGCGCTCGCGGCGACCGGTTTCGCGGGCCTGTACCTCGACGTGATCGCCGCGACGAGCCTCTACGAGTACTTCCCTCCCGGCGTCGGTCTCGTCGTCGGCCTCGCGGTCGCGGCGAGTGGTGTGGTGCTCGCGCTGCGGTGGGACTCGCAAACGCTCGCGGTCGGCGTTGTCGCAGCTTGCGCCATCTGCTCGCCGATCTTGACCGACGGCTTCACGGTGCTGCTGGTCGGCTTCCTGCTGGTGCTCAAGATGGCCAGCACGCCGGTCCAGATCCAGCGCAACTGGCCGGGTCTCGCGATCGCCGGTGGCTTCCCGGCGATCATCGCCTCGCTGCTCGCGACCGCTCAGGCCATCCCGGCCGACTTCGAGTGGACCGTGGTCGGGGTCGCCTCCGCCACGACCGTCGTCGGCATCGTGGTCGCGATCCTGACGATCCGGAAGCGACCTGAGGACATCGTCGCGATCGCGCTGGTGGCGGGCTCGGCGCTGCCCGCGATGTTCGCGACCACGTTGCTCAAGGACCCCGCCAACTCGGTGCTCGCCGGTGCGGTCGCCGCGGTCCTGCTGGCGATCTGGATGGTCCCGGACCTGCCCCGCGCGTTCACGACGGCGGCCGGCGCGACGGGCATGCTCGCGTTGTTCCAGACGACGGTGATCGCGCTCGACGGCAACGTGCGGACGGCGATCGTGCTGGCCGAGGCGGTGCTGCTGGCGTTCCTCGCGGCGCGGCTCGACAAGAAGAGCGCGCTCGTCGGGTCGATCGTGTTCGGTGCCGTCGGGTTCCTGATGACGATCGGGGACGCCGTGCCGCTCACGTGGCTGGTCGAGGAACCCCGCTACATCATCGTCACCCAAGGCGACTACGCCGCAGGCCTGGTCACTGCGCTGGTGCTGGGCATCTTCGCGGCCACCGCGCCGTGGGCCGCGTTGAAGATGCAGGTGCTGCGCGAACCAGCTCGGCACCCGTTCCCGTGGATCCTCGCCGGGCTGGTGATGCTCTACGGCGCGGCGGGTGCGGTGCTGTGCGCGGCGCTGCTGGTCTCGCCGGACGAGTCCGGGTTCCTCTTCGGACATTCCGTGGTCACCGTGTCGTGGACCGTCGCGGCGTTGTTCCTGCTGGTCAGGGGCATCAACAACAAGGCGCTGCGGATCTCCGGGCTGATCCTGGTCGGCGCGGCGGTGATCAAACTGGTGGCGTTCGACCTGGCCGCGCTCGACGGCGTGGCCCGCGTGCTGGCGTTCCTCGGCGCCGGTCTGGTGCTGCTCACCGCCGGCACCCGTTACGCCAAACTGGTGGCGTCGGCGAAAAACTCGGATTCATATGAATCCAAACCAGCCGCACCGTCGTCCTACTAGTTGACGACCGTCGCCCGCGCCGCCGTCGCGGGCGACGGTCGTACTACAACCAGGCAAAGATTTCCCTCGACAGAGTGACGGAAGTAGATCGAAAGCACCCGGAAGTGGTCCCATCGGGCGTATGGCAAAGCCACGCCTCGTGGCCGCGGTTCTAGCGCTCTCAGCGGCTTTCGCGGCGACTGGTGTTCACCAAGGGCACGAGTACACGACCACTTCCTCCGCATCGGTGGCCCCGCGTGCGTACGTGGTGGGCAAGACCGGTCTCGTGCAGGTCGTCGACACCCGAAGCGGCACGGTACTCGCGCAGGCCGACACAGGGGGCCAGGCGACGGGTGTCGCCGTGTCGCCCGACGGCCAGCGCCTCTACGTGATCAACGGGTGGACCGGCGCGATCACCGTGGTCGACCCGCACTCCGGTGCGATCCTCGACCGGATCTTCACGCAGGTCCAGCTCTCGCACGCGGCGATGCGCCCGGACGGGCAGCGCCTCTACGTCTCAGCCAGCGGCGGTGTCGCGGTGGTCGACCCGGAGAACTTCCGGCTGGTCGCGGCGATCAAGGTGCCCGGACAGCCGCAGGGCCTCGTCGTCCACCCGAACAACCAGGTCCTCTACGTGGCCAACGCGCAGGACGGCACCGTCGGCATCGTCGACACCGCGACCGCGTTCCAGACCTCGACGGTCCAGGTCGGCGGCCTGCCGCAGTTCGTGGCGATCTCACCGGACGGCACGCGCCTGTACGTGAGCAGGATGCGCCTGGGCGAGAAGACGCCGGGCACGCTGTCGGTGATCGACACGGCCACGAACAAGGTCGTCGGCTCGATGGACGTGGGCAGGGGAGCGGGCAGCATCGCCGTCACCTCGGACGGCGCCACCGTCTACCTGACGCTGCCGAAGGAAGGCTCGGTCCTGATCATCGACGCGGCGAGCCTGGCGGTGCGCGAACGCCTGCCCCTCGACACGGCGAGCGTCGCCATCGCGCCGGGTGACCCGAGAGTCTTCTTCGCGACCGGACCGACGACGACGGTGCTCGACAGCTCGAACGCGGTGCTGGCCACGTACCGGATGAAGTCGGGCGAACTGGAGGAGGCGAGGCCGCGCCAGTTCGACGCGGCCATGATCGCCTTCCCCTCCGGTCAGCCGACCGCGACGGGCTCGCGGATCTCGTCGTCCCAGTCGTCGAAGTCGTCCACCGGCTCGTCGTGAAGCGCGAGGCGTTCCTGGATCCGCTTGAGCGGGCCCGGTGACCACCACGCGGCGTTGCCGAGCAGCTTGAGCACGGCCGGCACGAGCAGCATCCGGACCACGGTGGCGTCGAGTGCCAGCGCGAGGATCATGCCGACGCCGACGAACCGCATCATCGCGACCTGCGAGAACGCGAACGCACCCGTCACCACGATCAGCAGCAGTGCCGCCGAGGTGATCACCCGGCCGGTCTTGGCCAGGCCGGTGCTCACCGCCTCCTCGGTCGTCGCGCCCTGACCGCGGGCCTCGACCATCCTGCTCAGCAGGAAGACCTCGTAGTCGGTCGACAGCCCGAACACGATCGCGGCCATCAGCACGACGATGCCGGACTCGAGCGGCCCCGGCGTGACCCCGAGCAGGTCGGCGCCGTGACCCTTCTGGAAGATCCACACCAGCACGCCGAACGTGGCGGACAGCGACAGCGCGCTCATCACGACCGCTTTGATCGGCAGCACGACCGAGCCGAACGCCAGGAACATCAGGATCAGCGTCGCGCCGACCAGCAGGCCGATCATCAACGGCAGCCCGTCCGCGATTGCGTCGAGCGAGTCGGTGACGATGGCCGTGTTGCCGCCGACCAGCACCTCCGAGTTCGGCGGAGGCGTGATTTTTCGAACGTCCTTCAGTGCCTGCTTCGACTCGCTGCTCAGCGCGTCGTGCTCCAGCCCGGCGGCCGCGGCGGTGACGCCCTTGTCCGCGCCCATCGGCCGGACGTCGCCGATGCCCGTGACGTCCTTGACCTTGCTCAGGTAGTCGTTCACCGCCCCTTGGTCGCCGCCCTTGACGACGATCTTGAGGCCGGTGTTGGAGAGCACGCTGAAGTTCTGGTTGATGTTCTCGGTGGCGACGCGCACGGCGTTGCCCTCGGGCAGGACCTTCTCGGTGACCTGGCCGAACTGGACGCCCAGGAACGGCGCCCCGAGTGCCGCGAGGACCGCGATCAGGGGGATGGCGAACAGCAGCGGCCGCTTCATGACCTTGCCGCTGAGGCTGCGCCAGCCGCGCTCGCTCGGCTCCTTCTTGCGCCACGGCATGGCGAGCTTGTCGACCCGGTGACCGAGCACGCCGAGCAACGCGGGCAGCAACGTCAGCGAGACCAGCGCGGCGATCGCGACCGACGACATGCCGCCGTACGCGAGCGACTTCAGGAAGCCGTGCGGGAAGAGCAGCAACCCGGCCAGCGCGATGACCAGCAACGTCGCACTGAACATCACCGTGCGGCCCGCACTCGCCACCGTGCGGCCGACTGCCTGCTCGGTCGTGCGTCCTTGTGCCAGCTCCTCGCGGAACCGGCCGACCATGAACAGCCCGTAGTCGATCGCCATGCCGAGGCCGAGCAACGACGCGACGTTGACCGCGAACGAGTTGACCTCGGTGAAGATCGCGATGCCGTGCAGCACCCCGAGCGCACCCATGATCGCGAGCCCACCGACGACGACGGGAAGACTCGCGGCCACGAGACCGCCGAAGATGATCACGAGCAGCAGCAGGACCAGCGGCAGCGAGAACATCTCCGCGCGCGTCAGGTCTTCCTGCGACATGTCGTTGATGGCCTTCTGCGTGGGCACGAGCCCACCGACCTGCTGGGTGAAGCCGTCGATGCTCAGCTGTTTCTGGACGTCCTCGAACTGCTTGATCTGCTCGTTCGAGTCACCGCTGGTCAACGTGATGGCGACCAGCGCCTGCTGCTGGTCGTCGGACGGAACCGGCCCGGTGACTTTGAGAACGTCGTGCTTGGGGAAGCCGCTGATGTGGTCGGCGACCTTCTTCAGCTCGAGCGGGTTGGCGAAATCGCCGCGGTAAATGACGATCACATCACCGTTCTGCCGCCCGAACGCCTGCTCGGCTACTTTGTCGGCCCGCGCCGCCTCGCTGGAAGGAGCCTCGTAACCACCCTGGCTGAGCTTGTCGAACACGCCCAGTCCCCACACGCCGCCGAGCACAGCGAGCAGTACGGTCGCGATCAACACCACCCACCGGCGGCGATATGCGATAGATCCCCACTTCGCGAACATCGACGACGGCCTCCTGGGTTACCGTGCTGTAAATACCGTGAACTCTTGTAAACACCGTTCACTGAAACCGTACGGGTCCATGGACGGGGTCTACAACCCGATGGAGTGACATATGACCGAGGCCACTCGCCGAGAACGACTCCGCGCAGAAACAGAGCGTGAGATTCGGCAGGCGGCCCGCGCCCTTTTGGTGGAACGCGGCCGCGACGCAGTGACTCTGCGTGCGATCGCCCGCGAACTGGGCATCACCGCACCCGCCCTGTACCGCTACTACGACTCCCACGACGCGCTATTGCGACAGCTCTGCGACGACATCTGCGCCGACATGGCAGCGGCTTTGTACGCGGACCTGTCGCTGGAGACAGGACACGTGGGATGCAAGGTCAGGGCGGTGTGCCGAGCCTTCCGCCGCTGGGCGCTGGCCCACCCGCAGGAGTTCGCCCTGGTCTTCGCCTCACCCCGGGACCCGCTGGGCGCCGACCAGTTCGGCTCGGTCTTCCTGCAGCTGGCCGGGCAGCTGATCGCCTCGAACCTGGTCGCCACCCATGCGGACGACGAGGTGCCCGAGGTGCTGCACGAGGACCTGGTGAGGTTCCAACAGGTCCTGGTGGACGCGGTGTCGGTGCACGGCGTTCAGATCGGCGAGGACATCCTCAACCTGGGGAAGATCTACCACGTGGTGCAGTCGTGGGTGCGGCTGTACGGGCACGTGGCGCTGGAGGTGTTCGGGAGGTTCCCGTTCGCGGTGAGCAACCCGGAGCCGATGTTCGACAGCATGCTGGACCAGATGCTGACGGACATCGGGTTCCAAGAAGACGCCAACAGCTGACGTTGTCGCGCACGTACTCGCGCACGTCTTCCACGTCCTCGCGAAACGTGCCCGGCGGCCGGCTCCGCAGCTCCGCAGCGGCCGCGGTCTCGAGCGGGGTCAGTCGGGATCGCCGCTGGCCGAGCCCCCCGCCCCAGACCACCGGCCGGCTCCCCGACCAGATCCCCCGGCCGAGCTCCTCGCCCAGATCGCGGGCCGAGCTCCTCACCCCAGACCGCCGGGCCGAGCTCTCGCCCAGACCACCGGACCGAGCTCGCCGCGCCGGATCTGGGCCGGACCGTTCACCGCTGACCGACTCCGGGCCGGCGACCTGTCAGGCGCTGTCGGTGAGCACGGCCTTCAGCAACTCGGCCGGTCGCACAGGTCAATCCGGTCGTTCGCGATCGGCGCTCGCCACCCCCGCGCCTTTTCCTTGTGACGCAACGCGCGAACCCTCGATTTGGTTCCGCCGTTATCCACAGGCTACCCGGATCCCGATAACCGCAGGTCAAGAACCCAGAAGCCTGTGGATAACTCGCGATCAAGCCCAACGCGCACAAGGCAGAGCCGACGCGACCGCAGCCGCGCCGGCTCCACTCCCAACTACAGAACCACGTTCACCAGACGACCGGGGACCACGATCACCTTGCGCGGCTCGCCACCCGCGACCAGTTCGGCGATCTTCTCCTCGGCCAGCGCCGCGGCCTTGATCTCGTCCTGCGAGGCCGAGGCCGACACGACGACCCGCGAGCGGACCTTGCCGTTGACCTGGATCGGGTACTCGACCGTGTCCTCGACCAGGTACTGCTCGTCAGCAGCCGGGAACGGCCCGTGCGCCAGCGAGTCGGTGCGGCCCAACCGAGCCCACAGCTCCTCGGCCACGTGCGGGGCCTGCGGAGCCAGCATCAGCACCAGGGGCTCGGCCAGCGCGCGGGGCGTGCCGGCGGCGTAGTGCTTGGTGACGTAGTTGTTCAGCTCGATCAGCTTCGCGCCCGCCGTGTTGTAGCGCAGGTTCGCGTAGTCGTCGTGCACGCCGGCGATGGTCTTGTGCAGCAAACGCAGCGCCTCGGCCGAAGGCTCTTCGTCAGTGACGCGCAGCGAGCCGTCGGTCTCGTCGACCAGGTTGCGCCACAGACGCTGCAGGAACCGTTGCGCGCCTACGACGTCCTTGGTCGCCCACGGGCGTGACACGTCCATCGGGCCCATGGACATCTCGTAGAACCGGAAGGTGTCGGCGCCGTACCGCTCGCACATCTCGTCCGGCGTGACGACGTTCTTCAGGCTCTTGCCCATCTTCCCGTACTCACGACGGACTTCTTCGCCGTTGTAGAAGTACCTGCCGTCTTCCTCGACGACCTCGTCGGCCGGCACGTAGACACCGCGCGGGTCGACGTACGCGTACGCCTGGATGTAGCCCTGGTTGAACAGGCGGCGGTACGGCTCGTCGCCGGTCAGGTGGCCCAGGTCGAACAGGACCTTCTGCCAGAAGCGCGAGTACAGCAGGTGCAGGACCGCGTGCTCGACGCCGCCGATGTACAGGTCGACGCCGCCGGGGTCGGTCGGGCCGTGTTCGGCCGTGCGCGGGCCCAGCCAGTACTTCTCGTTCTCCGGGTTGACGAACCGCTCGGTCTCGACCGGGTCGACGTAGCGCAGCTGGTACCAGCACGAACCCGCCCAGTTCGGCATGGTGTTCGTGTCGCGGCGGTAGGTCTTCACACCGTCGCCCAGGTCCAGCTCGACCGTCGTCCACTCAGTGGCGCGGGACAGCGGCGGCGACGGCTCGGTGTTCGCGTCCTCCGGGTCGAAGGTGCGCGGCGAGTAGTCGTCGACCTCGGGCAGCTCGATCGGCAGCATCGACTCGGGCAGCGCGATCGGGGTGCCGGCCTCGTCGTAGACGATCGGGAACGGCTCGCCCCAGTAGCGCTGGCGGCTGAACAGCCAGTCGCGCAGCTTGTACTGGACGGTGCCGTGGCCGTGGCCGTTCTCCTCCAGCCAGCCGATGATCGTCTTCTTGGCGTCGTCGATCGCCATGCCGTCCAGGAACCCGGAGTTCACCGCCGGGCCGTCGCCCGTGTAGGCCTCGCCCTCGAAGCCTTCCGAGGGCTGGACCGTGCGGATGATCGGCAGGTCGAACTTCCGGGCGAAGTCCCAGTCGCGCTGGTCCTGGCCAGGCACGGCCATGATCGCGCCGGTGCCGTAGCCCATCAGCACGTAGTCGGCGATGTAGACAGGGATTTCCTTGCCGTTCACCGGGTTCGTGGCGTACGCCCCGATGAAGACGCCGGTCTTCTCCTTGTTCTCCTGACGGTCCAGTTCGGACTTCAGGGACGCCGCGCGCCGGTACGCGGCGATGTCTGCCACGCGATCGGGCGCCGCAATCTGGTCCACCAGCTCGTGTTCCGGTGCCAGGACCATGTAGGTCGCGCCGAACAGTGTGTCCGGACGGGTCGTGAAGACCTCAATGTTCTCGTCTCCCACCGCGAATCGGACTCGGGCGCCGTGCGAGCGCCCGATCCAGTTGCGCTGCATGGCCTTGACCTTGTCCGGCCAGTCCAGCCGGTCCAAGTCGTCGATCAGCCGGTCCGAGTACGCGGTGATGCGCATCATCCACTGGCGCAGGCTTTTCCTGAACACTGGGAAGTTGCCACGTTCACTGCGACCGTCCGCGGTGACCTCTTCGTTCGCCAGCACAGTACCCAGTCCCGGGCACCAGTTGACGGGCGCCTCCGACAAGTAGGCCAGCCGGAATTCGCCCAAGATCCTTTGCTGGTCGGCAAAAGACAGCTCAGACCACTTGCGACCGTCCTCGACGGCGCGCTCGCCGGACTCGAACTGGGAGATCAACTCGGCGATCGGACGGGCCTTGCGCGCATCCGCGTCGTACCAGGAGTTGAAGATCTGCAGGAAGATCCACTGGGTCCACTTGTAGTACTCGGGGTCGATCGTCGAGATGCGGCGACGCTCGTCGTGGCCCAGGCCCAGCCTGCGGATCTGGCGCAGGTACGTGTTGATGTTGTCTTCGGTGGTCTTGCGCGGGTGCTGACCCGTCTGCACCGCGTACTGCTCGGCGGGCAGGCCGAACGCGTCGAAGCCCATGGTGTGCAGGACGTTGCGGCCGTTCATGCGGTGGTAGCGCGCGAACACGTCCGTGCCGATGAAGCCCAGCGGGTGGCCGACGTGCAGGCCGGCGCCGCTCGGGTACGGGAACATGTCCTGCACGAACAGCTTGTCCGCGGGCACGTCACCCTTGAGCGCGCCAACGGGGTTCGGCGCGTGGTAGGTGCCGTGGTTCTCCCAGTACCGCTGCCACCGTTCCTCGATCTGGCCCGCCAGTTCGGCGGTGTAGCGGTAGGCGGGAATCTCCGCCGCGTCCGTGCTCATTTCAAGGTCCCTCTCACGTCGTTCCTGCTCCTGACATGACGAAGCCCCCCAGCCCGAAAGGGCATGGAGGGCGGCCGCGCCGACCGTCTTCCGATCAGGTCGTCGCGGCTAGATAAGGAGCAGGCGGGCCGTGCTCATGTCGTCAACGGTATCAGCGCACCGCAAGCGGCATGCACGCGGCGGTGGCGTGCGGCACATCGGACCGGGGTGACTTCGAGGTGAACGCAGGTTCCGCCTTACCCTCTTGGGGTGAACATCGTGCTGTCGGTCGTCCTGGGTGTGCTCGGCGTCGCTCTCGGCGCGGTCGGTCTGCTGGGTCTGCAGGGCAAGCTGCGACGCAACCGCTTCGTCGGCGTGCGCACGGCGGCGGCACTGCGCGACGAGGAGACGTTCGCGCTGGCCAACCGCGTCGCCGGGGTGCCTAACGTGGCGGCCGGCGTGGTCGCGATCGTGTCGGGCGCCATGTCGTTCGTCATGGCCGACCTGGCCGTGACCGCTGGGATCATCGGACTGGTCGGCGCGCTCGCGATCGCCTTCGCCGGCGGGATCGTGGGCAGCCGGGCGGCGGCGCTGGTGCCGGAGCCGGTCAAGCCCAAGGGCTGCGGTGGCTGCGCTTGCGGTGGCGGCGGTTGCTCCCCGCTCGCCGGCCTGTAACTCGACGTTTCACGTGAATCAGTTCTCGCGGACGTCCTTGGGATAGGTGGACAGCAGCGCCAGCGGCATTCCCTGCCGGCGCAGCACCCGTCCCCACAGGTCGACCTTCGCGCCTACGAGCACGTCATCGGCCAGCCCGGTCACGACGATCCAGTCACCGCGCTCGATCTCACCGGCGAGCTGGCCCTCGCCCCAGCCCGCGTAGCCCGCGAACACTCGCAGGCCGCGCACCAGCGGCATCAGGTCGTCCGGCTCGGCGTCGAGGTCGATCAACGCGACCGGGCCTTGCACGCCGACCAGACCCTCCACAGCCGACGGGTCGGTGCCCGCCTTCAAGGCTGCCAGGCACAGCGCCGTCTTCTGCTCGACCGGACCGCCGATGTAGATGCACTGCGGCTTCGTCACGTGTGAACCCCACGGCGGCAGTACGTCGTGGACCGCCACCTCGGAGGGGCGGTTCAGCACGACGCCGAGGGTCCCCTCTGGACGTTGGTCGATGATGTAGACGACGGTGCGTGTGAAGTTCGGGTCGTTCAGGCTCGGAGCGGCAACCAAGAGGGAGCCTGGCTCGACTTCGGCATCGGGACGCACGTCACCATGAAATCACCCGTGATCGCCGGAACAACTCAGGGCCGCGCCCCGTTAGACTCAGGTGTCGGATGTCTTTGTGTCCCCCGGGCTCAACAGACAACCGCCTTCGCGGAATACCGTACGGCTGGAGCCGCGTAGTGCACCGCGCCGTGAGGCGACCTGGCATCCGGCCCAGGGGAGCCGGACCGAGAGGTCCGGCTTTCGTGGTTTTCACCCGAGCGCGCATAGAGTGCAGCGGTGACAACGCTTGCGGTGGATAAGCACCACTGGGGATCACGCCGGTTCCTCGGCATCCCCGAGTACCGCAGGCTTCTCGCCACCCGCCTCGCGTCGCAATGGGGTGACGGACTCTTCCAGGCCGGGCTCGCCGGCGCTGTGCTCTTCAACCCCGAGCGGCAGGCCGATCCCGCTGCCATCGCGGCCGGGTTCGCCGTGCTCCTGCTGCCGTACTCGATCGTGGGGCCGTTCGCGGGCGCGCTGCTCGACCGATGGGACCGCAAGAAGGTCATCGTGGTGGCGAACGTCTCACGCGCTGCCTTCGTCCTGCTCACCGCTCTGGCGGTCGGCGCGGGGCTGAGCGGGTTGCCGCTCTACATCTCCGCACTGGTCGTCATGGGCATCGGCCGGTTCGTCGGTTCAGGACTTTCCGCCTCCCTCCCGCACGTCGTCCACGAGGACCACCTGGTCGAGGCGAACGCGCTGGCCACGACCGCCGGAGCGATCACCGCCGTGATCGGCGCGGCCTGTGCGATCGGGTTCCGCACGCTGCTGGGTGCCGGTGACGGCGGCTCGGG
Organism: Lentzea sp. NPDC005914; assembly: GCF_040629405.1. NCBI lineage: Bacteria > Bacillati > Actinomycetota > Actinomycetes > Pseudonocardiales > Pseudonocardiaceae > Lentzea > Lentzea sp. NPDC005914. The sequence goes on along the minus strand of NZ_JBEXVQ010000009.1, from coordinate 256,528 downwards.
ATGGACGACCAGCATCGCTCTCGTGGGCATGCTGACCAGCGCGTTCATCGCCAGCAGGTTCAAGGCCGGCGTGCTCGGGCCGGACGAGGTCGACGAGCCGCCCAACGCGTTCAGGGCCGTCGCACGAGGTCTGGTGGACGGCGCGAAGGCCACCTGGCACACCCCGAACGTCACGGCCGGGCTGGCCGCACTGCTCGCGCACCGGGCCGCGTTCGGCGTGAGCCTCATGGTCACGCTGCTGCTGATGCGCTACAGCCTGCACGACGTCGGCTTCCTCAAGGCGGGCATCGGCGGGCTCGGCGAGGTCGCGGTGGCGGGAGGCGCGGGCATCCTGCTCGCCGGCATCTTCACCGACCGGATCGTCGACAGGTTCGGTGTGAAGACCACGATCTGCGGCGCGCTGATGCTCACGTGCGCCGCGCAGATCGGGCTCGGGCTGCCGATGACGCTGCCGTCCATCCTCGGGGCGAGCTTCCTGATCATCTTCGCCGGTCAGATCGTCAAGCTGTGCGTGGACACCGCGGTGCAGCACGACGTCCGTGACGAGGTGCGCGGCCGGGTCTTCTCCCTCTACGACACGCTCTTCAACGTCGCGCAGGTCACCGCGGTGTCCATCACGGCGACGGTGGTCCCCCTGGACGGGCGTTCGCCCGCTCTCATCATCACCGCCGCCGGGCTCTACGTGATCGGGCTGGGCGCCTACCTGCTCCTGCTAGCGCGGAAACGGCAGGTGCAACATCCCGGCCTTGTGCGCGAAAACGACGGCAGCCACCCGATCGGGTAGATCCAGGCGCCGCAGGATCTCGGCCACCTCGTCGGCCACCTGCTGTTGCCCGATGCCGAGCACGCGGGCGATCTCGTGGTCGGCGTGACCGCGCGCGAGACACCTCAGCACGGCCCGTTGGTCGTCGGTCAGCACTTCCAGGTCGTATACCGCAGGACCTGCGGAAAGTCCCCAAGTGAACATCTGCATCACCCCCATGAGCACTGCCCATGGTGCAGCCCCGCGCTGTCAGTTCGCTAACGCGGGGATGTCATGCGCTCACCATGTGTCACACGGATGGCGGAGTGATGCCCTGTTCGCGCGCCCAGTCGAGCAACGCGGCCTCGGCCTCGTCGCGCCCCAGCGGCCCCCGGTCGAGCCGCAGCTCCTTGAGGAACTTCCACGCCTCACCGACCTGCCGGCCCGGTGCCAGCCCGAGCAGCTTCATGATCTCGTTGCCGTCGAGGTCCGGCCGCACGCGCGCGAGGTCTTCCTCGGCAGCGATGCGCGCGATGCGTTCCTCGAGAGAGTCGTACGTCCGCTTCAGCAGGCTCGCCTTGCGCTTGTTGCGGGTCGTGCAGTCGGCACGGACGAGCTTGTGCAGCCGCGTCAGCAGGTCTCCCGCGTCGGTCACGTACCGGCGCACGGCCGAGTCGGTCCACTCGCCGTTGCCGTAGCCGTGGAAGCGCAGGTGCAGGTAGACGAGCTTGGCGACGTCCTCGGTGATCTCCTTCGAGTACCGCAACGCCCGCAAGCGCTTGCGAACCATCTTCGCGCCCACGACCTCGTGGTGGTGGAACGAGACACCGCCGCCGGGCTCGAACTTCCGGGTAGCCGGTTTGCCGATGTCGTGCAGGAGTGCCGCGATCCTCAGCACCAGATCGGGTGATTGATCAACATCTTCAAGATCAATTGCCTGTTCCAGCACAACCAGCGAGTGGTCGAAGACGTCCTTGTGCTGATGGTGTTCGTCGATTTCCAGCTTCATGGCCGTGAGCTCGGGCAGCACGACGTCGGCCAGCCCGGTCTCCACCATGAGCTCGATGCCGCGGCGCGGGTGCGCGCCGCACAGGAGCTTCGAGAGCTCCACCTGCACTCGCTCCGGCGTGATGCGGGCGATTTGGCCTGCCATCGACCGCATCGCCTCGACCACCCGCGGCGCGGCGGTGAAGCCCAGCTGGGAGACGAACCGCGCCGCACGCAGCATCCGCAACGGGTCGTCGCCGAACGACTCCTGCGGGGTCGCCGGCGTGTCGAGCACGCCTTCACGCGCAGCCGCAAGGCCACCGGTCGGGTCCACGAACTCGCCGGCCACGACGTCGAACGCCATCGCGTTGACCGTGAAGTCACGTCGGACCAGGTCGCCGTCGATCGTGTCGCCGAAGGTCACCTCGGGGTTGCGGGTGACGCCGTCGTAGGTGTCCGCGCGGAAGGTCGTGATCTCGATGATCTCGCCCTTCTTCGAGGCGCCGACCGTGCCGAACGCGATTCCGGTGTCCCACTGGGCGTCCGCCCAGCCGCTGAGCAGCTTCTGGATCTCGGCGGGACGCGCGTCGGTGGTGAAGTCGAAGTCGTTCGTCGGGCGCCCCAGCACGGCGTCGCGCACACTGCCGCCCACGAGGTAGAGGCGCTTGCCCTCGGCGGCGAACCGAGCGGCGAGCTCGGCGACGACTGGTGTGATGGCGGGCTGTTCCACCACCGCATTCTGCTGGAGCGATCGAGACACGAGAAACCAGCGTACTTAAGGTTCGTAAGTACGATCGGCCGTATGCCCGCGTCGACCGCACGATCCGGAGGAGGCCCCAAGCCGGGGCGCCGGAAGAAGCGGCGGGGCAGAAGGCTCAAGACGGTCGACGAGACGTCGGCGGGCGGCCTGGTGCTCGACGGCGAGCAACGGGCCGCGGTGATCGGCAGACTTGACCGGCGCGGCCGGTTGCTGTGGTCTTTGCCGAAGGGTCACATCGAGGCAGGCGAGACCGCGGAACAGACCGCGGTGCGCGAGGTCGCCGAGGAGACCGGTATTCATAGCAGGGTGGTTCGCCCGTTGGGGTCGATCGACTACTGGTTCGTCGCTGACGACCGCCGGGTGCACAAGACGGTTCACCACTTCCTCCTCGAAGCGCTGGGGGGAGAGCTTTCCGACGAAGACGTGGAGGTCACCGAGGTGGCGTGGGTGCCACTCGGCGAGCTGGACGAGCGACTCGCGTATGCCGATGAGCGCCGTCTGGTCCGCCGAGCAGCCGAACTGCTCGCCGACCGCTGCCGGAACGGGGCGGAGTCGGCGTGAGCCTGAGGAAGCTGTTCTGCACAGCCGCTGTCGCCGCGTGCCTGGTGACCGTCACGCCGCCCGCGGGCGCCGTCGAGCAGTCACAGCCGGACGAGATCGACGCGCTGCCGTTCATGCCCGCGCCCGCCACCCAGGTGTGGGCGACGAGAACCCTCTCCGCGCAGCCGGGCCAGCAGCAGCCGCAGTTCCTGCGGCTCGACATCGCCCAGCTCACACCCCGGTTCGTGACGGGTGACTCACCGAGCACCGTCAAGATCACCGGCAAGATCGTCAACGTCGGCGACCGCAAGGTGTCCGACATCGTGCTGCGCCTGGAGCGCGGCGAGCCGCTCGAGTCCGAGGACGACCTGCGCAAGGCGTTGCGGGAGCCCGCGGCGGCCGAGTTCATCCAGCCGAACTTCACCAAGGTCGCCGACGCGCTCGAGGCAGGCCAGCAGCAGGACTTCACGCTCGAGGTGCCGTTGCGCGGGAATGCGCCCACCTCGCTCGCGATCGAGCAGCCGGGCATCTACCCGATCCTCGCCAACATCAACGGCCGTCCCGACTACGGCGGCCAGGCGCGGCTCGCGGCCCTCTCGACGCTGCTGCCCGTGCTGGGCGTGCCCGGCGGCGAGACCAAGGGCAGGCCGGGCGCCGCGGCGAAGCTCACCGTCCTGTGGCCCATCGCGGACCGGCCCCGGCTGGTCAGGACCGGCGGCGAGGGTCAGTCCGAGCTGGTCGACGACGAGCTCGTGGCGTCGCTCTCGGCCACCGGACGGCTCTACGGCCTGCTGCAGGCCTACGAGCAGGCGATCGGGTCCATGAGCACCTCGATGTGCCTGGCCATCGACCCCGACCTGCTGCGCACGATCCAGGCGATGAGCACGGGCTACCGGGTACGCGGTGGCGTCGAGGGCACGGGCAGGGCCGAGGCGAAGCTGTGGCTCGACCGGCTCAAGCTCGCCGTCACCGGCCGTTGCGTCGTCGCGCTGCCGTACGCCGACGCCGACCTCGTGGCGTTGAACAGGGCGAAGCTCACGAACATGCGGACGCTCGCGCTGACCGACGGCCCCAAGCTCATCCAGCAGATCCTCGGCGTCCAGCCGCTGCCGGACTTCGTGTGGCCAGAGGACGGCGTGCTGGACCAGCCGACGTTCGACGAGCTGACCACGCCCCAGCCCGAGCAGAAGTACGCGGGCATGAAGTCGGTCCTGCTCGACCCGACGGGCCTGGCCGACGCGCCCGGCACCGGTCCGGTCGGCATCGCGGGTCAGCACCCCGTGACCGCCGTGAAGATCGACTCGATGGTCTCGGACGCGCTGCAGGGAAGTGCCTCCAGGCCGCGCACGCTCTCCGGTGTAACCACGCCGGTCGAGAGCCAGCCGGTGTCGGTGCAGAACGCGCTGTCGGTGCTGGTGTTCCGCGCCGGCTGGCAGGGCGACGGCCGAAACGTGCTGGTCACGCCGCCGCGCCGGTGGAACGCGCCGCTCTCGGAGATGACCGAGTTCCTGAGCACCGCCCAGCGGTTGCTCGCCAGCGGCTACGCGACCCAGACCGGTCTCGAGGAGCTGACCAAGGCCACGCCGACGGTGACGACCGCCAAGGTCACCTACCCGCCGGAGGCCGGTGCGCGTGAGATCTCCGCCACCATCGCCGACGCGGTGACCAGGCAGAGCGCCGAGCTCAACGGCATGGTCGCGTCGATGCAGCAGGAAGACAGCGAGCACGCCACGCCCGGCGACCTCTCCGACCCGCTGTGGCTCGGCCTGCTGCGCGCGATGTCCGGCGCGTGGCGGTCGAACGAGGAGGGCGCGCGGTCCACCGCGTACATCAGCCAGGCCGAGCTGAACTCGCTGACCGGCATGGTCGGTGTGACTCCGCCCGCGAGCCCGATCCTGCTCGGCTCCGGCGACAGTCCCATTCCCGTCACCATCACGAACAAGCTCGACGTCCGCGTCACCGTGCGGATCGTGCTGGCCGACACGCCGGGCATCCGCAAGCTCGACCTCGCTGACCAGGTACTTCCCGCCCGCGGCGAGCGCGTCGTGCGGGTGCCGGTCGAGGTGCTGCGGTCCGGCAGGTTCCCCGTCAACGTCCGGCTGACCACTCCCGAGGGCGTCGCTCTGGGTGACACTGTCAAGCTGGAGGTGTCGTCTTCCGCCTACGGCACCATCACGGTGATCGTCACCGTGATCGCCGCGATCGCGCTCGTCCTGCTTTCCGGACGACGCATCTACAAGCGGGTCCGTGCTCGCAACGGCGAGAACGGCGGCGACGCACCGTCCATCGAGAACGTCACACCGGAGAAGTCGAGCGCGTGAGCGAGACAGCCACGACCACCGAACCAGAGCAGCAGAAGCAGGCACCTTCGGTCGCGAAGGCCAGCGGCTCGATGGCGATCGCGACGATCGTCAGCCGAGTCACCGGCCTGCTGTCGAAGGTGCTGCTGGTGGCCGTCCTCGGCGCCGGCTGGCTCAGCGACTCGTACCAGGCGGCGTCCACGCTGCCGACGATGATCAACGAGCTGCTCCTCGGCGGCATCCTGACCAGCGTGGCGATCCCGCTGCTGGTGCGGGCCGAAAAAGAGGACGGCGACGGCGGTGAGTCCTACGCCCAGTGGCTGATCAGCATGGGCACGGCCATCCTCGGCGTCGGCACGATCATCGCCGTGGCGTGCGCACCGCTGCTCACGGACCTCTTCATCTCCGACACGGGCGACGCGAAGCCCGAGGTCGTGACCGCGTTCGCGTACCTGATCCTGCCCGGCATCGTGTTCTACGGCCTGACCGCGCTGATCAGCGCGGTGCTGAACGCCCGGCACGTGTTCGGCCTGCCCACCTGGGCGCCGGTGCTGAACAACGTCGTCGTCATCGGCGTGCTCGCCGCCTACGCGTTGCTGCCCGGCGATCTCACGATCAACCCGGTGCGGATGACCGACACGCACCTGCTGGTGCTCGGTCTCGGTACCGCGCTCGGCGTGGCCGTGCAGGCCGCCGTGCTGATCCCGGCGCTCAAGAAGACCGGCTTCCGGTTCAAGTGGCGGCTCGGCTGGGACTCGCGGTTGTCGGAGTTCGGCGGGCTCGCGTTCTGGGTGCTGCTCTACGTGGCCCTCGGTTTCGCCAGCATGACCGTGCTGACGAACGCCGCGACCGAGGCCGGCGGAGCGCTCACCGCGTTCAACTTCCAGTGGCTCATCGCCCAGGTGCCCTACGGCGTGCTCGGCGTGTCGCTGCTGACGGCGCTGATGCCGAGGATGAGCCGGTCCGCCGCGCACGGGGACAACGACCAGATCGTCCGCGACCTGCTGTTCGGCAACCGCATGTCGACGATCCTGCTGATGCCGTTCAGCGCGCTGATGACCGTCTCCGGGGTGGCGATCGGCATCGCGGCCTTCGGGTTCGGCCGGTCGGGTGTCGAGGGCGGTACCGGCATCGGCATCGCGCTCGCCATGTCCGCGTTCGGGCTCGTGCCGTACGCGATCACGCTGCTGCAGCTCCGGGTCTTCTACGCGATGAAGGACGCCCGCACGCCCACGCTGATCCAGGCGCTGATCGTGGCGGTCCGGATCGGGTTGATCTACTTCTTCGTCGCGGTGGCCAAGCCGGAGCAGCTCGGCGTCGGCATGTCGCTCGCGATGTCGCTCAGCTTCGTCTTCGGCGCGGTCGTCGGTCAGGTGTGGCTGCGGATCCGGCTCGGCCGCCTGCGCACCGGTTTCACGATCTGGACCGTCTGCCTGACCGTCGTCGCCTCCTCGCTGGCGTTCGCGGTGGCCACCGGAGCCAACTGGCTCGTCCAGCACGGACTCGGCCTGTCGGACGCGTCCACCAAGACCGAGGTGGTCGTGGCCAGCTGGGTCGAGGTCATCGTGGTGACGTTGATCGGTCTGCCGCTCGCGTTCGGCCTTTTGGCGGCATTCCGCGTACCCGAGATGAAGCCGGCCATCGACAAGATCAACCAATTGGTGCGGCGGCGGTGACTCCGGGCTGTGAGCGTCGTCCCGTACCCTCGTGCCCGTGAGTAGCGGAGTTCACGCCGCCCTGGTCCCCGGCGGCGTCATCGGCAACGGCCGCTACCGCCTGCTCGCCAAATCAGGCGCGGATGATCGTTCCAAGGCAGAGCTGTGGCGAGCGAGGGACGGTCAGCTCAACCGCGACGTGGCGCTGACGGTGCTGCTCGGAGACCTGGCCGACAACGACGCCGCGGCTCGTGCGCGCCGAACGGTCGAACGTGCGATGCACGCCGCGTCGTTCACGCACCCCGGTGTCTCCAGGGTCATCGACGTCCTCACGCCCGGCACCGGAATCCGGCCGGACGAGGGCATCCTCGGCATGGTCGTCGCCGAGTGGACCCAGGGCACCGACCTGATGGACCTGATCGCGGAGGGCCCGCTGCCCGCGGGCGCCGCCACCCGCCTGCTCGAACCGCTGGGCGCCGCCATCGAGGGCGCGCACCACGCCGGTCTCGTTCTGGGCGCGGATCACCCGCAGCGCATCCGGGTCACCTCGGACGGCCGCCTGCGCCTCGCGTTCCCCGGTCCCAGGCCGGACGCGATCGCGCGCGACGACGTCAAGGGCCTGGGCGCGATCCTGTACCTGCTGCTCACCGGCCGGTGGGCGCTGCCGGGCGGCCCCGGTGGCGTGCCGGTCGCCCCGACCGGGCCGGACGGGTCTGTCGTGGCACCGAACGCGCTGCACCCGTACCTGCCGCACGAGCTGTCGTCCGTCGCGGTGCGTTCGCTGGAAGACACCTCGGTGGGCGGTATCCGCACGTCGGCGGCCATCCTGCAGGTGCTCAACCAGATCGCGGCCGAAGAGGCCGAGACCTCGCTGATCCCCGCCGTGTCGGCGTCCCGCTCGCGCGCCGACGATGACGACGCCGTGGTGTGGACGACGCAGCGCCCGGTGCAGGACAAGCAGCAGAAGAAGAAGCTGTGGATCAGCGTCGGCGTGCTCGCGCTGGCCACGCTGACCGTGATCGTGTGGCTGAGCGTGCAGATCGTCGGGTTCTTCAGCGACGAGCCCTCCCGTGGCGGCGGCCCGACCGTGGTGATCAACCAGCCGGGGTCGAACGGCCAGACCGCGCCCGTGCCCACGCCTGCCGGACCGGTACAGCCGGGCCGGATCGGCGTCTACGACGTGACGAACCAGCCGGACAACGCGAACCAGGCGAGCCGGGCGGTCGACAACAACGCGTCCACGTTCTGGCGGACGGACAACTACTTCCAGCAGTTCCCGACCCTGAAGCCCGGCATCGGGCTGATGGCCTCGTTCGCCGAGCCGGTGCGGCTGGCGTCGGTCACGATCACCTCGCCCAGCAAGGGCACGCACGTCGAGATCAGGGTGGCCTCTGCGCTGGACGCGCCGCTGGAGGAGACCAAGGTCATCGGGGTCGCGGACCTGTCGGACGGGCAGACGCAGATCCAGCTCAACGAACACGAACCGACCGGTCACGTGCTGATCTGGATCACGCAGCTGACGAACTCCGGTGGCGGCAAGAACCAGTCCGAAATCCGCGAGATCCTCTACACGCGAGCCCAGTAGAACTACCTCGGCACCGTGGGTAGCCCTGTCCGGGTGATCTGTGATCGTCCTCGCTAAAGTGCGTCCCGTGACCGCCGCAGCCAGCTCGGACGCCGATCTCATCTCGGCCCACGCCGCAGGTGACCCCTACGCGTTCTCGGAGCTGGTGAAGCGCCACCGCGACCGGATGTGGGCCGTGGCGCTGCGCACGCTGCGGGACCCCGAGGAGGCCGCGGACGCGCTGCAGGAGGCGTTCATCTCGGCCTTCCGCGCGGCCTCGTCGTTCCGCGCGGAGTCACAGGTCACCACCTGGCTTCACCGGATCGTGGTCAACGCGTGCCTCGACCGGATGAGACGGCGACAAACAAGACCGACAGTGCCGCTGCCCGAGGCCGGCCCCGGTGAGCCCGTCGCGCCCCGTGACGCGATGAGCGACCGCGAGACCAGCCTGATGGTGCAGGAAGCGCTGATGGAGCTGCCGGAAGAGCAGCGGGCGCCCATCGTGCTCGTCGACGTCGAGGGCTACTCCGTCGCGGAGACGGCGAAGATGCTCGGCATCGCGGAAGGCACGGTCAAGAGCAGGTGCGCGCGGGGTCGCGCCAAGCTAGCCAAAGTTCTCGGGCACCTCAGGAACCGAATCGCAGATGCGAACGTCCCAGCTGACGGTGTGAATGTGCAAGAGCAACGTCAGTGGGAGGGCCGATGACCGGCATGGAGCGCGTGCCGATGGGTCCGCCGTGGTCGGTAGACCTCATCGCGGACCTGCACGCGGGCGTGCTGCCCCCTGAGGTCGCCGCACAGCTGCGCCCGAGGGTCGAGGCGGACGCTGAGGCCAGGGAGATCCTGCAGGCGCTGGACGCCACGCTGGAGGACCTGCAGGCGTTGCCGCCGATCCCCATGCCCGACCACGTGGCTGCCCGGATCGACGCCGCGCTCGCCGCCGAGGCCCGTCCCGCCGCACCCGTCGTGTCGCTGGACGACGCGCGCAAGCGCCGCAACCGCAGGCTCGGCCTCGGTGGTGCCGGCGTGCTGGTCGCGGCCGCCGCCGCGTTCGGCATCGTGCTGGCCGTCTCCCCAGGTGGGCAGCAGGCGAACACCCCGCCGGCCGCGCAGGAGAGCCCGAAGCCGTCCTCGAACGTGACCGCCCCGCCGCTCGCGTTGAGCAGCGACCAGCTCGGCTCCGCGGTCAGCGACGTGCTCAAAGCGCAGAACTTCGGCCCGCTGGAGACCCCGGACCGCCTCGCTGGCTGTCTCAAGGGCGGCGGCATCACGAGCTCGGGCAACCCGCTGGGCATCAGCCCGATCACCCTCGACGGCAAGGACGCCGTGATGGCGATCCTGCCCGCCGGTCTCGGGCAATATCGCCTGGTCGTGCTGGATCCGAAGACCTGCGGACCGGACAAGCCCGAGGGCGTCCTCGCGAACACCACGATCGGCGCTCGGTAGTCGCTCAAGTCACGGAATTAGCTACACCTACGATCCGTTGAGCCAGACAGACGACGAGATCGAGGAGTTGCTGGGGCCGTGAGCGTGCGCAACGTGATCATCATCGGATCAGGGCCTGCGGGCTACACCGCGGCGGTGTACGCCGCCCGTGCGCAGCTCGAGCCCCTGGTCTTCGAGGGTTCGCAGTACGGCGGCGCCCTCATGACGACGACCGAGGTCGAGAACTACCCGGGCTTTCGCGACGGCATCATGGGCCCCGAGCTCATGGAGCAGATGCGCGAGCAGGCTCAGCGCTTCGGTGCCGAACTGCGTGCCGAGGACGTCGAGTCCGTCGAGCTGACCGGTGAGATCAAGAAGGTCGTCGCCAACGGCGTCGAGTACGAGGCCAAGGCGGTCATCCTCGCGATGGGCGCGGCGGCCAGGTACCTGAACATCCCCGGCGAGCAGGAGCTGCTCGGCCGCGGTGTGTCGGCCTGTGCGACGTGCGACGGCTTCTTCTTCCGCGACCACGACATCGCGGTCGTCGGTGGCGGTGACACGGCGATGGAGGAAGCGACGTTCCTCACCCGCTTCGCCAAGTCGGTCACGGTCATCCACCGCCGCGAGGAGTTCCGCGCCTCCAAGGTCATGCTCGAGCGCGCCCGCGCCAACGACAAGATCAAGTGGCAGCTGAACACCCAGGTCACCGACGTGCTGGGCGACGGAACGGTGTCGTCGATCAAGATCAAGGACACCGTCACCGGCGCCGAGTCCGAGATGCCGGTCACCGGCTTCTTCCTCGCGATCGGCCACGACCCGCGCTCGTCGCTGGTCAAGGGCCAGGTCGACCTCGACGAGGAGGGCTACGTCCTGACGAAGGACAAGTCCTCCTACACGAACCTGGACGGCGTGTTCGCGGCAGGCGACCTCGTCGACCACGAGTACCGCCAGGCGATCACGGCCGCCGGCTCGGGTTGCAGCGCCGCGATCGACGCGGAACGGTGGCTCGCCGAGCACGGCGAAGAGCATGCGGAGATCGCCGCCGAGGCTGTCGGCGGCGGCTACGGCAAGAGCAACTGAAGTTTCTTCAAGGCTTTAGGGAGAGAACATGGCAGGCGCCACCGTCACGGTGACCGACAAGTCGTTCGCGGACGACGTGCTGACCAGCGAGAAGCCCGTTCTGGTCGACTTCTGGGCGACCTGGTGCGGCCCGTGCAAGATGGTTGCGCCGGTGCTGGAGGAGATCGCCGCCGAGCACGGCGAGAAGCTCACCGTCGCCAAGGTCGACATCGACGCGAACCCGGCGATCGCCCGTGACTACCAGATCATGTCCGTGCCGACGCTGATCCTGTTCCAGGGCGGCCGTCCGGTGAAGCAGATCGTCGGCGCGAAGCCCAAGGCAGCGCTGCTGAAGGACCTGCAGGACGTCCTGGCCTGACGAAAAAAGTTGCATGGGCTAAGAAGTCCAGTGCAACGCGCAACGTGACCCGCCCGTCTACCGATAAGACGGGCGGGTCACGCTTGTTCGGTACCGGGAACGTGATCTCGGTGCGACTGTGAGTAGCCCTGCATCGATCACTTAGCGCAGCAGGGCACAATGAGGACTTCCCAACTGACGCGCCGACCAAGTTCGGCGCCCTAGTCGAGCGAGGGTGCATGCAGCTGCTCCGCCGCGGGGACGTCGGAAGTGATGTTGCCGAGATCCGGTCGACCCTGACCAGGCTCGGAATGCTTCCGCCGACCGACCCCCAGGCGCCGCCGGTGTTCGACCAGCAGGTCGAGCACGCCGTGCGAGCGTTCCAGCAGCAGCGGGGGCTGATCATCGACGGCATCGTCGGCCCGGCGACCTACCGCGCGCTGCGCGACGCGACGTTCTCACTCGGCGACCGCCCGCTCGCGTACCTGATGTCGCAGCCGACCACCGGCGACGACGTGCTGATGCTGCAGGAACGCCTGCTGGAGCTGGGTTACGACGCCGGCCGCGCGAACGGCGTGTTCGGCCAGCAGACCGAGCAGGCGCTGAAGAACTTCCAGCGCGACTACGGCCTGATCGTGGACGGCATGTGCGGTCCTGACACCGTGCGCGCGTTGCGCCAACTGCAGCCGAAGGTCCGCGGTGGCCGTCCGGTGCTGCTGCGCGAGCAGGAACGGGTCCGCAGCGCGGGTTCGCGTCTGTCCGGCAAGCGGATCGTCATCGACCCAGGCCACGGCGGGCAGGACCGCGGTGTGGTCGTGGACGGCGTGTCCGAGGCCGACCTGATGCTGGACCTGGCCCGCCGCCTCGAGGGCAAGATGGCCGCCACCGGCATGGAGGCGCTGCTCACGCGTGGTCCGGCGAACTGCCCGGACGAGGCGGAGCGCGCCCGGTTCGCGAACGAGGCAGGCGCCGACCTGATCCTGTCGTTGCACGCCGACGGCAACCAGTCGCCGAACGCTCAGGGCGTGGCGACGTTCCACTACGGCACCGGCAACGGCACGTCGTCGACCGTGGGCGAGGCGCTGGCAGGGTTCATCCAGCGCGAGGTCACGGCCCGCACGTCGATGCAGAACTGCGGTTCGCACCCGAAGACGTGGGACCTGCTGCGGCTCACCCGTTGCACGGCCGTCCGCGTCGAGGTGGGCTACCTGACGAACGCCGACGACCGCGCGCGGCTGGCCACGCCCGGCTTCCGCGACATCGTGGCCGAGGGCATCCTCGTGTCCGTGAAGCGTCTCTACCTGCTCGGCAAGGACGACCAGCCGACGGGCACCTTCACGTTCAACGACCTGCTGCGCTACGAGATGGCCAAAGGCTAGATCTCAGGCGTGAAAAAGGGCCCCCTCCGCCGTGGAGGGGGCCCTTTTCGCGTGATCAGACGGGGCGGAAGCTCGGTTCCGCCGTCGAAACGGTGACGCTGTTGAGGAGGCGTTCGAGAGCGGCCTCGACGTCTTCCTTCCACGTGATGGCGCTGCGCAGTTCCAGACGCAACCGGGGCCAGCGCGGATGCGGCCGCACGGTCTTGAACCCAACGCTCGTCAGGAAGTCCGCGGGCGTGACGCAACTGGACTCTTCATCGTCCGGGCGCATGTCACCGAACGCCTCGATGGCCTTCACGCCACGACGCGTCAGATCCTTCGCCACGGCCTGAACGAGCACACGTGCAAGCCCGCCCCCTCGGAACTCAGGGAGGACGTCCAGCGACGTCATGAGGACCGCGTCCGGGCTCACCGGGGACGTGGGGAAGGCAGAACTGCGCGGAACAGCGGCAGGAGGTGCGTAGAACACCGAACCGGCAGGAATCCCGTCGCAGTAGATCAGGCGGCCGCACGAACCCCATTCGAGCAGGACGCTGGAGACCCAGGCTTCCTTCTCGAACTCCGTGTCGCCGTATTCCTCCGCCTGTTCGCGCAGGTGAGGGGCCAACTCCCAGAAAACGCACGTCCTGCTGTGCTTGGAGAGATGCTCCAGGTTGTCCAGCGTGACGCCCACAACGCGTCGCGACACCCCGACCTCCACCCCTAAACACGCACAGTAGACCCGTACGAGGGTAGGCGAATGTGACGGAACCGGGAAGGCACGTGCCCTGAACGGGACGACGGTTACACTCGCTCGGGACAATTCCCATACAGGAGTCCCACATGACGATGCCCGGACAGCCCGCCAAGCAGGGCCCCAGAAGCCTTGACCCCCACCTTCGGCGCTACGCAGCGCGCACGGCAGGGATGACGGCGTCGGAGATCCGGGCACTTTTCGCAGTCGCGTCTCGTCCCGAGGTCGTATCGCTGGCCGGCGGCATGCCGCACCTGGCCGCGTTGCCCCTGGAGTCGCTGTCCGCGGAGATCGGCCAGTTGGTCGCCACCGAGGGTCTGGTGGCGTTGCAGTACGGCTCGGCGCACGGTGTTCCGTTGCTGCGCGAGCAGATCTGCGACGTCATGGCGATGGAGGGCATCAACGGCCACCCGGACGACGTGGTGGTGACGGTCGGCTCGCAGATGGGCCTCGACATGGTCACCCGCATCTTCTGCGACCCCGGTGACGTGGTGATCGCCGAGGGCCCGTCCTACGTGGGCGCTCTCGGCTCGTTCACGGCGTACCAGGCGCACGTCGTCCACGTGGCGATGGACGCTGACGGGCTCGTGCCGTCGTTGCTGCGAGAGGCCCTGGAGGCCTGCAAGCGCGCTGGCCAGCGCGTCAAGTTCCTCTACACGATCCCGAACTTCCACAACCCGGCCGGCGTGACGCTGGCGGTGTCGCGGCGGGCCGAGATCCTGGAGATCTGCCGGACCTACGGCGTGCTGGTCGTGGAGGACAACCCGTACGGGCTGCTCGGGTTCGACGGTCAGACGTATCCGGCGCTGCGGTCGATGGACCCGGACAACGTCGTGTACCTCGGGTCGTTCTCGAAGACGTTCGCGGCCGGTCTGCGCGTCGGCTGGGTGCTGGCGCCGCACGCGGTCCGCGAGAAGCTGGTGCTGGCGGCGGAGTCCGCCACGCTGTGCCCGCCCACGCTGAACCAGATGATCGTGTCGCGGTATCTCTCGACCCAGGACTGGAAGGGTCAGATCAAGACGTACCGGGAGGCGTACCGGGAACGCCGGGACGCGGCGGTGTCGGCTCTCGAGCAGCACATGCCGCAAGGTTCCACGTGGAACATTCCCGACGGCGGCTTCTACGTCTGGGTGACGGTGCCCGAGGGCATCGACACGAAGGCGATGCTGCCCCGCGCTGTCACGGCCCGTGTGGCGTACGCGTCGGGCACCGGCTTTTACGCGGACGGCTTCGGTTCCCGGCAGTTGCGGATCTCGTACTGCTACCCGACGCCGGAGCGCATCCGTGAGGGTGTCCGCCGCCTGGCGAACGTCATCGAGGACGAGATGCAGCTGCACGCGACGTTCGGGGCGACGCCGGGCCGTCAGCTGTCCGGTCCGCAGACCCCGTCGCCCGACACCGCCTGAATCTTTCTTTGGAGTTTGCTGTGGCTGACCGAATGGTCGCTGTGCTGTCCGGTGGGCTCTCCCACGAACGCGAGGTCTCCATCCGCTCCGGTCGCCGTCTGTCGGCTGCCCTGCGGTCGGTGGGCGTGACGGTGGAGGAGTGGGACGCCGACTCGTCGTTGCTGACGCGACTTCGTTCGAGCCGTCCGGATGCCGTCGTCGTCGCTCTGCACGGCGGGGAGGGCGAGAACGGGTCGGTGCAGGCGATCCTCGAGATGCTCGGGGTGCCGTACGTGGGCACCGACTCGCGGGCGTGCCGGCGGGCGTGGGACAAGCCGACCGCGAAGGCCGAGCTCGCTCGTGCCGGGCTGACGACGCCGGAGTGGGTCGTCCTGCCGCACGCGACGTTCCGCGAGCTGGGTGCCAAGCCGGTCCTCGACGCCATGGTCTCGACACTCGGTCTGCCGTTGATGCTGAAGCCGGATCAGGGTGGTTCGGCTCTCGGCGCTCAGGTCGTCACCGATGCCGCCGATCTGCCGGCCGCGATGGTCGGCTGCCTGGCGTACGGCGACACGGTTCTGGCGGAGCAGTTCATCTCCGGGGTGGAGGTGGCGGTGACCGTCGTCGACGGTGCCGATGGACCGACGGCTCTGCCCGCGGTCGAGATCGTTCCGGAGACCGGCGTGTACGACTACACCGCTCGGTACACGGCGGGGCTGACCGACTTCCACGCACCGGCTCGGCTGGACGCTGCCGCCGCCAAGGCGGTCGGGGAGCTCGCGGTCGCGGCACACCGGTTGCTCGGGCTGCGGGACGTGTCGCGAACCGACGCGATCGTGGCCGAGGACGGAACCGTCTACTTCCTCGAAGTGAACGTGTCGCCCGGGCTGACCGAGACGTCGCTTCTGCCGATGGCCGTCGAGGCGGCGGGGCAGTCGCTGGGCGAGATTTACGCCGGTTTGATCGAGCGCGCTGTCGCTCGTTGATCTCTCTTCATAGGTGACGCCCCGTAGCTTTTCAGCTGCGGGGCGTCATCGTCACCGTGACATAAGGCCCGTGGGTGATCCTATGGACCTACTCCGATGCCCGAATTGTCGCTTCTGGGCTCATCAGTCCGATGATCCTTTCAAGATCGTCAACTGACCCGAATTCGACGACGATCCGGCCTTTTCGCTGCCCGAGTTCGACCTTCACGCGGGTGTCGAAGTTGTCGGAGAGACGCTCGGCGAGCTCCTGCAGACCGGGTGCGTGCATCTGCTTGCGAGGAGCCTGCTTCGGCTTCGCGGGCTTCTCGTTCTTGGCGAGCGTCACCGCTTCCTCGGTCGCACGGACCGACATGCCCTCGGCAACGATCTTGGCGGCGAGGTCTTCCTGCGTGCCGGCGTCGTCGAGACCGAGCAGCGCCCTCGCGTGACCCGCGCTGAGAACGCCCGCCGCCACCCGTCGCTGCACGGGGAGGGGGAGCTTCAGCAGACGGATCGTGTTCGTGACGACAGGGCGGCTGCGGCCGATGCGGTCAGCGAGCTGCTCGTGCGTGACACCGAACTCCTCGAGCAGCTGCTGGTAGGCCGCCGCCTCTTCGAGCGGGTTGAGCTGGACGCGGTGGATGTTCTCCAACAGCGCGTCACGCAGCATCACGTCGTCGTTGGTCTGCCGCACGATCGCAGGGATCGTCTTCAGCCCGGCTTGCTGCGTCGCCCGCCACCTGCGCTCGCCCATGACGAGCTCGTAGGTGTCCGCGGTCAGCTCCCGCACGACGATCGGCTGCATGAGCCCGAACTCCTTGATGGAGAACGACAGCTCGTCGATCGCGTCCTGGTCGAACACCTGGCGCGGCTGCTTCGGGTTCGTCTTGATCGCGGTGACCGCGACCTCGCGGTAGACCGCGCCCGCGACCTCACCGATCGGCTGGGTCTTCGTCGCCCCGTTACCGGCCGCGGCGGGCCGGACCGTGCTGGGAGCACCGGGCGGAGGACCCTGCGGGATCAAAGCGGCCAGGCCGCGCCCGAGTCCGCCCTTGCGCTGCTCCGTCATGCGCCCTCCTCCTTGGCCCCGCGGATCGCGATCTCCTTGGCGGCGTCGAGGTAGCTCATCGACCCGCGCGAGCCCGGGTCGTACGTCAACACCGTCTGACCGAATCCTGGTGCCTCGGACACCTTCACGCTGCGCGGAATCACCGTCTTGAGGGCGACGTCGCCGAAGTGGCCACGCACCTCGCTGGTCACCTGGTCGGCGAGCTTGGTCCGCCCGTCGTACATCGTGAGGAGGATCGTGGAGATGCCGAGGTCCGGGTTGAGGTGCTGCTGCACGAGCTCGATGTTGCGCAGCAGCTGGCTCAGACCCTCCAGCGCGTAGTACTCGCACTGGATCGGGATCAGCACCTCCTGGGCGGCGACCATCGCGTTGACGGTCAGCAGGCCGAGGCTCGGCGGGCAGTCGATGAAGACGTAGTCCGGGTTGATCGCGTCGAGCGCTTCCGGGCTGAGCGCTTCCTTGAGCCGCGACTCACGGGCCACCATCGAGACGAGCTCGATCTCGGCGCCGGCGAGGTCGATCGTCGCCGGCACGCAGAACAGGTTCGGGGACGTCGGGCTGACCTGAGCCGCCTCGTCGATCGAGATCTCGCCGATGAGCACCTCGTAGACGCTCGGGGTGCCACTGCGGTGTTCGACCGCGAGCGCCGTGCTGGCGTTGCCCTGCGGGTCGAGGTCGATCACGAGCGTCTTGAGCCCGTGGATGGCGAGAGCGGCGGCGAGGTTCACCGTGCTCGTCGTCTTGCCGACGCCACCCTTCTGGTTCGCGACCGTGATCACCCGTCGGTGAGTCGGCCGGGGGAGCAGTGACTCGTCGGGGTGCAGCACGCTTGCCGCACGAGCCGCCTCTTCTGCAATCGGGGTCCACACCACGGCGCTGTCATCTCCGTTGTTGGTCGGCTTCGGCTTCTGCTGGGGTTCGGTTTCACGTGGAACATCGGCTGCCTGAAACTCCGGGTACACGCTCACCGATCCCTTCTGGTCTGGCGCTCGACGATCAGCACCGTCGTAGGCACCTCAAGTACATCGGCTCCCACCACGACCACCTCGCCGTTGACGCCCCCCATGCGTTCAACGGCGATCCCGTCGCGGTCGAGCTCCTCCTGCGCGCGCTCACCCTTGAGCGCCACCATCCGTCCGCCACCCTTGAGGAGCGGCAGGCACCACTTCGCGAGCTTCTCCAACGGAGCGACCGCCCGGGCAGTCACCACGTCGCAGTTCTTCAACTGGGCGCGCACCGGCCCCTCTTCGGCGCGCCCGCGCAGGACCGTCACGTTGTCGAGCCCGAGACGTTCCTTCACTTCCTCGAGCCAGGCGACGCGGCGCGCCATCGGCTCCAGCAGAGTGATCCTCAAGTCAGGCCGCGCGATCGCCAGCGGCACACCCGGCAGCCCCGCGCCCGAGCCTACGTCGACCACGCGCTCGTTCTGTTTGAACAACTCCTCGATCACCGCGGAGTTGAGCACGTGACGATCCCAAATCTTCTCGACCTCGCGAGGCCCAATGAGCCCGCGCTCGACACCGTGCTCCTGCAGGAGCCTGACGAACTCGGCGGCACGGTCAACGTGCTCACCGAAGACGAGCTTCGCGTTGTCGGGCAACTCCCCGGCCATGTTCTCCGTCCGTGAGCGTTTCACGTGAAACCACGCGGCGGCGACGTTCCGGCGGCCGGTGGAAAAGCTGGCGAATGCCAGGGCACCATCATGACGGATCGACCGTGCGCTCCGCCAAATCCTGAGCGCCGTTTCACGTGAAACTTGGGGGAAAGTTGCGTCCAACCATCTACACGGTCTCTCATCCGGGCCCCGGCACCGTCTCAACGATGTCCCACCCACCCGGCGGCGAGTTACTTCTGCCTTATGTTCACGGACTGCGCCGACTCGGAGTTGACGTCCTCGTGTCCGCCCAGACCGACGCGGAACGCGACGAGTGCTCGCTGGGGGAGCAGGCGGCGATCGTCACCTCTGCCGGGCTGACGTACGTGTGCGTGCCGATCGAGGACCGGACGGCGCCGCTCGGGCTGGAGGTCGTCGCGCCGGTGGCGGCTCTCTATTCGCGGTACCGGGAGGGCGCGCATGTGGTTCCACTGCTGGGCGGGGATCGGGCGGTCGTCGTTGCTCGCGGCTCTGCTGCTGGGGATGGACGGGGTGGAGCCGGCGGCGGCGTGGGCGATGATCTCGGCGGCGCGTGGGTTCCCGGTGCCGGACACTCGGCAGCAGGAGGAGTGGCTGGCTTCGTGGTGGGCGTCGCGGGGGTGACGGTTTCACGTGGAACAGTGCGCGGAGCTTGCTTGGGGGTGGGCCGCTCCGGGCGGGCGGGCCTGGCTTGCGAGGGCGGGTCGCTTGGGGTGGGCCGGCTTAAGCAGCGGGCCGTCTGGAGTGGACGGGTCCGCATGCGGGGCTGGCGTTTAGGGTGGGCGGGTCGGCTTGCGTGGGCTGGTCGCGTTCCAGCGGAGGGGTCGCCGATGCGGGGTGGTCGCCTTCCAGCGTGGGTGCGCGGGCACGGACGAGCGTTGGTTGCGTCATCGCCGCTTCGCGACGATTGCGATTGGGGCTTGACTTCGGGGCCCTTGCGAGGCGCTCATCGGCCTTAAAAAGCCGGGCATAGAAGCGCCCGGCCGATCCTCGACGCTAGCACCTCGCACCCAAAGTCAAGCCCCAATCGCCTGCGTGCGTGGGCGCGCTGGCACCGAACGCGTCAGTCATCACCGCTACCCGGCGCGCGCGGTTCGGACTGCTCGCTTCGCATCGCATCACCGACCCGTCGCCATATCGACATGTCACCACTCACCGCACAGCCGACACGCTGACTCCGTCGCGAGCCTGGCCCGAACCGAACGCAAGCGCCGCCAACCAGGCGGGCAACTCCAGCCAAACCACATGCGCCGCCGCCCCCGTCCGCCCCTCATCCCGCCTCGCCTCGCCCCGTCCCGCCTCGCCCCGTCTCGCCCCGCCCCGCCCCGTCTCGCCCCGCCCCGTCTCGCACCGTCCCGTCTCGCACCGTCCCGGCCCTGCTCCGCCTCGCCTCGTGTTGCCCACCCCGTCCCGCCTCGTCCCGCCTCGCGTCGCCTCGCCTCGCGTCGCCTCATCCGTCCCGTCCCGCCCAGCCTCGCCTCGCCCCCTCCGCCCCCTCCGCCCCCTCCGCTCCGCCCCGCTCCGCCCCGCTCCGCCTCGCCTCGCCTCGCCTCGCCTCGCCTCGCCTCGAGACAGCAAACGGCCCCTGGCTCCGAGAGGAGCCAGGGGCCGTTGGGCAGAACCCGTCAGGGCTTGGGGAAGATGATGACCCGCCGCTGCGGCTCCTCACCCTCGCTCTCGCTGTGCACACCCGCGATGGCGGCGACGGCGTCGTGCACGACCTTGCGCTCGAACGGCGTCATCGGGTGCAGGCGGGCGCGCTCGCCCGAGGCCACTACCTTCTCGGCGGTGGAGCGGCCCAGTTCGGCCAGTTCGGCTCGGCGGCCCGCTCGCCACTGGGCGATGTCCAGCATCAGGCGGGAGCGGACGCCCGTCTCCTGCTGCACGGCCAGGCGGGTGAGTTCCTGGAGTGATTCGAGGACGTTGCCGCGGGGGCCCACTAGCTTGGACAGGTCCTCGCCGCCGTCGATGCTGACGATGGCGCGGCCGCTTTCCACGTCCAGGTCGATGTCGCCGTCGTAGTCGAGCAGGTCCAGCAGGCGCTCGAGGTAGTCGCCCGCGATGTCGCCTTCCTGGACCAGCAGGTCTTCGGTCTTGCTCTGCGACTGCGGCTCGGCCGAGGCGTCGGCCTCAGCCTCTGCCGGCGACGACGCCTCCACGTCGTCGGTCGCCTGCAAGGTCTCCGACACGATGTCTCCTCTCCGGGGCAAACGCCCGAAATCAGCGGCGCTTCTTGCTGCCCGGCTTCTTGCTGGTGGATCGGCCCTGGATCAGGCCGGGAATCTCGGTGTTGGAGCTGCCGTTCGTGTCCGGCTTGGACGACGACGCGCCGCCGGGGCCCGCGGTCGGCATGCGCTTGGCGCCGTTGGCGGGCTTGGCTCCTGGGGCGGGCTTCTTCGGGTTGACCGGCTTGGCGCCCGGCTTCGGGGCGAGGGCCTGGCGCGTCTCCACCGCCGTGGCCTTCTTCTCCTCTTCCTCGGAGTCGATGCGCTTGTAGACGATGTGCTGCTGGCCGAGGGTCCACGCGTTGTTGGACAGCCAGTACATCAGGATCGCGATCGGGAAGAAGAAGCCACCGACCAAGACGCCCAGCGGGAAGATGTAGAGAGTCAGCTTGTTCATGATGGCCGTCTGCGGGTTGTCCAGCGCGGCCTGGTTCTGGCGGGCGACCGAGTGGCGGGCCGTGAAGTGGGTCGCGATGGACGCCACGATCATCAGCGGCACGGACACCAGGATCACGTTCGTGCGGTCGGTGCCGAACTGGGCGAGCTGCTCGGCGGGCATCGAGATGAAGGTGGAGAGGTTCGCGCCGAAGAGCTTGGCGTTGACGAACGACTCGACACCCTTCGCGTCGAAGAAGTAGACCTCGCCCCAGCCGGGCTTGAACGAGCGCAGCACGTGGAACAGACCGATGAACACCGGGATCTGCACCAGCATCGGCAGGCAGCCGCCGAGCGGGTTCACGCCGTGCTCGGACTGCAGCTTCTGCATCTCGGCGGCCTGGCGCTGGCGGTCGTTCGGGTACTTCTTCTTGATCTTCTGCATCTCCGGGGCGAACTCCTGCATCCGCCGCATGGAGCGCACCTGGCCGACGAACGGCTTGAAGAGGATGGCGCGGAGGGTGAAGACCAGGAAGATGACGGACAGCGCCCAGGCGAATCCGCTCGACTCACCGAAGACGTGGCCGAAAACCCAGTGCCAACACCACAAGATGAAGGACACCGGGTAGTAGATGAAGTTGAGCACGGAGCTACTCCTCGGTGGATACGTCGGGGACCTGCCGCCTCGGCGGAACGGGGTCCAGGCCTCCAGGGTGCCAGGGTCCGCAGCGCAGCAACCGGCGGATGGTCAGCCAGGTTCCTCGCAGCGCACCGTGGACGGTCAACGCTTCCACCGCGTACGCGCTGCAGCTCGGGTAGAAGCGACAGGTCGGCGGCAGCAGCGGCGAGATGAACTTCCGGTAGAAGTGCACCGGCAGCAGTACGACCTTCGCGGGCAACGTGGTCATCGCAGCACCTTGCGCAGGGCGGAGGAGAAGTCGGCGGCGAGCTCCGAACTCGACGCCTCGGCTGCTGGGGCCAACGCCCGGACCACGACGAGAGTTCCCGGCGGCATGTCCGCCAGACACGGGCGCACGATGTGGCGAAGTCGCCGGTAGACCCGGTGGCGGACCACCGAGTTGCCCACTGTCTTGCTCACGACGAAGCCCACCTTGGACGAATCCAAGGTGGGCACGTCAGGCATCAAGGCGTGGACGACCAACCGGGGTCGTCCGGCGCGGCGGCCTCTGCGGACCACCAGGCCGAAGTCCTGGCTGCGGGTGAGCCGGGCGGCCGGTGGGAGCACGACGACGCTGCGCTTACCAGCCGCTGTCAGGCGGACAGAGTGGCACGGCCCTTGCTACGGCGCGCGGCCAGAATGGCGCGGCCGGCGCGGGTCCGCATGCGCAGCCGGAAGCCGTGCGTCTTCGCGCGGCGGCGGTTGTTGGGCTGGAAGGTGCGCTTACCCTTGCTCACGGTCGGTTCTCCCGGTGCTTCACTGCTTACAAAGCCTGGTGGTCGCCCCCGATGGCAGTGGACGTAGGCGCGCGAAAGGCGCCCGTCGCAAGCGGGAGACTCCACAGAGGGTACGCACCCCCGGGTGCGCCGACCAAATCGGGGTGGCCGACGCCACGTCTTGTGAGGCGTGGCGGGCCTTGTTACCGTTCTTCCCTCGCGCATGCCGGAGCTGGCGTGGGAGCCGCCACCGTACCGGCAACACAACGCACCGTTTAGTGCACAGTTGTGGATAACTCTGTGGATGCCTCTATTCTCCGTGTCCACGTGTGGAGTCATGGGCTCCAGTCGCAGGGGAGGGGGCGCAGAGGTGTCGAACCAGCAGGTCGACCTTGGTCTCGTGTGGGCCGAGGTGGTGCAGGAGCTCGCGACGAGTCACCTGTCCCCTCAGCAACGCGCGTGGATGAGGGTCACCCGTCCGATTGGTCTTCTGGACGGGACCGCCCTGCTCGCGGCTCCGAGCGACTTCGCGAAAGAGGCGATCGAACGCGCACTGCGCGACCCGATCACCGCCGCCCTGTCCCGCAGGCTCGGCCGCACGGTCTCCCTCGCGGTGAAGGTCGACTCTCCGGAACCGGCGAGCCCGCCGACCACGCCCATCCCGGTCCAGCCCGTTCCCGGCATCGCCAACGGCGACACGCCCGGCTCCGTGATCACGGACGACGCGCTCGCGGCTGTTGCGACAAACGGTGACACAGCAGCGGAAACAGGCGACTCGGACGAGGTCGACGAAGCCGGCGACGCGCTCGCCGCCGTCACCGAGATCTGGCCGACCTTCAACACGGCGAACACCGCGGTCGGCGCGACGCCCAACGCGAACCTCCCGTACACGAGGCCCGCCAACCCGTCGCCGTCGCAGACCCGGCTGAACGAGAAGTACAACTTCGACACGTTCGTCATCGGCGCCTCGAACCGTTTCGCGCACGCTGCCGCGGTCGCGGTGGCCGAGGCTCCCGCCCGGGCGTACAACCCGCTCTTCATCTGGGGTGAGAGCGGCCTCGGCAAGACGCACCTGCTGCACGCCGTCGGGCACTACGCCCAGCGCCTGTTCCCCGGCATGCGCGTGCGGTACGTGTCGACCGAGGAGTTCACCAACGACTTCATCAACTCGCTGCGCGACGACCGCAAGGTCGCCTTCCAGCGCCGCTACCGGGACATCGACGTTCTTCTCGTCGACGACATCCAGTTCCTGGAGGGCAAGGAAGGTACGCAGGAGGAGTTCTTCCACACGTTCAACACGCTCCACAACACGAACAAGCAGATCGTGGTGTCGAGCGACCGGCCGCCCAAGCGGCTGGAGACGCTGGAAGACCGCCTGCGCACGCGGTTCGAGTGGGGCCTGATCACGGACATCCAGCCGCCCGAGCTGGAGACCCGGATCGCGATCCTCCGCAAGAAGGCGGCGCAGGACCGGCTCGCGGCCCCGGCCGAGGTGCTGGAGTTCATCGCCGCCCGGATAGAGCGGAACATCCGCGAGCTCGAAGGCGCGCTCATCCGCGTCACGGCGTTCGCGTCGCTCAACCGCCAGCCGGTCGACGTCCAGCTCGCCGAGATCGTGCTGCGCGACCTGATCCCCGACTCGCACGCGCCGGAGATCACCGCGCCGACGATCATGGCGGTCACCGCCGAGTTCTTCGGCGTCACGATCGACGACCTGTGCGGCCCGGGTAAGACGAAGGCGCTCGCACAGGCACGGCAGATCTCCATGTACCTGTGCCGCGAGCTGACCGACCTGTCGCTGCCGAAGATCGGCCAGACGTTCGGCGGCCGCGACCACACGACGGTGATGCACGCGGACAAGAAGATCCGCAAGGAGATGGCCGAGCGCCGCCGGATCTACGACCAGGTCCAGGAACTGACGTCGCGGATCAAGCAGCGCGCCCGCCACGCTCCCTGATCCAACCCAGGTACGACGAGGGGTCCTCCGCCACGGAGGGCCCCTTCTTTTTGTTCGCACACAACGGGACCCGACGGCACGTGACCGCCGCACGGGCCGTACGCGCGCGCTCGAACCTGGGTGGAATCGAGGGATCCTCGGCCACGCAGACGGGCTTACTGTTCGCTCACCGCACTCGAAGGGGTGGGGACAACTGGAAACTTGTGAGACCCAGGCCACGATCTGGCCACAGAAGCCTGTTGAACACCCGGGTACAACTGCCCCGCACCCGGGGACGCACCCGGGGACAACTGTGGACGATCTGTGGATCGAGAGGTGTGCACAACTGGCTGTCCCCGGGTGCGCCGATCTGTCCCCGGGTGCCATCCCCCCTTAGTCCACATGGACGCTGGTGTCCCGACCTGCGTGTTTAACACCAGTCCACACAATCCACAGCCCTTACTGTTACTGCTGTTTGATCTCTTCTAGAAGAACTCAAAAGCAAAACAGCGGGGGACAGCTCCCGGGGATCGGTGCCCGAACCCCGAAGTGACGGGAAGGGCCAGGACGCTCTAACGTGGTTGCTCCGCACCTCGGGTCAGCCGAGGTCGAGGCTCCCTAACCCCCACTGGCACGTTGTCGTGGTTGGGCTTGTCGACTGTCGAGGAAAGGACGCCTCATGAAGATCCGCGTCGAACGCGACGGCCTCGCCGACGCTGTCGCCTGGGTCGCTCGCAGCCTTCCGTCCCGTCCGCCGGTCCCCGTGCTGGGCGGCGTGCTGCTCGACGCGGAGTCGGACGATTCGCTGACGGTCTCGGGATTCGACTACGAGGTCTCGGCTCAGGTCGGTGTCCCGGCGACGATCGCCGACGGGGGCCGCGCGCTGGTCTCCGGGCGTCTGCTCGCCGACATCACCAAGGCGCTCCCGAACCACCCGGTCGAGATCGCGGTCGACGGCGCTCGCATGATGATCAGCTGCGGCAGCGCCCGGTTCAGCCTCCCGACGATGCCGGTCGAGGACTACCCCGCGCTGCCGTCGATGCCTCAGCTGATCGGTGAGCTTCCCGGCGAGGTCTTCGGTGAGGCCGTCGGCCAGGTCGCCGTCGCCGCCGGCAAGGACGACACGCTCCCGATGCTGACCGGCGTCCGCGTCGAGATCGGTGACGGCAAGCTCGTCCTCGTCGCCACCGACCGCTTCCGGCTCGCGATGCGCGAGTTCCCGTGGGAGCCCGACGCCTCTCTCGGCGAGGTCGCGGTTCTCGTTCCGGCCCGCACGCTCGGCGACGCGGCCAAGACGCTCGGCTCGTCCGGCAGCAAGGTCGAGATGTCGCTCGCGGCGAACGACGGACTGCTCGGTCTGTCCGGTTCCGGCAAGCGCACGACGACCCGCCTGCTCGACGCGGACTTCCCGAAGTACCGCCAGCTCCTGCCGACCGAGCACTCGGCCGCCGCGATCATCGAGGTCGACACGCTCGTTCAGGCGATCAAGCGCGTCTCGCTCGTCGCCGAGCGCGGCACCCAGGTCCGGCTCGAGTTCGTGGACGGCGGCCTGCGCCTGTCCGCCGGTGGCGACGACGAGGGTTCGGCCGAGGAAGAGCTCCCGGTCGAGTACACCGGCGACGCGGTCACCATCGCGTTCAACCCCGGATACCTCCTCGACGGTCTCGGAGCGGTTCGCACGCCCCGTGTCCACTTGTCCTTCACCACACCCAGCCGACCGGCGCTGCTCAAGCCGGTGGACGAGGATGGGAACGTGGCGCCGGGCTACCTGTACCTCCTGATGCCCGTTCGCCTGCCCGGCTAAAACCTCTTACCGGGTAACGAGAAACGTTTAGGGGAGAACACCGTGCAGCTCGGACTCGTCGGCCTCGGCAAGATGGGTTTCAACATGCGCGAGCGGGTGCGCCGTGCCGGTCACGAGGTGATCGGCTACGACCGCAACCCGGAGGTCAGCGACTCGGAGTCGTTGGCGGACATGGTGTCCAAACTCGAGGCGCCGCGCGTGGTGTGGGTGATGGTGCCCGCCGGCGAGATCACCCGTAACACGGTGAGCGAGCTGTCCGAGCTGCTCGCGCCCGGCGACCTCGTGATCGACGGCGGCAACTCCAAGTTCACCGACGACCGCATTCACGCGGACCTGTTGGCGGAGAAGGAGATCGGCTACCTCGACTGCGGCGTGTCCGGTGGCGTGTGGGGTCTCGACAACGGCTACGCGCTGATGGTCGGTGGCGACGCCGCGCACGTCGAGCAGGCGATGCCGATCTTCGACGCGCTCCGTCCGGAAGGTCCGCGCGAGGAAGGTTTCGCGCACGCGGGCAAGGTCGGCGCCGGCCACTACTCGAAGATGGTGCACAACGGCATCGAGTACGGCCTGATGCAGGCGTACGCCGAGGGCTTCGAGCTGCTCGACAAGACCGACGTCGTGGACAACGTGCCCGCGGTGATCTCGGCCTGGCAGCGCGGAACCGTTGTGCGGTCGTGGCTTCTCGACCTGCTGGTGCGTGCGCTGGAGTCCGACCCCGAGCTCGACGACCTCCGCGGCTACGTCGAGGACTCGGGTGAGGGCCGGTGGACCGTCGAGGAGGGCATCAACAACGCGGTGCCGCTCCCGGTGATCTCCGCCGCGCTCTTCGCGCGGTTCCAGTCGCGGCAGGAGGACTCGCCCGCGATGCGTGCCGTCGCCGCACTGCGCAACCAGTTCGGCGGCCACGCGGTGCACATGGCCGGACCGTCGTCCGGCACCGGCAGCACCCAGGGCTAGCGAGGTGCACGTCAGACACCTCCAGGTCAGCGACTTCCGTTCGTGGGAGCTCGCGAACCTGGAGCTCGAGCCCGGCGTGACGGTGCTCGTGGGACGAAACGGTCAGGGCAAGACGAACCTGGTCGAGGCGATCGGGTACGTGGCGACGCTGGGTTCGCACCGCGTCGCCACGGACGCACCACTGATCCGGCACGGTGCCCAGCGCGCCGTCGTGCGGGCGGCCGTGGTCAACGACGAGCGCGAACTGCTCGTGGAACTCGAGATCACGGCGGGCAAGTCGAACCGGGCGCGGATCAACCGCGGTCCGGTGCCACGCCCGCGTGACGTGCTCGGGATTCTGCGCACCGTGTTGTTCGCACCTGAGGACCTCTCTCTTGTGCGAGGCGATCCGAGCGACCGGCGACGGTTCCTCGACGAGATGCTGGTGCTGCGCGCGCCGAGGTTCGCGGGCGTTCGCAGCGACTACGACCGTGTCCTGAAGCAGCGCAGCGCGTTGTTGAAGACGGTGAAGCATTCACGGTCGGCGGACCTCTCGACGCTCGACGTCTGGGACGGGCATCTGGCCAAGCACGGCGCGGAGCTCCTGGCCGCGCGGATGAAGCTGGTCCGCGACATGGCGGACCACGTGACTTCCGCCTACGCGGAGGTCGCTCCGGAGTCACGCCCGGCGCTCATCTCGTACAGGTCGAGCGTCGGCGAACTTCCGGAGGACAGGGAGAGCATCGAGGACCTGTTGCTCGCCGAGCTCGACCGGGTCCGGCGGCAGGAGATCGAACGCGGCGTGTGCCTGGTCGGCCCGCACCGCGACGACCTCGAGCTGACGCTCGGCGAGCTTCCCGCGAAGGGCTATGCCAGTCACGGAGAGTCATGGTCGTTCGCGCTCGCTCTGAGGCTCGGAGGGTACGAGCTGATGCGTGTCGACGGCATCGAACCGGTCCTCGTGCTGGACGATGTCTTCGCGGAGCTCGACCGCGGCCGGCGGCAGCAGCTGGCGAAGGTCGCGTCCGCCGCGGAGCAGGTGCTGATCACCGCGGCGGTGGCGGAGGACGTGCCCGACGAGCTCAGCGGTGCCCGTTTCGACGTGAACGGCGGGGAGGTCCGACGTGTCTGACTCTGAGCCCCAAGATGTAGCTCGATCGGGTGTGTCCGCCCACACATCTGGGGACAAGTCTGTGGATGGTGTGGATAACTCCGTCACAAATCCGGACTTGTCCACAGGTTCATTCACACCTGAGGGTGAGCCACTGAAGGGTTCTGACCTCGCGCGAGCCGCTCTCGAGGCCGCGAAGGCCAGTGCGAAGGCCCGCGGACGGACCCCCGGCAGCAAGTCGAAGGGCCGTCCGGTCAACCGCCGGCGCCGCCGTTGGTCGGGTCCGGGACCGGACGACCGCGACCCTCAGGCGATCGGCCGGATCGCGTCGAGGATCGCCGCCGACCGGGGCTGGGTCGAGCAACTTCAGGGTGGCCAGGTCTTCGGCCGATGGGCAAAATTAGTGGGAGAGGACGTCGCCGAGCACGCGAAACCGATCGCTCTCAGTGACGGGGAACTGACGGTCCAGGCGTCGTCGACGGCATGGGCCACTCAGCTGCGCCTGCTGCAGCGCGATCTGCTCAAGCGGATTGCTGCGGGTGTCGGCCACGGCGTCGTCAAACGGCTCAAGATCAAGGGACCGGACGCGCCGAGCTGGCGACACGGCCCCAGGCACGCGCCTGGGCGCGGTCCGCGTGACACCTACGGGTGAGCTCCTGTCAAGGGCTCAGCGGCGATTCTGCGGCTCAATGAGCGTTCACCAGCGGATTTGAACCCCCGTTTCGGCCGTCCTGACCCGTCTGGTGCCGCGTGAGGCGCTCTGTGACCGAATCAAAGGTGTCCTTGCCCCCGTTCTGTCGGGGTGCACCGGTAGAATCACAGGGAGCGTCACCCATCACCGTGCGGGTTCTGCCCGCATCAGCGAGGAGACTCCACGCCCGTGTCAGCTAAGAAGAATGAGTACGACGCGTCCTCGATCACCGTCCTCGAAGGCCTCGAGGCAGTGCGCAAGAGGCCGGGTATGTACATCGGTTCGACCGGCGAGCGCGGTCTGCACCACCTGGTCCAGGAAGTCGTGGACAACTCCGTCGACGAGGCCATGGCCGGCTACGCGACGACTGTCGACGTGACCCTGCTGGCCAACGGCGGCGTCCGGGTGATCGACGACGGTCGTGGCATCCCGACCGGCATCCACCCGGTGGAGGGCGTGCCGACCGTCGAGGTCGTCATGACCAAGCTGCACGCGGGCGGCAAGTTCGACAGCGACTCCTACGCGGTGTCCGGTGGTCTGCACGGCGTCGGCATCTCCGTGGTGAACGCGCTGTCCACCGCCGTCGACCTGGAGATCAAGAACGCCGGCCACGTCTGGAACCAGCGCTACGAGGGCTCCAAGCCCGCGCACGAGCTGCGCAAGGGCGAGCCGACTACGGAGACGGGCACCACCGTCACGTTCTGGGCCGACCCGGAGATCTTCGAGACCACCGAGTACAACGTCGAGACGATCGCACGCCGCCTGCAGGAGATGGCGTTCCTCAACAAGGGGATCACGATCATCCTGCGCGACGAGCGGGTCTCGCCGGAGGACGAGGAAGCAGACGCCGAGGGCCACAAGGCCGCGGTGAAGGAGCGCGTCTTCCACTACCCCGGTGGTCTGGAGGACTTCGTCCGCCACATCAACCACACGCGCGAGGCCGTGCACCAGAAGGTGATCGGGTTCGAGGCGAAGGGCGAGGACCTCGAGGTCGAGGTCGCGATGCAGTGGAACACGGGCTACACGGCCTCGGTCTACACCTTCGCGAACACGATCAACACGCACGAGGGCGGCACGCACGAAGAGGGCTTCCGCGCCGCGTTGACGCGTGTCGTCAACGAGTACGCGCGCGAGAAGAAGCTGCTCAAGGAGAAGGACACCAACCTCACCGGTGACGACATCCGCGAGGGTCTCGCCGCGATCATCTCGGTGAAGTTGAAGGAGCCCCAGTTCGAGGGCCAGACGAAGACCAAGCTGGGCAACAGCGAGGCCAAGTCGTTCGTGCAGAAGTCGACGAACGAGCACCTGGCCGACTGGTTCGAGCGGCACCCCAACGAGGCCAAGACGATCGTCACCAAGTCGGTGTCGTCGGCGCAGGCCCGCATCGCCGCGCGCAAGGCCCGCGAGCTGGTGCGCCGCAAGGGTGCGCTCGACATCGGCGGCCTGCCGGGCAAGTTGAAGGACTGCCGTTCGACCGAGCCGGAGCGTTGCGAGCTCTACATCGTCGAGGGTGACTCCGCGGGCGGCTCGGCGAAGGAGGGGCGGGACTCGATGTACCAGGCGATCCTGCCGATCCGCGGCAAGATCATCAACGTCGAGAAGGCGCGCATCGACCGCGTCCTCAAGAACACCGAGGTCCAGTCGCTGATCACGGCGCTCGGCACCGGCATCCACGACGAGTTCGACCTCACCAAGCTGCGCTATCACAAGATCGTGCTGATGGCCGACGCCGACGTCGACGGCCAGCACATCCGCACGCTGCTGCTCACGCTGCTGTTCCGCTTCATGCAGCCGCTCATCGAGCACAACCACGTGTACCTCGCGCAGCCGCCGCTCTACAAGATCAAGTGGCAGCGCGCAGAGCCGGAGTACGTCTACTCCGACCGCGAGCGCGACGCCGTGATCAAGGCAGGTCTCGAGGGCGGCAAGCGGCTCGGCAAGGAAGACAACATCCAGCGGTACAAGGGTCTTGGCGAGATGAACGCCGAGGAGCTGTGGGAGACCACGATGGACCCGGCGAACCGGATCCTGCGGCAGGTCACCATGGACGACGCGGCCACCGCCGACGAGCTGTTCAGCGTGCTCATGGGCGAGGACGTCGAGGCACGCCGTTCGTTCATCACCCGCAACGCCAAGAGCATCAAGTTCCTGGACATCTAGTGGCGCGACGCAGAACGTGGGCGGTGAATTCGTGGTCAGACGGGTGCCTCGCGGCACCGCCCCCGCGCCCCCGTACAACCAGTACGAAGGCGCGGGGGCGGCACCACGATGCACCCGTCTGACCACGAATTCACCGGCAACGTTCTGCGCCACTCCACTAGTCCGGTCTTGATCCCTAGGCATCCTGGCGTTTCCGGCGAGAAGGAAAGAGAACAGTGACCGATACGACTCTGCCCCCGCAGCACGACCGCATCGAGCCGGTCGAGATCCAGCAGGAGATGCAGAACTCGTACATCAACTACGCGATGTCCGTCATCGTGGGTCGTGCGCTGCCGGACGTGCGTGACGGGCTCAAGCCCGTGCACGTCCGGGTGCTGTACTCGATGTTCGACTCCGGCTTCCGTCCCGACCGCGGCTTCAACAAATGCGCGCGCGTCGTCGGCGACGTCATGGGCAACTACCACCCGCACGGCGACTCGGCGATCTACGACGCGTTGGTGCGTCTCGCCCAGCCGTGGGCGCTGCGCTACCCGTTGATCCAGGGCCAGGGCAACTTCGGCTCGCCGGGCAACGACCCCGCCGCCGCCATGCGGTACACGGAGTGCCGGCTCTCCCCGTTGGCCATGCACATGCTGGCCGACATCGAGGAAGAGACCGTCGACTTCCGCGACAACTACGACGGCCGCATCCAGGAGCCGGTCGTCCTTCCGTCGCGCATCCCGAACCTGCTGATCAACGGCAGCTCGGGCATCGCGGTCGGCATGGCGACCAACATCCCGCCGCACAACCTCCGCGAGGTGGCGGCCGCGGTGGTGTGGGCGCTCGACAACCACGAGGCCTCCGACGAGGAGACCCTCGAGGCGACGATCGCCCGGATCAAGGGCCCGGACTTCCCGACGTACGGCCAGATCCTCGGCACCTCCGGCATCGAGGACGCGTACCGCACCGGCCGCGGCTCGGTCCGCATGCGCGCGGTCGTCGAGATGGACGAGGACGCCAAGGGCCGCACGATCCTGGTCGTCACCGAACTGCCGTACCAGGTCAACCCGGACAACCTGGTCGAGAACATCGCCGCGCTGGTGCGCGACGCGAAGCTCACCGGCATCGCGAACATCGCGGACGAGTCGAACCGCCGCATCGGCATGCGCATCGTGGTCACGCTCAAGCGCGACGCGGTGGCGAAGGTCGTGCTGAACAACCTCTACAAGCACACCCAGCTGCAGTACTCGTTCGGCGTCAACATGCTGGCGCTGGTCGACGGTGTGCCGCGCACGCTGCGGATCGACCAGATGATCCGCCACTACGTGAAGCACCAGATCGAGGTCATCGTCAGGCGGACCCGCTTCCGCCTGCGCAAGGCCGAAGAGCGCGCGCACATCCTGCGCGGTCTGGTGAAGGCGCTCGACCACCTCGACGAGGTCATCGCGTTGATCCGCCGGTCTCAAACGCCGGACGAGGCGCGTGAGGGTCTGATCTCGCTGCTCGAGATCGACGAGGTCCAGGCCAACGCGATCCTGGAGATGCAGCTCCGCCGCCTGGCCGCCCTCGAGCGCCAGAAGATCATCGACCAGTTGGCCGAGATCGAGCTGGAGATCGCGGACCTCAAGGACATCCTCGAAAAGCCGGAGCGGCAGCGCAAGATCGTGCGCGACGAGCTCACGACGATCGTGGACAAGTTCGGCGACGACCGCCGCACGAAGATCATCCCGTTCGACGGCGACGTGTCCATGGAGGACCTGATCGCGGTCGAGGACGTGGTCGTCACGATCACGCGCACCGGCTACGCGAAGCGCACCAAGACCGACCTCTACCGGGCGCAGAAGCGCGGCGGCAAGGGCGTGCAGGGCGCACAGCTGAAGCAGGACGACATCGTCGCGCACTTCTTCGTGTGCTCGACGCACGACTGGATCCTGTTCTTCACGAACAAGGGCCGTGTGTACCGCACGAAGGCGTACGAGCTGCCTGAGGCGAACCGCAACGCCCGCGGCCAGCACGTGGCGAACCTCCTCGCGTTCCAGCCGGACGAGGAGATCGCGCAGGTCATCCAGATCAAGAACTACGACGTGTCGCCGTACCTCGTGCTCGCCACTCGCAAGGGTCTGGTGAAGAAGTCGAAGCTGTCCGACTTCGATTCCAACCGATCGGGTGGTCTTATCGGCATCAACCTGCGCGAGGACGACGAGCTGGTCGGCGCGGTGCTCTGCTCGGCCGACGACGACCTGCTCATGGTGTCCGCGGACGGCCAGTCGATCCGCTTCCACGCGACCGACGACGTGCTGCGCCCGATGGGTCGTGCCACCTCAGGCGTGCAGGGCATGCGCTTCAACGCCGAAGACGAGCTGCTCTCGGTGGGCGTCGTGCAGGAAGGCCTGTTCGTTTTGGTCGCGACGGACGGTGGGTACTCGAAGCGAACGCCGATCGAGGACTACCCGGTCCAGGGTCGCGGCGGCAAGGGTGTGCTGACCATTCAGCACGACCGCCGACGTGGCAGGCTGGTCGGAGCGCTCATCGTCGACGTCGATGACGAGCTCTACGCCATCACCTCGAGCGGCGGGGTCATCCGGACCCGAGCCGAGCAGGTGCGCAAGGCTGGACGGCAGACGAAGGGCGTGCGGCTGATGAACCTCGGCGAGAGCACCACTTTGATCGCCGTCGCACGCAACGCGGACGAGCCCAGCGACGTCACTAACGGTGAGGCGTCTGCCGCGGAGGACTCTGCCGCTGACCAGGCAGACACCACCCCCGACTCGGCTGAGTAGTCGGAATTGCTAGCGAGAGGCTAAGGACAGCTCGTGACTCCACCCGAGAACCGCGAAGGTCGGGACGCGGACAAGACCGCGGTGATCACCAAGCCTTCTTCCCAGAACGCTGCGAAGAAGGCGGAGCCGGCCGCGCCGGCTGCCTCCGGTTCCTCGGGTGGGAACGCGCAGGGCAAGACCAAGCCTGTGTCGGCGGAGAAGGCGGCCGATGCCGCCGCACCCGCCGCTGCTCCCGAGACTCCCGCTGCCGCGCCGGCCGCTCCTGCTGCTTCCGCAGAGCAGAAGACCGTCGCGATCGACACGTCCACTCCGGCTCCTGCCGCCGCTCCTGCTGCGACTCCAGCCCCGGCTGCGACTCCAGCTCCAACGCCGGCTCCGGCGCCTGCCGCTGAGCCGGTCGCGCCGGTCGCCGCCGTCGCCGAGGAGCCGGTCGTCGTCTCCGCGCCGCCGCCCTGGCAGCGCGTGACGAACGACACGGAGGCCGCCCAGGACTCGACGCAGGCGTACGTGGCTCCGGGCGCGCCGCCCGTGCCGTCCGCCGAGCAGGCCCCGGCCTTCCCGCAGACCGACCCGGACACCGTCAAGGTGCAGAAGCCGGTGGTCACGGGCTCGGCCGTGCCGGTGGGCCTGGGCAGCAGCCGCACGTCGGTGAACATGGGCAGCGGGGCTCGTCCCGCCGCGGCCACGCCGTCGGCCCGCCGCCCCGGCCGCGGCCCCCGTCGCGCCTCGCTGCAGGTGAAGCGCGTCGACCCGTGGTCGGTGCTCAAGCTGGCCCTGGTGCTGGGCGTCGCGCTGTTCTTCGTCTGGCTCGTGGCGGTCGGCGTGCTCTACGGCGTGCTGCACGGCATGGGTGTCTGGGACAAGATCAACAGCACCGCGAACGACCTGCTCCAGGCCAACGAGCCGGGCGAGCCGTTGATCAGTGCCGGCCGCGTGTTCGGCGTCTCGGCGATCATCGGCGCGGTCAACATCGTGCTGTTCACGGCGCTGGCGACCGTGGGCGCGTTCGTCTACAACGTGTCCGCGGATCTGGCCGGTGGCTTGGAGTTGACGCTCTCCGAGCGTGAGTGACCCCCGATTTGGGGCGGCGACGGACGATCCTGTAAGGTTCTTCTCGTCGCCCCAAGGGGTGACAGTTGATCGAGGGCCTATAGCTCAGGCGGTTAGAGCGCTTCACTGATAATGAAGAGGTCGGAGGTTCAAGTCCTCCTAGGCCCACTCGATTCGGCGCATACTTATGTCGGCGGAATTCGCCAACCTATGCCGAATCATCGTCCTTTTATCTGGGGGCAAGCCCCCAGACCCCCTGCCGGGGGCGAGCCCCCGGACCCCCATCACAGTTGATCGCTCCGCAGCCGCTGTGGTGCTGTAGCGTGGTGGGGTCGTGCACCAGCAGTCTTGGGAGGGATTCGAAGTGGCTAAGAAGATCATCGCACTCGTCGTGGTTGCCGGTGCGGTTCTGTTCTTCGTGAAGCGCAGCCGTTCGGCCAAGGCCGACGCGGACCTGTGGCGCGAGGCCACCGCTCCCACCGACTGATCCTGAGGGCGGCCTGCCGCCCCCAGATCGCGGGGACGTAGCTCAATTGGCAGAGCACCGCCTTTGCAAGGCGGGGGTTAGGGGTTCGATTCCCCTCGTCTCCATTAGTTGTTCACGCAGAAGCCCTGTTCGCCGCCGTAGCGAACAGGGCTTCTGTGCTTCTCGCGTCATACGTTGGCTAGCGACTTCTTCGAGGACTGCCGAAGCTTGTCGATGCTCCACACTCCCGCGCCGGTGAACACCAGCAGCAGGAACGCCCACGAGTAGACCGCCGCGAGCTCGCCACCGTTCTGCAGCGGCAGCAGACCGCGCGGCTGGTGTACCACGAAGTACGCGTAGGCCATGGCGCCGGAGACGACCAGCGCTGCCCATCGCGTCCACAGACCGATGAGGACGAGGCCGCCGCCGATCAGCTCGATGAGGCTCATCGGGCCCATTGGCCAGGAGAGCAGATCAGTTCCCTTGGACAGCTTCTGAACCCCGTGCATCACGAAGAACAATCCGAGGACGATGCGGAAGAGCGCCAGGGCGTGCTCTCGTCTTTGCTCCAGGAACTCCATTGTCAGGGTCCTTCCAGGGCGCGGGGGCAGGGGCAGGGCACAAAAGGTATGGACCAATTTAGAGTGTGCCGCTAGAGGCGCATTTGGTATCTGGTTGACTGTTGCCCCTATGAAACGAGCACTGTTGCTGCCCCTGCTCGGAGCACTCGCCGCGTGCGCTCCCGCTGTCGTCCAGAGCACGCCGGTTCCCGCGACGTCGACCCAGCAGGTCACCACCACGACCAGCGCGGCTCCGACAGTGCCGCCCGCGCCCCAGCCCGCGAAAGACGGCGCCTGCCCGTACCTGGCGACGACATTCGTGGCCGAGGCGAACGGACAGCGCGTACCAAAGGTGAAACTGTCAACGGACGAGCCGCACCCGGCGTGCTTCTTCTACGCCAACGCGACTGAGATCCAGTTGACCGTGCGCGTCTACGTGGGTGATGAGCGGATCGCCAAGAAGATCGTGGACGAGGCGGCGCCGGACGGTTCACAGCCCGCGAACTCGCCCACCGGGTGGACCGGGGGGTACGTGAGCAACGACAGCGGCGTCGTCTACGCCGTGGCGAAGAGCGACGCCGCTGTGGTCGTCACCAGCAACCAGAAGCAGTCGATCAAGGCTCGCCGCATCGCGGAGACCGCGATCACGAACCTCAAGCTCTGACTACTTGACCGGCTCCTTCTGGACGGGCACCTGCCCGTTGAGGACGGGCTCCGGCAGCGGAGCCTGCTCCTCGTCGTCCTGCAGGTGGATCTCTTCCGGCCTGCGCGTCAACGCGACGTAGCCGGCAACTGCGGCCGCGATCAGCAGACCCATCACCCACGGCCAGCGGCGGCGCTTCGGTGCGTCACCACCGATGTTCGCCGCGGCCTTGCGGATCTCCTTGGCACGCGACTTGGCGTCCTTGCGCGCGTGCTTGGCGGCCTTTCGAACTTCCTTGCGCACTTCTTCGGCTTTGCTCATGAGGTCCGCGCGCGTCTTCGCGCTCTTCTTGGCGAGGCGCTTGCGGGAGCGGCGGGTCTGCTTCTCCCAGTCCTCGGCCTTGCCCATGAGCGTGTCGGCCCGCTCGACGAGCGCGCCGCGAACCTGGTCGGTGGTGATGCCGCGCTCCGCGAGTTTCACCTCAGCGGCGTGACCAGCGCGAACGACACCTTGGCGCGCGGCCTTCAGACCGGTGCCGACAGCCTTGCCAACGGACTCGCCGGCGCGGGTCATGACGTCCACCTCGTCCATCCTGTGCTCCACATGTTGTCGTCCGGTTATGTCATAGAGGTACCCATCGTGCCCCTTTCTGAACATCGCTGCCCGTGGATGGCACGATGGGGTGGTGGCTGACAGCAACGAATCCTTCGTCGGGACCAAGGTGACGGCGACCCTGCACACCACGCAGGGCGACATCCGCATCAACCTGTTCCCCGACCACGCCCCCAAGACGGTGGCGAACTTCGTCGGGCTCGCCGAGGGCACCCGCGACTACACCGAGGCGAACGCGAGTGGCACGAAGTCGGGGCCGTTCTACGACGGCACCCTGTTCCACCGCGTCATCGCCGGCTTCATGCTCCAGACGGGCGACCCGACCGGCACCGGCCGCGGTGGCCCCGGCTACCGCTTCGCGGACGAGTTCCACTCGGAACTGCAGTTCAACAAGCCGTACATCCTCGCGATGGCGAACGCCGGGCCCAACACCAACGGTTCCCAGTTCTTCATCACCGTGGCGCCGACGACGTGGCTGAACTTCAAGCACACGATCTTCGGTGAGGTGGCGGACCAGGAGTCGCGCGACGTCGTCGACGCGATCGGCAACACCACGACCGGTGCGGGCGACCGTCCGGTCAACGACATCAAGATCGAGCGGATCACGATCGAACGCGCGTGAGCAACGCCCCCGTGCCACCGGAAGGGCCGATCGGAGCGGAGCCGGAAACCCCGGTCTGCGCACGTCATCCCGATCGGCCCACCCGGCTGCGCTGCACCAGGTGCGACCGCCCGATGTGCACGGACTGCCTGCGCGACGCCGCGGTCGGCATGCAGTGCGTCGACTGCGTGAACCAAGGCAAGCGCACGGTCCGTTCCGCTCGCACGATCGTGGGCGCGGAGGTGTCGGACCGCGTGATCGTCACGCCGGTGCTGATCGCGCTCAACGTGCTGGCGTACGTGGTGACGGTCTTCCAGTCCGGCAGCCCGATGAACAACGACAGAGCGGGCTTCTTCACCGCGACCTCGATGATCCCCGAGCTCACCGCCCAGGGTGAGTGGTGGCGGGTCCTCACGTCGGGCTTCATGCACTTCGGTCTGATCCACCTGGCGCTCAACATGGCGGTTCTCCACGTCGTGGGCCAGAACGTCGAACGGGAGCTGGGCAAGCTCCGGTTCAGCGCCGTGTACTTCCTGTCGCTGCTCGGCGGCAGCGCGGCGGCGTTCTACTTCGGCACCGTCTGCCAACAGCTCGCCGGAGCGTCCGGTGCGGTGTTCGGCCTGATGGGCGCGTTGCTCATCCTGTGGAAACGCCAGCGGCGGGACATCTCGACGATCGTCGTGGTCGTCGGGATCAACCTGGTGTCGAACCTCTTCACCAACGCCTCGCTGCTCGGGCACCTCGGCGGGTTCGTGATCGGCGGCCTGCTGACGATCGCGATGGTCAGGGCGCCCGCGCAGAACCGCAACCTCTACCAAATCGGTGCCGTGGTGGCCGCCGTGGTGTTGCTCGGCGGCATGTTCGCCCTGAGGGCGGCTCAGCTCGACACCGACGCGGAGGTCATTCTCGAGATCGCCAGGACCTGCCGCCCGAATTAGGGGCGCAGGGCGTGGAGCACTCCGGCGACTTCTTCCGGGTCGGCGCCGAGGTCCAGTTTCGTGAGCACCACGAGACGGTCGTCGGCGTCGAGCTCCAACGACTGCTGTTCCCTGCCGAGCCGGCGAGTGGTCTGCAGCTTGATCTTCACCTCGTGCCACGGCAGGTGCGTCGTGTTCGCGAGCCCGCGCACGGCGAGCCCGTTCACGTCCGCGGACAGGCGCGGCCGGGCGATCGTCGCGAACGCCGCGAGGTACGTGACCAGCAACGTTGCCAGTCCGATGAGGAGACGGCCCGCGTTGTCGTCCGCGATGATCGTGGCGAACGCGAGCATGAGGGCGACGACCCACGCGACCGCGACGAGCGGGGCGGGAGTGGACCAGGTGCGAGTCACACCGTCGAGTGTCCCGCATTCAATGTGGACAACTGAACGGCTCCGCATGAGGGGAAACCGACGCTTGTGCAATTTCGCGCAAAGTTGTCCACAGGACTTGTCCCCAATGGGGATGACTTACAGCCGTGTGCTTCGGTGACGCTCGGATGAACCAGGTGAACCAGGAGATAACAAAGGTCGGCCCGGACGTGTGACGTCCGGGCCGACCTCGACGAACAGTGAGCGGGTGAGCGCCTAGCGCCAGCGCATCGTCATCAGCAGGCCGATGATCATCAGCGCGAAGCCGATGGCGAAGTTCCACGCGCCCAGCTCGAGCATGAACGGGATCTTCTCGGCCGCGATGTAGTTGACGACCAGCCACGCGAGGCCCAGGACCATGAAGCCGAGCATGATAACGACGTAGACCGGGTGTGACGGTCCCGCTGCCTTGACCTTGACCGGCGTGCGGCGGTCAGTCGGTGCGGTGTAGGCCGCCTTCTTCCGGACCTTGGACTTGGGCATGCTGTCCTCGCCTGACGTGGATATCCCTCAGTGACGCAAGTTTACGTGCACTACTCGGGGAACACGTTAACGTAGCGGAGGTGGTGAGCGAACCACCTGGCAGACGCAGTTGTTTTCAGTTCACAGTCCGCGCGGAGGTTCTCAGGTGAACTCGGGACCGCAGCAGCCGCCTCCAAGGCGCCCTGCACCCCGTCGTGATGACCTGCAGCACGTGCGGGCCACCCCGGCGCCGCGCCCGGTGCCGCCGCCCGACGCAACGCAGTTCACCAGCGCTTTCTCGGGCAGCCTGCCTCCGGGCGGCGCTCCGCCGCGCCGTCAGGGACCGCCTCCCGGTGGCCAGCCGCCGGGCACTCCAGCGCGCGGAATTCCGCAGGGTCCTCCTCCTGGAACGCCGACGCGGGGAATGCCTCCACAGGGCCCGCCTCCCGGAACCCCGCCTCCCGGAATGCCTCAGCAGAGCCGGCCTCCGCAGGCAATGCCGCCCCGTCCTCGCCCGGTCGATCCGCCCACCGAGGTGATCCCGCGCGTAGAGGACGACTACGACGACGATTACTACGACGATGACGACTATTACGACGAGGAAGAGGCCAAGCCCACCCCGCCGCCGGACAGCACGGCCCGCAAAGTCGTGCGCGGCGTTGGCGAGGCACTCATCACGATGGGCCTGGTCGTACTGCTGTTCGTCGTCTACGAGGTCTACGTGACGGACCTGCTCTCCGCGGAGAAGCAGCAGGAGGCCACCGCCGCGCTCGACTCCGAGTGGAGCTCGAACGTCGTGACGCCGCCCCCGTCCGACCCGAACCGCCAGGCCAAGACGACCCTCATCGAGGGCAAGGCCTTCGCGAAGATGTACATCCCGGTCTTCGGCAACGACTGGAAGTTCTCGGTCGTCGAGGGCACGACCGACAAGCACCTCGAGATCGGCCCCGGCCACTACAAGGACACCGCCCAGCCGGGAGAGTCGGGCAACTTCGCCATCGCCGGCCACCGAGTCGGCAAGGGCGCCCCGTTCAACGACCTCGACCTGCTCCAGTCCTGCAACGCCATCGTCGTGCAGACCCAGACCCAGTGGTTCGTCTACCGAGTGCTCCCGATGAGCAACGAGGTCGCCGGCTGGGCAGCGAACGCGAGGTCGAAGGAAGCCGCCTGCACCGGCGTGGCCCCGCTGTCGACCACCCTCGGCGACGCCTACGCCAAGACCGTGGGCCAGGAGATCGTCGTGCCGACCCAGGGCGAAGTGATCGCCCCGATCCCGCACCAGGTCAACACCGCGGTGCCGGCCGACAAGCAGGCCCGCCTGCTCACCCTGACGACCTGCCACCCGCGCTTCTCCGACCGGCAGCGCCTGATCGTGCACGCCATCGAGACCAAGAGCTACCCGGTGGCCGACGGCTTCGTGCCGCCAGAGATGACGGAGGGCTGATGTACGGCTGGATCTGGCGGCACCTGCCGGGCCCGCTGTATCTGCGGATCGTCGAGGCCGTCGTGCTGACCGTGGGCATCATCGCGCTGCTGATGTTCGTCGTGTTCCCGTGGGCGGAGCCGAAGCTGCCGTTCAACCACGTCACGACCCAGTGAGCTGATCGGTTGAGTTGAGCGGCTGAGTCGAGCGGAGCAGCCGGGCGGCTGAGTTGGGCGGCGGTTCGCGGCTCAGTGATCGACTGATGCGGGTCACCTGGACGGGTGATGTGCGGTGGTGATCATGGGCTTGGGACGGCTGTTTGCGCAGTTCAGCGGATTGGGTCCGCTAACGTGGGTCGAGGTTGGACGAGTTGTCCACAGGAATTCAGGATCGGCGGGAACCGAAATCCTGCCGTTGTCGTTGCGACATGAGGAAGCGCGCGGGGGCAGCGGGCACAGGCTCGGTGCTCGACGACTGCCGGAGCCGTTGTCACAGCTGTCACGATCACGGGTGACGTTGTGATGGTGGCGGGGCAGGGTTGAGGACACGGGCTCGAGGACGTGCTCAGCCAGAGCGTGCCGGGCACCAAGGCGGACTGGGCATCAAGGAGTGCTGGGCGCCGGCGTGGCGGTCGGCGTGGCGGCGTGGCGGTCGGC
The DNA here is from genome assembly GCF_040629405.1 of Lentzea sp. NPDC005914. Taxonomy (NCBI): domain Bacteria; kingdom Bacillati; phylum Actinomycetota; class Actinomycetes; order Pseudonocardiales; family Pseudonocardiaceae; genus Lentzea; species Lentzea sp. NPDC005914. The sequence goes on along the minus strand of NZ_JBEXVQ010000009.1, from coordinate 214,761 downwards.
GAGACGGCGTGGCGGTCGGCGAGACGGCGAGGCGGTCGGCGAGACGGCGAGGGCGGCGTCGGGCGAGGCCGTGTCGGCGTTGAGGCGCAGCGGCCGTTCGCGTAGAGCAGCCGGGTGCAGCAGCCGTTCGGGCAGAGCGGCCGTTGGCGCAGCTCAGCGTTCGCAGACCAGGTATCCGCACGACGCGCCAGGTATCTGCACAGCGTGTCCGCACGACGGGCCAGGTGTCCGCACGACCGCGAGCGAGTAAGTGAAGCCGCCACCGCGCCCACGCGATGGCGGCTTCATCAGGGAACGGCGGTCAGCCGTTCGAGATCGCGGTCATCTCCTCGCGCGAGACGACCTTCACGCGCTCGCGGCCTTCGAGTGCCCCCAGTGCCATCTCGTGCAGGTCGAGCCGGCTCCAGCCCTCGTTGGTCACGAACGGCACGGCGCGCTGTTCGAGGAACTCCACGATGGCGTCCCGGGAGGCCTCGGTGTGGCTGGCATCCGAGGGGTCCTCGGCGCGGCTGCCATCCGGGGAGGATGCGGCGCGGCTGCCGTCCGGAGAGGACGCGGCGTGGTTGGCATCCGGGGAAGACGCGGCGCGGGGGAGGGAGTCCAGGTCCTCCAGCAAGCTGGTGATGGTCTCCAGGGCGTCGCCCTTGGTGTGGCCGATGAGGCCGATCGGGCCGCGCTTGATCCAGCCGGTGACGTAGACGCCTGGGATCGGCACCTCGTCCAGGTCCAGCACGCGGCCCGCGAGGTGCGGGATCGTGCCCGAGACGTGGTCGAACGGGATGTCGGGCAGGTGCGTCGAGAGGTAGCCGACCGCGCGGTAGACGGCTTGGACGTCCCAGTCCGTGTAGACGCCGGTGCCGCGGACGTTGCCGTCGCCGGTCAGCTCCTGGGTTTCGGTGCGCAGGCCGGAGACGCTCGAAGTGCCGAGCACCTCTACCGGTGCTTCCAGGAAGTGCAGGTGCAGGCGGCGCGGGCGGGAGCCCACGTCGCGGATCGCCCACTCCTGCAGGGTCTTCACGATCATGGAGACCTGCTTGTCGCTCCGGATCGCGGCCAGGGAGGCCTCGTCGAACTCGATGCCCTCCGCGTGGACGATGACCTCGACGGACGGTGAGTGGTCGAGTTCGCGCAGTTCGAGCGGCGTGAACTTCGCCTGGGCCGGGCCGCGGCGGCCGAACACGTGCACGTCGGTCACCGGGGAGGCGGCCAGGCCCTCGTAGACGTTCGGCGGGATTTCGGTCACCAGCAGTTCGTCGGCGCTCTTGGCCAGCACGCGGGCGACGTCCAAAGCCACGTTGCCGACGCCGAGCACGGCGACCGACTTGGCGGTCAGTGGCCAGGTGCGTGGTGCGTCCGGGTGGCCGTCGTACCAGGACACGAAGTCGGCGGCGCCGTAGCTGCCGGGCAGGTCGATGCCCGGGATGTCCAGCGGGCGGTCGCAGGAGGCGCCGGTCGAGAAGATGACCGCGTTGTAGAACTGGCGCAGGTCGTCGAGTTTGATGTCCACGCCGTACTCGACGTTGCCGAAGAAGCGGACGGACGGCTTGTCGAGCACCTTCTGCAACGCACCAACGATGCCCTTGATGCGGGGGTGGTCGGGCGCGACGCCGTAGCGGACCAGGCCGTAGGGCGCCGGCAGCTTCTCGAAGAGGTCGATCTGCACGTCGACGTCGGACTTGGTCAGGATGTCGGCCGCGTACACACCGGCCGGACCGGCGCCGATGACCGCGACGCGCAAGGGACGACTCATGACACCTATTTTAGGGAAGGCTTACCTCATCCCAGACGAGAGCTAACTCACTCGACTAGACCGACTAGGCTCTGTCCATGCGCGTGCTCGTGGTCGACAACTACGACAGCTTCGTTTACAACCTCGTCCAGTACCTCGCCCAGCTCGGGGCCGAGTGCGTCGTGCGGCGCAACGACGAGTTGGACCTCGACGAGATCGCGAAGGTCGACGGCGTGCTCGTCAGCCCTGGGCCCGGTACGCCGGAGCGGGCCGGCTCGAGCATCGACGTGATCAAGCGGTGTGCCGACACCGGTAAGCCGGTCTTCGGCGTGTGCCTCGGCCATCAGGCCATCGGTGTGGTGTGGGGTGGCACGGTCGACCGCGCGCCCGAACTGCTGCACGGCAAGACGAGCATCGTCTTCCACGAGGGCAAGGGTGTGCTCGCCGGTGTGCCCAAGCCGTTCATCGCCACCCGCTACCACTCGCTGACGGTGCTGCCGGAGACGATCCCCGCGGAGTTCGAGGTCACAGGCAAGACCGAGACCGGCATCGTGATGGCCATGCGCCACAAGGAACTGCCGGTCGAAGGGGTGCAGTTCCACCCGGAGTCGGTGCTCACCGACGGCGGCCACCGGATGCTCGCGAACTGGCTCAAGGTCTGCGGCTACGAGGTTCCCGAGGCGACGGTCGCGACACTCGAGAACGGCATGCGCACGCTCGCCGCAGCCGCTCGCCAGTAACCAAACCAATAAGCAAAAAAGGGCGGCTCCGAGGAGCCGCCCTTTTCGTCGTGACCTGGCGCTAGGTGGTGACGATGCCTGCCTTGCCGATGTTCACGGTCACCGAAGTGCCCTTCGAGATCGCCGTGCCCTTCGCGGGCTGCTGGGTGATCACCTTGTTCACCTGCGGCGACCCCGGCGAGACCGTCTGGTCCTGCACGTTGAGAACACCGTTCCAGCCCAGCGCCTTCAGCTTGTTCTCGGCTTCCTTCTCGCTCAGGCCGGTCAGGTCGGGCATCTCGAACTGGTTGCCCTTCGAGACCTTCAGCGTGACCGTGGTGTCCTTGGCCGCCTTGCTGTTGCCGACCGGGGTCTGCGAGATGACCTTGCCCTCGGGCTTGGCGCTGTCGACCGGCTCGATGTTGACCTTGAAGCCGGAACCCTGGAGCGTCTGGCGGGCGTCGTCCTGATCATCACCCACGACATCCGGCACGTTCTGCTTGTCCGGTGCCTTGCCGAGCTGGATGTTGATCGTGCCGCCCTTCTTCAGCTTCAGGCCGGGCTCCGGGTTCTGCGTCGCGACCTTGCCCTGCAGCTTCGCGTCGTCGACCTCGATCGACTCGGCGGCCTGCACCAGCTTGAAGCCACTGGGGTCCTTGTCGACGATCGCCTGGGCCTCCTGGGCGGTCTTGCCCTTCAGGTCCGGGACGGTCGCCTCACCGGGAGGCGCGCCGACGAAGACCGTGACCTGCGAGCCCTTCTGCACCTGCGAGCCGTCGGGCGGGTCGGACCTGATCACCTTGGAGATCTGGTCGGACGTGCACGGGGCCGCGGCGCCGTTCGCGCCCGGCTCGCACGCGATCTCCTGCTGCAGCGGCACGAGGCCGGCCTTGGTGATCAGTTCCTTGGCTTCCAGCGGGCTCCGGCCGACGAGCGACGGGACCGGGACCTTGTCGGAGGTCTGGCTGCCGGAGTTCATGATGTTCGCGGTGATCCACGCGGCGAGGCCGAGCACGGCCACGCACAGGATCACCACCAACGTGATCATGATGGCCTTCTTGCGCTTGGCGCGCCGCTCTTCTTCCTCGTCGGCGATCGGGTCGTACTCGTCCTCGGGCTCCGACTTCAACGCCGCCGGACGGTGCCGGCCGCCGGCGTTGACGACCTGCGTGCGAGGGGTGCGCGCCTGCTCGTTCATCACGGCGGTGCGGTCCTCGGCGGTCATCACGGCCGGGGCGGAAGGACGCTGACCCGACAACACGCGCACCAGGTCGGCGCGCATCTCCGCGGCCGACTGGTAGCGGTTCGCGGGACCCTTCGCCATTGCCTTCAGCACGATCGCGTCGAGCTGCGGCGACACCTTCGGGTTCAGCTGCGACGGCGCCTTCGGGTCCTCCCGCACGTGCTGGTACGCGACCGCGACGGGGGAGTCACCGGTGAACGGCGGCTCGCCGGTCAGCAGTTCGAACAGCACGCAGCCGGCCGCGTAGACGTCGGAACGGGCGTCGACGGACTCGCCGCGCGCCTGCTCCGGTGAGAGGTACTGGGCGGTGCCGATCACCGCGGCGGTCTGGGTGACCGCGGCCTGACCGTCGTGCAGGGCACGGGCGATGCCGAAGTCCATCACCTTCACGGCGCCGGACTTCGTGATCATCACGTTCGCCGGCTTCACGTCGCGGTGGACGATGCCGTGCCGGTGGCTGAAGTCGAGCGCGGCCGAGACGTCGGCCATGACCTCCATCGCGCGCTTGCCCGACAGCGGACCCTGCGTCTTCACGATGTCGCGCAACGTCCGGCCGTCGACGAACTCCATCACGATGTACGGCAACGGGCCGTACTCGGTCTGCGTCTCGCCGGTGTCGTACACCGCCACGATCGCGGGGTGGTTCAGTGCAGCCGAGTTCTGCGCCTCGCGCCGGAAGCGTTCCTGGAACTGGGTGTCACGGGCGAGGTCAGCGCGCAGCACCTTGATCGCCACGTCTCTGCCGAGACGGACGTCCCGCCCCTTGTGGACCTCGGACATGCCGCCGTACCCGAGGGTCTCACCCAGTTCGTAGCGGTTTGAGAGCAGTCGTGGAGTGCTCATCGGTGCTTCGTCCCGCTCCTCGTCGACGGTGTTCCCAACTCGGTTCTGCTCTTGCTCATGGCGCGCACGTCACCTTCACCTGCGAGCCAGCCGCTATCTCGCCAGTCGGCGCGATGGCGGTGACCCGGCACTTCTTCAGGTCGCCCGGTGCTGTGCCCTGCGGGGTCAGCACTCTGGGCTCCAAGCCGTGGTCGATCAGGTCTGCACTGACCTCGTTGCCGGAACGACCGATGTAGTCGTCCTCGTCGAGTCGCTTCGGCGTGTTGCCCGGAATCCGGTCGGCGGTGTCGGGCTTCGCCTGTCCGTTCGGGTTCACCGAGCTGGAGGTGGTCGTCTGGCCACCTTGGCCGCTGCCGTTGTTCGACTTCACGGTCAACTTCCACAGGACGACCACGCCGAGCACCAGCAGCACGGTCACCAGGACAGCGACCATAACCCAGACGACCGCCCGGTTTCTCCCGGGTGGTGCCGACATCGGGTTGAACGTCCCGGTTTGGTGCGCCGGTCGCATGCCCGGATGGGTCCCGGGACGGATCGGTCCCGTGTTGTGGTGCGCCATCTGCGGCGGCACCGGAAGCGGCTGCGAAACCTGCGGAGGTGGCTGCTGCGGCACCTGCGGTGGCGCCATCGGCGGTGGTCCCTGGGGAACCATCTGCTGCGGCACCATCTGCGGCATCGAGAACCCGGACGGCGTCGGCAGCGGCTGACCCACCCGCACCGCGCTCACGGCGGCGGCGAACTCGCCACCGGTCCGGTAGCGCTGCCGGGGGTCCTTCACCAGCGTCGCCTCGATCAACGCGCGCGCACCCGGCGGCACGTCCGGCGGCAACGGCGGCGCGATGTCGCGGATGTGCATCATCGCGACCGTCACCGCGTTGTCCGACAGGAACGGCCGGTGCCCTGCAAGACATTCGTAGCCACACACCGCCAACGAGTAAACGTCGCTCGCGGGTTCGGCCTCTCCGCCGAGAGCTTGCTCGGGGGCGATGTAGTGCGCGGTTCCCATGACCATGCCGGACCGGGTCACGGGTGCCGCGTCCACGGCCTTCGCGATGCCGAAGTCGGTGATCTTCACCTTCCCCGACGGCGTGACCATGATGTTGCCCGGCTTCACGTCCCGGTGCACGAGCCCGCGTTCGTGGGCGGCCTGCAACGCGTTTCCGGTCTGCTCCAGCAGGTCCAGCGTCACCTCGGCGGTCAGCCTGCCCCGTGAGATGACCGTCGCGAGCGGTTCGCCCTCGACGAGCTCCATCACGAGGTACGCGGTGTCCTCCGGCCCGTCGGTGACGGACGCGGTCTCGCCGTAGTCGTGCACCGACGCGATGCCGGGGTGGTTGAGCGACGCCGTCATCCGCGCCTCGGTGCGGAAGCGGTGCAGGAACTCGGGATCGCCGGACAGCTCCGCCTTGAGGACCTTCACGGCCACCCGGCGGTCGAGCCGTTCGTCGGCGCCTTCCCAGACCTCGCCCATGCCGCCGACCGCGATCCGCCTGGTGAGGCGGTAGCGGTCGGCGAGGAGCTGGCCCTTGGTCAGCATCAGCGACCCACCAGGTACGCGTTCATCACGGCGCGCCCGATCGGAGCGGCGACCTTGCCGCCGGTGGCACCCAGACCGCGGTCGCCACCGTCCTCCACGATCACCGCGATCGCGATCTCCGGCTTCTGCGCCGGCGCGAACGCGATGTACCAGGCGTGCGGCTTGGTCTTCAACGGGTCGGTGCCGTGCTCGGCGGTACCGGTCTTCGAGGCAACCTGGATGTTCTGGTTGCGGCCCTCTCCACCGGTGTTGATCTCCGACTGGATCATCATGTCGCGCAGCGTGGTGGCGTTGTCCTTGCTCATCGCGGTCTCGACCTCGTCGGGGTCGGTCTCGTCGATGGGCTTCAGGTCCGGGCCGAGGATCTTCGACACCAGGTACGGCTGCATCCGCTTGCCGCCGTTGGCGATCGTCGCCGCCACCACGGCGTTCTCCAGCGGCGTGATCTGCACGTCGCGCTGGCCGATGCCGGTCTGGTAGAGCGCCGCGTCGTCCGGGATCTGGCCGAGCGTCGAGGTCTCGACGGGCAGCGGCACCTTGAGACCGGAGTCGTTGAAGCCGAACTTCTCGGCCTGCCTGCGCAGCTTGTTCGCGCCCACCTGACCGGCCATCTCGGCGAACGCCGTATTGCACGACTTGGCGAGCGCGGTCTCCATCGACACCGTCTGGCCCGGGCCGCACGGCTGGCCGTTGAAGTTCGGCAGGTCCGTTGTGCTCTGCGGCAGCTTGATGGTGCCCGCGGCGGTGTACTGGGTGTCCTTGTTCTTGCCGTCGGCCAGCGCGGCCGCGGCGACCACGGTCTTCAGCGTCGAGCCGGCCGGGTAGAGGGCCTGCGTCGCGCGGTTGATCAACGGGTCGTTCGCGTCCTTGGCGGTGAGCTGCTTCCACGCCGCCGCCTGCTCGTCCGAGTCGTGGCTCGCGAGCAGGTTCGGGTCATAGGACGGCGTGCTCGCCATCGCGAGGATCTCGCCGGTCGCGGGCTTGATCGCGACGACCGAGCCGGTGAAGCCCTTGGCTGTCAGCTGGTCGTACGCGACCTGCTGCACCTTCGAGTCGAGCGTGAGCTGGACGTTGCCGCCGACCGGGTCGCGACCGGTGATCAGCGCGGAGACGCGGCGGGCGAACAGCCGGTCGTCCGAGCCGTTGAGCAGGTCGTTCTCGGCGCGCTCCATGCCGGAGGTGCCGTAGGTGACCGACAGATAGCCGGTGACCGGCGCGTACACCTTGCCGTTGTTGTAGGTGCGCAGGAACCGGAGACGATCGGTCGTCTCCTTGACGTCCGCGATCACCGTGCCGTCGGCGACCGTGATCAGACCGCGCTTGCGGGCGTACTCGTCGAGCAGCACGCGGCGGTTGTAGGTGTTCAGGCGCCACTCGTCGGCGTTGATCACCTGCACCCACGTGGCGTTGCCCAGTAGCAGCAGGATCATGACCATCATGGCCATGCCGACGCGGCGGAGCGGTGTGTTCATTTGGGACGCTCCACCATCACAGTGTGCTGGTCGGCGATAGCCGGTTGTTGCGGTTTCGGCTTGGGAGCCTTCTGCGGGGCCCTCGCCGCGGCAGAAATTCGCAGTAGCAACGCGACCAGGATGTAGTTCGCGAGCAGCGACGAACCGCCGTAGGACAGGAACGGTGCGGTGATACCCGTCATCGGGATCAGCTTCGTGACACCGCCGACGATGATGAAGACCTGGAAGCAGAGCGCGAACGCCAGACCGCCGCCGAGCAGCTTGCCGAAGCTGTCGCGCACCGAGATCGCGCCGCGCAGGCCGCGCAGGGAGAGGACCATGTAGACCAGCAGCACCGCCGCGAGGCCGATGAACCCGAGCTCCTCGCCGATCACGGCGGTGATGAAGTCGGTGTTCGCCTCGGGGATCATCTCCGGGCGGCCCGCGCCGAGGCCCGCGCCACCGATGCCACCGGTCGCGAGACCGAAGAGCGACTGCGAGATCTGGTACCCGCCGCCGACCACGTCGTAGCGGCCGATCGGGTCCTGCCAGTTCGCCACGCGCTGCTGGACGTGCGTGAAGAGCTTCCACGCGATGACCGCGCCGCCGGAGAACATGCCCAGGCCGAGCACGACCCACGCCGCGCGTTCGGTGGCGATGTAGAGCAGCACCAGCACGATGCCGAAGAACAGCAGCGAGGAGCCGAGGTCCTTCTGCAGCACCATGACCGCGACCGTGACGCCCCAGGCCGCGAACAGCGGGCCGAGGTCGCGGGCACGCGGCAGGTCCATGCCGAGGAACCGCTTGCCCGCCGTCGTGAAGAGGTCGCGCTTCGACACCAGGAAGGCGGCGAAGAAGACCATCAGCAGGACCTTGGCGAACTCACCCGGCTGGATGGACAACGGGCCGATGCGCAGCCAGATCTTCGCGCCGTTGATCGTCGGCGCGATGAAACCGGGCAGCACACCGGGCAGCAGCAGCGCGACCAGTCCGACGAGGCCGAACGTGTAGCCGAACCGCGCCAGCGTGCGGTGGTCCGAGAGGAACTTCAGGGTCGCCGCGAACAGCAGCAACCCGATGCCGGTCCAGATGACCTGCTTGAACGCCACCGGATCCCACACGGAGCCGTCCGGGAAGGGGACGCCTTCAAGAGCGAGGTCGATCCGGTGGATGACCACCAGACCGAGGCCGTTGAGCAGCGCGACGCACGGCAGGATCGCCGGGTCGGCGTAGGGCGCCCACCTGCGCACGGCGAGGTGAGCGGCGCCGAACAGAGCCAGGTATGCGAGACCGAGCCAGAGGATCCTCAGACTCAGCGACCGCTCCTGGTTGAGTTCGACCAGGATCAGCGCCAGCGTCACGATTCCTGCCGCGAACGCGAGCATCACCAGTTCGGTGCCGCGCCGCGTCGGCGGTCGCAGCCCCGGTGACGTGCTCGTCGCCACCGACGCGCCTGGTGAGCCTTCCCCGGTGGGGACGGGCGAGCCCATCAACTACGGACCCTCCCGGCATTCCACGCCGACCTTCTGCCCCGTCGGGGTCGGCGACGGCTCGGTGGCCCCGGTCTCGGGGTTGGGCGTGCCGTTCGCCGGAGGCGTGCTGGACGTGCTGCTGGACGGGGTCGTGGGACTCGTCGGAGTCGTCGTCGTGGTGGTGCTCGACGTCGACGACGTGTCCTTGCACAACGGCAGCAGGTGCTCCGTGCGCAGCAACCTGACCGCGGCGCGCGCGCCGTCGATCCCGTTGTCGCTGCGGATGCCGGCGGTGATGGTCTTGCGACCACCTTCCTGCAGGTCCTTCAGCGTGATCGGGGTGCAGCCGGTCGATCCGGGCGGGCACGAGTCCTCGGCCTTGGACGACAGCTTGAAGCCGAGCACGGTGCCGTTGAGACCGCGGAAGATCGCGACCTGGCCGTCCTCGGTGGCGCCGACGTAGTACTGGGTGTTGAGCCACAGCTTGCCGCCGACCGCGACGGCCGCCGTCAGCACCAGGAGCACGAAGATGATCGCGAACGCCTTGATGGCGTTGCGCTTCTTGCGCTTCGGGTCCTGCTGCGGTGGCGGCGGTGCCTCCATGCGCTGCGGCATCGGCGGGCGCTGCTGCGTGAGCGCGCTCGCCCGTGAGGCCGCGGAGTCCGGCGGAGTGTTGTGCTCCTCGCTGCCGTCCCCGGCCGCGCCACCGACGATCGGGTAGTCGTCGCCGAAGTCGACGTCCTCGACGTCCGCCACGATCACCGTGACGTTGTCGGGGCCGCCGCCCTTGAGCGCGAGCTCGATCATCCGGTCCGCGCAGGCCTGCGGGTCGGGGATGCGGATCGCCTCGTCGAGCGTCTCCAGGCTCACCACGCCGGACAGACCGTCCGAGCAGAGCAGGAACCGGTCGCCGGACCGTGCTTCGCGCACGGTGAGGCTGGGCTCGAAGTCGTGGCCGGTCAGTGCGCGCAGCAGCAACGAGCGTTGCGGGTGCGTGGCGGCCTCGTCCGGCGTGATCCGGCCCTCGTCGATCAACGACTGGACGAACGTGTCGTCGTGCGTGATCTGCGCGAACATGCCCTCACGGAGCAGGTACGCGCGCGAGTCGCCGATGTGCACGAGCCCGAGGCGGTTGCCCGCGAACAGGATGGCCGTGAGCGTCGTGCCCATGCCTTCCAGGTCCGGGTCGCTCGTCACGAGTTCGGAGATGGCGCCGTTGCCGGCCGCGACCGCGTCGCGGAGCTTGCCGAGGAGGTCGTCGCCTGGCTCGTCGTCGTCGACGTGGGCCAGCGAGGCGATGACCACCTTGCTCGCGACTTCACCGGCGGCGTGGCCACCCATGCCGTCGGCGACTGCGAGCAGGCGAGGGCCCGCGTACACGGAGTCCTGGTTGTTGGAGCGAACCAGACCCCTGTCGCTGCGGGCCGCGTATCGAAGAACCAAGGTCATGAGCGCAGCTCGATCACCGTTTTGCCAATGCGGATCGGGGTGCCGAGAGGTACGCGCAGGGGTGCGGTGACCTTGGCTCGGTCTAGGTAGGTGCCGTTCGTGGAGCCGAGGTCTTCCACGTACCAGTCAGTGCCGCGCATGGACAGCCTCGCGTGCCTGGTCGACGCGAAGTCGTCGTCCAGGACGAGAGTGGAGTCGTCAGCGCGGCCGATCAGGATCGGCCGGCCGTCGAGTGAGATGCGGGTGCCGGTCAGCGCCCCGTGGGTGACCACGAGTTGCCGAGGCGCCTTGCTTCCCCTCGCCGACTTGTCGGACCTCCGGAATCCGGGCAGACCTGACGCCCGGAGCCCTGAGGCTGCGTAGAGATCAGAGCGGACCACACGTAGGGCGGCCAGCACAAAGAGCCAGAGGAGCACGAGAAAGCCCGCTCTGGTCAGCTGCATCACCAGCTCTTGCACCGGTTGTAACCGCTCCTGCCTTGAGTTGCATACCGACGCTCGTTCCGACCTTTAGCCCGCGGTGCGGAAGACCAGTGACGAGTGGCCGATGCGGACGACGTCGCCTTCCGCGAGCTGCCAAGTCTGCACTGGCGTGCCGTTCACCGTGGTGCCGTTGGTCGAACCGAGATCAGCGAGCATCGCATTCTGCCCGTCCCAGGAGATTTCCAGGTGGCGCCTGGAGACTCCCGTGTCCGGGAGGCGGAAGTCGGCTTCCTGCCCACGTCCTACGACGTTTCCACCCTGCTTCAGGTTGTACGTGCGGTTGGAACCGTCGTCGAGGTGCAGCGTCGCGTTGAGCTGACGGTTGGCGCCCTGGGTGGCAGGGGGAGCGTATCCGCCCTGGTTGTAGCCCTGGTCGTAGCCGCCCTGCTGGCCGTAGCCGGGCTGCTGACCGTAACCCTGGTCATACCCGCCCTGCTGGCCGTAACCCTGGTCGTAGCCGCCCTGCTGCTGGCCGTAACCCTGGTCGTAGCCGGGCTGGCCGTAGCCCTGCTGCTGGCCGTAGCCCTGGTCGTAGCCGCCGCCGCCTTGCTGGCCGCCGCCGTAACCCTGGTCGTAGCCGGGCTGCTGCCCGTAACCCTGTTGCTGGTCGTAGCCGGGCTGCTGGCCGCCGTAGCCCTGCTGCTGGCCGTAACCCTGGTCGTAGCCGGGCTGCTGGGCCTGGTCGTAGCCCTGCTGGCCATAACCCTGCTGCTGGCCGTAGCCCTGCTGGTCATAGCCCTGCTGCTGCTGGTCGTAGCCCTGCTGGCCGTAGCCGCCCTGACCATAAGGGTCCTGGCCGGGCTGGCCCTGTCCTTGTCCGTAGCCGGGTGGCTGGCTCATGGGTCGGTCTCCTGCGGTGCGAGGTTGTGCTGACCGTCGGCTGGCCGCTTTCACGTCGGGGTCGACGGACGAGCTGGTTCGGAACTGTCCGGTGTGCAGCGCCTCGGAGCGCTCCAGGGAGACTACGACGTCACCATAGGTATCCCATCCGGACTCGGCCAGGTGCTCCCGCAGGCCCTCTGCGAGTAGCTGGGTGATGCGTAGTTCATCCTGCTCATCGCCCGCAAGACGGTTGTGGTCCTGAGGTCCGAGCAACACGGTGAAGTGGTTGGGGGCTAGCAGTCTGCCACCCGCGAGTTCGCGGATGTTGCTGTCACCCTCCCGTTGCAGCGCCTGTGCCACCTCTTGGGGCACCACGTTGCCTCCGAACACGCGCGCGAAGGTGTTGCCGACCAGACCTTCCAGCTTCCGCTCGAAACGTTGCAGGCCCACGTCAACTCCTTCCGCTCGGACGGGCTCCTGTACCGATCGTATCCGGGTACGACCAGCCCTACAGGGGGCGATTAGGAACCTGGTTTGGACGCGTGCTAGTGTTCCCAACGTCTCCAGGGGCAAGTGGCGGAATGGCAGACGCGCACGGTTCAGGTCCGTGTGTCCGAAAGGACGTGGGGGTTCAACTCCCCCCTTGCCCATCTTAAAGACAGATGGAACCCCTCTCACGGAATCCGTGAGAGGGGTTCTTTCGTTGATCGGCAGTATCGGATTCCTTGATCCAACAGGTGATGTCTGTCACTCGTTCGGGGGTCGGCATGTGGGCGATAGCGGCGCCGGATTTCGGTGCGGAACTCGAACTCGTGGAGGTTCCGGAGCCTGAGGCGGGCCCGAACGAGCTCAAGGTCCGGTTGTTCGCGGCGAGCGTGAACCCGTTCGACCGCAAAGTCGTCAACGGGATGCTTCGCGGTTCCGGTGAGCACGTGTTCCCGTTGGTTCCCGGAACTGATGGTGCGGGTGAGGTGGTTGGTTCCGGAGAGAGGATTTTCGGCACCTTCTTCCACCATCCCGTCGGCCGCGGAACGTACGCCGAGTACGTCACAGTTCCGGCCGGGAACGCGTTGGCGCCGTTGCCGGAAGACCTCGATCCCGCCGTTGCCGCCGCATTGCCGACCGCGGGAATGACCGCTTTGCAGTTGGTCGAGTCGCTGGGGTCCGCGGAATCCGTGCTGATCATCGGGCCGTCCGGCGGAGTCGGTTCGTTCGCCGTGCAGATCGCCCGTGCGGCCGGCAAGCGGGTGATCCCGATCGGTCGTGGCGACTCTCTTGTCGAGGCTGACGCGCTGATCGACCTCGTCAGCGCTGACCGTTCGTCGTTCGAGGCGAACGCGCGCTACGCGCCGTTGGCCTTCAACACCAACTACGTCTCCAGCGACAAGGCGCAGAACTTCGGCATGAAGGGGTCGCGCGAAACGCTCGTGCGGCTCGCGTCGATGGTGCAGGCGGGAGACCTTTCCGTGCCGATCTCCCGGCGCGTGCCCCTGCGCGAGGCTGTTGATGTTTTCGCAGGTCACGGACCTGGCAAAACCGTGATCATCATGTAGGTGGTCGTTCTGGCGCGGTGAACGGTCGACGGACGGTGACCGGCACCGCTCACCGCCGTTTTGCCCGCACGCGTAGCGCACCCACTCTGAGCAGGTCTTTTGGTGCGTCCATCCGGATTAACGTCACCCAGACGGCAGCACCGTAGGACCGAACTCCCCGCGCCACTCTTCGACCGGTCACCGACCGGTCGGCGCCGTCGATCGCAACAGGCTCCGCGACCCGGAGAAGGGCCGCGCGCTTACTGCTAAGCCTTATGCAGAGCACGAGTCGAATCGCGGCGGAACTCCCGCCGCGGGTGACGAGGAGGCACTGGCGTGAGCAGCACCCCAGCAAGGATCGCGGCGCTCGGCAGCGCACACGGACTGTCGACCACCGCGCTCCCCGTTCCGGAACTGCCCGCCTCCGTCGAGGAGCTGGCAGCCGCTGCGGCGATCCGACTCGGCTGGCACGGCGTGGTCCTCCCCGAGATGGTCCTCATGGGCCGCAAGGTCGTCGTCGTGGCCGAACTCCTGGCCGACGCCCACGCCGAGCGCGTGTGCGTGGGTGCGGGTCCCGAGGCCGACAAGACCACCGTCTCCACGTGGGTGTGGCCCGAGATGGAAGGCCGCGTCCCGCCGGCCGCCGTCCGCATCGTCGGCGTCCTGGCCGTCGCCCGCCACTGGCGCACCGCTCTGGCCTCCGCGGTCCCCTTCGCCCGCTACGGAAACGCCGCGGTCGTCCTGCCCGAGTCGGTCGCCTTCTCGCACGACTACCTGTCGAACTGCCTGCCGCGCGTCCGCCGTTACGGCGTCTCGGTGCTGCTGGCCGACGACGACAAGGACCTCTCGGTCGACGTGTCCGGCCGCCAGGAGAACGTGCCCGCCGAGGACACCGCCATCACCCGCTGGGTCAACGAGCTGGTCTACGAGCAGGTGCTCGCCACCGCTTCCTGATCTACGGTCGGGGCTATGCGAGTAGTCATAGCCGGCGGACACGGGCAGATCGCGCTGCTTCTCGAGCAGCTGCTGGCCACCCGTGGAGACGCCGCCACCGCGCTGGTCCGAAACCCCGATCATTTCGCTGACGTGCAGGAAGCCGGAGCTGTTCCGGTGTTGTGCGACCTGGAGTCCGCTGACGTGGACTCGGTCGCGGAGTACATGAACGGTGCCGATGCCGCGGTGTTCGCGGCCGGTGCCGGGGCTGGGTCCGGATCCGCCCGCAAGGACACCGTGGACTACGGGGCTGCTGCCCTGTTCGCCTCCGCTGCCGTGGAGGCGGGGGTGCGGCGGTTCCTCCAGGTTTCCACGGTGGGCATCGAGTCCGCCGACTCTCCTTCCGTGGACCCGGAGTTCGCGGTCTACCTGAAGGCCAAGGGACTGGCGGAAGAGGACTTGAAGCCTCGGGACCTCGACTGGACCATCTTGCGACCCGGCCCGTTGGTGAACGATCCGCCCACCGGCCTGGTCACCTTGGCCGAGTCCCGGCTGCCGCGTGCGTCCGTGACACGCGCGGACGTTGCCGCCGTGCTGGCGGAGTTGCTCAACGCACCCGGCACGATCGGCAAGACGCTGGAGCTTACGAACGGCGAGACGCCGATCGCCGAGGCCGTTCGCGCGATCCTCTAGCGGTATTGACCGGAGCTCGGCGCAGGACCGCCGCGACCTGGGGTCGTGACGGCGGATCGGCTCACAGGTGCGGTCTGATCGAGCGGTCGGCCATGCCCAGTTCACCGGCCAGCCCTCATCGACGAGCAACCGGGCCAGACATCTAGCCGAGCACGCGGTCCAGGTAGGGGTTCGTGAACGTCCTGCCGGGGTCGACCTCGTCGCGCACGCGCAGGAAGTCGTCGAAGCGCGGGTACAGCGGGCGGAGCTGCTCGGCCGTGAGGTCGTGCATCTTGCCCCAGTGCGGGCGGCCGCCGACGTTCGCGGCGATGCTCGCGTACGCGTCGAAGAAAGCCTTGTACTGCATGCCGAGTGCCTGGTGCATGGAGATGTAGGCGGTGTCGCGGCCGCTCGCCGTCGACAGCCAGATGTCGTCGGCCTGAGCCACGCGGACCTCGCACGGCACGATCAGGTGGTCGCGCTCGCCCAGCTTGCCGGCGACGGCGCGGAGTTCGCCGATGACGTCGAGCAGGGTCTCGCGCGGGATGGAGAACTCGGTCTCGACGAACCTCACCCGCCGCGGCGTCACGAAGACGTTGTGCGAGTAGTCGGAGTAGGAGCGCTCGGAGATCAGGGAGCCGCAGAGCTCGTTGAGGCGGCTGGTGTAGCGGGGGAACGTGCGAGCGACCTTGCACACCGCGCCGAACGCGGCGTTCTCCATGACCTCGTACTCCCAGGCCTGGCGAAACTTCGACAGCGGCTTCGCGGGCTCGCTGATCCTGTTGTTGCGCTTGAGGATCACGCGGTCGGAGTGGGTGAACCAGTGGAACTCGACGTGGTCCTCGACGGCGCAGAGGTCGTCGAACTGCTCCAGCACGGCGTCGAGGCGGCCCGGTGCCTCGGAGGCTTGCAGGACGAACGACGGGACGCACTGCAGGGTGATCGTGCTGATGACGCCGAGCGCACCCAGGCCCACCCGCGCCGCGTTGAACAGGTCGGGGCGTTCGGTGCGGGAGCACGTCACGACCGAGCCGTCGGCGAGCACGAGTTCCAGCTCGGAGATCGCCGTGGCCAGCACCCCGAGCTTCGCGCCGGTGCCGTGCGTGGAGGTCGAGACCGCGCCCGCGACGGTTTGGGCGTCGATGTCGCCCAGGTTCGGCATCGCGAGCCCGAGCCGGTGGAGGTCGGCGTTGAAGGCCCACAGCGGGGTGCCGGAGCGTACTGTCACCAGGCCGGACTCCGCGTCCGCGCGCACGATTCCCGTCCAGCGGTCGAGGTCCAGCGCCGTTTCGGGCGCGACCGCGATGTCGTTGAACGAGTGACCGCTGCCCCGCGCGCGGACACGGCTGCCCGACGTGACCGCGGCTGCGATCTCGTCAGTGGAGGCGGGGTGAACTACGCGCGTCGGGGTGCACGAAGCAGTTCTAGCCCAGTTCGTCCACACACGGACCTCCACGAGAGAGTGTGACCTGCGAGTAACGTAAGTGAAAGCTCTTCACGTTTCAAGGGTTCAGGACGTACCGTCAGGGCATGCGCAGAAACCGACTCGATGTCGCGACGAAGGATCTGGATCCTCCGTTCGCGATCGTCGACCTGGATGCCTTCGACCACAACGCGGCGGACCTCGCCCGTCGCGCTGCCGGTCATCCGATCCGGGTGGCGAGCAAGTCGGTTCGGGTGCGCGACCTGGTGAGCCGGGCGCTGGAACGGCCCGGCTACCACGGGGTCATGTGCTACTCGCTGGCCGAGGCGCTGTGGTTGTCGGAGCAGAACGTCAGCGAGGACCTGCTCGTCGCGTACCCGACGGCGGACCGCGCCAGTCTGCAGAAGCTGGCCGCCAACGAAACCGCACGTCAGCGGGTCACGATCATGGTCGACTCCACGGAGCACCTCGATTTCGTCGACGCCGCGATCGGGCCGCACTCCGACATCCGGGTGTGCCTGGAGCTGGACGTGTCGTGGCGGCCGCTGCCCGGAATCCACATCGGGCCGCGCCGGTCGTCGATCCACACGCCGCAGCAGGCCAAGGCCCTTGCCGCCAAGATCGTGCAACGGCGCGGGTTCAAGCTGGTCGCCGTCATGGCGTACGAGGGGCAGATCGCCGGGCTGGGTGACAACCCGCCGGGGCAGCCGTTGAGGGCGCTCGGGATCCGGTTCATCCAGTCCAAGTCCGGGCCCGAGCTGGTTCATCGGCGCACAGCCGTGGTCAGCGCGGTCCGGGAGGTCGCCGACCTGGAGTTCGTCAACGGTGGTGGCACCGGAAGCCTGGAGCTCACCGGGTCCGACCCGTCGGTCACCGAGCTCGCGGCCGGAAGCGGGCTGTTCGGGCCGACGCTGTTCGACGGGTACCAGTCGTTCAAGCCCCAACCGGCGGCGCTGTTCGCGTTGTCCGTGGTGCGCAAGCCGACCAAGCGGGTCGCGACGCTGTTCGCCGGCGGGTACATCGCGTCCGGCACGCCCACGCCTGACCGGCAGCCGTCGCCGTACCTGCCGGAAGGACTGAAGACGCTCGGACTCGAGGGCGCCGGCGAGGTGCAGACGCCGGTCACCGGTAAGGCGGCGGAGCACCTGAAGATCGGTGACCGCGTCTGGATGCGGCACGCCAAGGCCGGCGAGCTGTTCGAGCGGTTCGACGAGGTGCACCTGGTGCACGGCGACCGCATCGAACGGACCGTGCCCACGTACCGCGGCGAGCGCCGGAACTTCGGTTAGGCGGGCAGGCGCGACGACAGGTAGCCCCTGACCAGCGCCTTCGCCTCGATCAGGATCGCGCGGTCGCCCGTCGTGCTGTTGCGGAAGGCCATCTTCAGCACGGCGTCGGCGGCTTCGACGGCGATCGCGATCGGCAGCTGGACCTCGGCCATCGGAATTCCGAACTTGCCGGAGATCAGCTCGGAGATCTTGTCGGAGATGACGGCGTTGTTGTCGCGGCGGTCGTCGAGCAGACGCATGTCCACGACGTCACCGAAGTGCAGCCTCCCGAACGCGGGGATCTCGCGGTGCATCGTCACGTAGACGTCGAACACCGTGTCCACGGCGTCCCACCAGTGCTCGAGCGTCGCCTGTTCGAGCCGGTCGGTGATGCCCTGGGAGAACCTGTCGACGTTGCGCAGTGTCAGCGCCTGCACGACGGCTCTCTTGTCGGGGAAGAACTGGTACAGCGAACCGACCGCCACACCCGCTCTCTCCGCGATCAACGTCGTGGTGACCCCGTCGTAGCCCACCTCGTCGATCAGAGTCGCGCAGGCTTCGAGCATTCGCTCGACTCTCTTGGCGCTGCGCTGCTGGACAGGCTGACGGCGAAGCGGGGTGGTGCTCGTCACGGCGACTCCCAGTGGTTCGGGTACTTCCATCTTGCCTGTTGTACGGCCTTTTCACTTCCCTGAACCTGTCAACACGCCTACGATCCGAACAAGTTTCACATTTGGAGGATCGATGAGCGACTTCCTCTGGGGAGTGTCGACGTCCGCGTTCCAGATCGAGGGCGCGTTCAGTGCAGGCGGCCGTGGTCCCTCCGTGTGGGACGACTTCGCTCCGGTACACGACAACGACAACGCATCCGTTGCCTGTGACCACTACCACCGTTGGCGCGAGGACGTCGCGCTCATGACGCAGCTCGGCGTGAACGCGTATCGGTTCTCGATCGCGTGGCCGCGCATCCAGCCCTCCGGTAAGGGCCCGGTCAACGCCGAGGGGCTCGACTTCTACGACCGCCTGGTCGACGCGCTCGTCGATGTCGGTATCGCCCCCGCAGTCACGTTGTACCACTGGGACACGCCTCTGGAGCTGGAAGCGGAAGGCGGCTGGCTCAACCGGGACATCGCCGACCGGTTCGCCGACTACACGGCGCTGGTCGCGGACCGCCTTGCCGACCGGGTGAAGCTGTGGATCCCGATCAACGAGCCCGCGATGGTGACGTTGCAGGGCTATGCGGTCGGTGAGCACGCCCCCGGCAAGACGTTGCTCTTCGACGCGTTGCCCACCGCCCACCACCTGAACCTCGCTCATGGACGTTCGGTGGAGGTGCTCCGGTCGTTCAACGCTCAGCAGGTCGGCACCGCCAACAACCACACTCCCACGTGGCCCGTTACTCCGAACGACCTGGCAGCCGCCGAGGCCTACAGCGAAATCCACAACTGGATCTACGCCGACCCCATGCTGTCGGGCCGATATCCCGACGCAGTCGCCGAACTGCTGCCTATCGCCGCTGGTGACCTGGCCACGATCCACCAGCCACTCGACTTCTACGGCGTGAACTACTACAACCCGACGCGGCTGAAGCAGCCGTCCGAGGGCAACCCGCTGCCGTTCGAGCTGGTGGAGATCGACGAGTACCCGCGGACCGGTTTCGGCTGGCCGGTCGTCCCGTCGGGGCTGACCGAGATGATCACCACGCTGCGCGAGCGGCATCCGAACCTGCCGCCGGTGTACGTGACCGAGAGCGGCTGCAGCTTCCCGCACGAGATCGAGGACACCGACCGGATCGCGTACCTCGACGGACACCTCAAGGCCGCGCAAGCCGCCGACGTCTCCGGGTACTTCGTGTGGTCCCTGCTCGACAACTTCGAGTGGGAAGCCGGATATTCACAGCGGTTCGGACTGGTCCACGTCGACTACGAGACGCAGCGACGCACGCCGCGCGACTCGTTCCACTGGTACAGAAAGGTGATCAGTGGTGAGTGAAGCGCTCGCAGAACCGGTGGTGCGCGTCCGCCGCGGGTGGATGGCGTGGTTGTTCTTCGCGAACCTTGGCCTGTGGCTGGCGGTCTACGCACCGATCCAGGTGTTGCTGCCGCAGCAGGCCGAGCTGCTGAACAAGGCGAACAAGGAGCTGGTGTTCGGCATCGTCACCGGCTTCGGCGGCCTGGTGTCGCTGGTCGTGGTGCCGTTGATCGGCTTCCTGTCCGACCGCACGACCTCGCGGTTCGGTCGTCGCCACCCGTGGACGCTCGCCGGCGCGGTCGTCGGTGCCATCGGTCTCGCCGTTCTCGCCAACGCGCCGTCGGTCGTCGTGATGACCATCGGCTGGTGCCTGGTGCAGGCGGGGATCGGCGGCATGCTCGCCGCGCTGACCTCGGCCGTGCCCGACCGCGTGCCGGTCGAGCAACGCGCGCAGGTCGGCGGACTCATCGGCATCAGCCAGATGCTCGGCACCGTGCTGGGCGCGGTCGTCGTGACGTTGCTGGTCAGCGGACTGCCGGCGGGCTACATGGCGTGCGCGGTCATCGTCCTGGCCGGTGCGATCTTCTTCGTGCTGAGGACGCCCGACACGCAGCTCATCGTGAAGCCGGTCAAGCCGACGTTCTGGATCTCGCCGCGCGAGCACCCGGACTTCGCCTGGGCCTGGGGTGGTCACCTGATGATCAACCTCGGCAACGCGTTCGGGACGCTCTACCTCCTGTACTTCCTCGGTGACGTGGTCCACCACCCGTCACCGGAGGATGGTCTTCTGGTGCTCATGGCGCTCTACGGGGTGGCGCTCGCCGCAGGAGCGGTGCTGTTCGGCGCACGGAGTGATGCTTCCGGGCGCCGCAAGCCGTATGTCTACGGTGCTTCGGTCGTGATGGCGCTCGCCGCGTTGATCCTGGTGATCTGGCCGACCTGGACGGCTGTGCTGATCGCTTCCCCGTTGCTCGGCGTCGGCTTCGGCACGTACTGGGCGGTCGCGATCGCGCTGCTGACCCAGGTGTTGCCGGCGGCGTCCGATCGGGCCAAGGATCTCGGCGTGCTCAACGTCGCCAACGCGTTGCCGCAGGTCATCGCCCCGTTGCTGACGGCCGTGATCTTGGCCAACCTTGGTGGCTACCGCGGTCTGTTCGCGGTGTCGGCGTTGGCGACGACGCTGGCGGCGGTGTTGATGAGTCGAGTGCGATCGGTGGTCTGATGCGTCTGTCGGGCAAGAGGGTTC
Organism: Lentzea sp. NPDC005914; assembly: GCF_040629405.1. Lineage (NCBI taxonomy): Bacteria > Bacillati > Actinomycetota > Actinomycetes > Pseudonocardiales > Pseudonocardiaceae > Lentzea > Lentzea sp. NPDC005914. Next base: position 193,969 of record NZ_JBEXVQ010000009.1, on the reverse strand, counting down.
TGGTCACGGGAGCGTCCCAGGGGATCGGCGCGGAGGCGGCGTTCCGGTTCGCCGCCCACGGCGCGCACGTCCACCTTGTGGCCCGCAGCGCCGAACTGCTCGATCTACAGGTCAAACGGATCACCGAGTTCGGTGGCTCGGCGTCCGCTCACGTGGCGGATCTGTCGGATGCCGCGGAGATCAAGGCGCTCGCTGCGGAGGTCTCCGCACCTGATGTGCTCGTCAACAACGCGGGCGTCGGTCGCTGGTTGTTCCTGGACGACACCTCGGCCGACGAGCTGCAGACGATGACCGCCGTGCCGTACCTGGCGGCGTTGCTGCTGACCAGGGAGTACCTGGCCGCCATGCGGTCGCGCGGCTCCGGCTGGATAGTCAACGTCAACTCGCCGGTGTCCCGCCTCCCGATCCCCGGCTGCGTGGGCTACCAGTCGGCGCGGTGGGCTTTGCGCGGCCTGACCGCGTCACTGCGGCTCGACCTGCGCGGAACCGGTGTGGGGATCAGCGAAGTGGTGCCGGGCAAGGTCTCCAGCGAGTACTTCACCAACAACCCCGGCGCCGAAGAGCAGATCCCGGCCATCGCGCGGCTGATCCCGACGGTCACACCGGCGCAGTGCGCGAAGGCGATCGTGGACGCGGTGGAGAAGGAACGCGCCGAGCACCTGTTCCCCTGGCAGCTCAAGGCGTTCGAGATCTCCGGCCGGCTGTTCCCCGGCCTGACCTCGTATCTGACCTGGAAGACGGGTACGCACCGCTGAAGCTGGGCACTCCACCTGCATGACGCGCATGCTGAACGGCCATCTTGTTCGAGACCCGCGTGCCGAAACTCGCGTGAGCGGCAAGTTCGAGTGTCAGACCGTGCGCGAGGCGGTGCTGGAGGCGTCCGCGGAAACCCGCCAGGAACATGGAAACGGCCCCTTGCCTGCGCGGGAGGGGCAGACAAAGGGCCGACGTTGGTAACCGCGGACCGGTGCCGGTCGGGGAGGGAAGGTGCACGTCACCGGCCCGCGGGAATCTGTGGAGTTGTAAAGCTGACCGGGGTCCGCGATGTAGCGGTCGGGGGTTCGCACATCGCGGACCACCGGTCAGTAGGCGGTTTGCAGACCTGGTCGTGTCGGGGGGACGCCAGGTCAGTCGCAAACGCCCGTTAGTGGGCTCGAGCCACCGCGCGACGGGACCGGGTGACAGGAGGAGTCACCGGAGCCTCGCGCAGGTGGCGAGCCGGGCGCGGGGCCAGTCCGCCCGCAACCAGGTGCTCGTACGCGGCGCGCCACACCGAGCAAGGTGACTTCTGCTGGCGCCAACGGCCGGAACATTCGGGGCAGTTGCCCTTCTCGTCCGGCTCGTGCGCTGCCAGCAGAGCACGCCATCCCTCGGTCAGCCGAGGGAGCTCGGATCGAGCCACCGACAGCAGGGACGGGGCGTCCGCGCGGCTCGCCAGCTCCGTGAGCAGGTCGAGGCGTTCCCACACAGCGTTGCGAAGAACCTGTCCGAGGATCGCGTCCATCGAAACGTCACCGTCACCTTTCCGCCTGGTCGGCGGCTTCGCGTAGCGCAGCCCTGAGCTGTACGAGCTGGTCGTGGGACAAGACTGCCGTCTCCCCGGGAGGTCCGACCAGAACCACTTGGCCCTGAACGACCTTCACGGTGAGCTGGCGGTCCCGGTCGACCACGTCGCCGCAGCTGATCTGCCACGTCCGACGCTGCCCGGTCGTGCCGCGCCATGTGGATTCGGTGTCACCCGTCTCCACAATGGAGGTGGAGCTTGGGGAGGAGCTGTCCACTATCGGTCGTTCCTCTCCGTGCTCACTCGCTTACCGGAATCCAGATTGCGATGATTCATGCCGGAACGGGACGTCACAGCGCCCACCGGTGGAAGTCTTACGGTGAGCGGTAAGTGGTGTTCGGCAGAGCCGATCAGCTCCGCCGAAGAGGACTTCTCGACTCGGGGACCTGCCCCTAGTCTGCCGATGACGCCCAACGGACTGTGAGGGTGCGCGATGAACACCATGAGTTCCCAGGGCTCTCCGATTCCCACCGACGTGTGGGACCAGCAGGAGATGCGGGACGCACTGGCCCGACGAGAGATCAGCTCGGTCTACCGGCTGCTCCGACGGCACGGCGTGTCCCAGCGCCAGATCGCGGCGCTCACTGGGCAGTCGCAGTCCGAAGTCTCGGAGATCCTCAAGGGACGCCAGGTGATGGCTTATGACGTCCTCACCAGGATCGCCGTTGGCTTGGGTGTCCCACGTGGATACATGGGTCTCGCCTATGACGAGACAACGGCAGTACGGGTGGCCGCAACCGCGGACTCACCCCATCCTGAGGAGGACGAGTCGGTGAAGCGTCGGAAGTTCCTCGCGCACGCCGCCGCCGTGACAGTCGGCGCGGCCGTGTTCGGAGCGGACTCCGGGTCGTGGGTTTCACACCCCACACAGACTCCGGCTCCGGGACGCATCGGCATGACCGATGTGCGCCAGGTCGAAGCGGCGACGCGGGCTCTGCGTGCGTTGGACTACCAGTACGGCGGCGGTTCCTGCCGCGACGCGGTGGTCGCCCAGCTGTCCTGGGGACAGCAGATGCTCGGTGCGAACTCGACGGACGTCGTCCGCCAGCGCCTCTACGTCGCGCTGGCCGACCTGCACAACCTCGCCGGCTGGACGTCGTTCGACACCGGCCTGATGGACTCGGCCCGCAACCACTTCGGTCAGGCCCTCGACCTCGCCAAACAGGGCGAGAACGAGGCGCTGATGGCGAACATCCTGTACCGCATGGGCCGCGTCTACCTGCACCAGAACGCCCCCGACGACGCGCTGAAGGTGTTCCAGCTGGGTCAGCTGGCCGCGCAGAACTCGGGTTCCGAACTGGCGGTGGGCATCCTGTGCGCGAACGAGGCCTGGGCCTACGCGAAGATGGGGTCCGACGAGCAGGCGCTCAAGCTGCTCGGCCGCGCGCGTGACGAGTTCTCCCGCGCCAACGTCGCCGAAGCCCCCGCCTGGGCCAAGTTCTTCAACGAGATCGACCTCTCGTCCATGATCGGCACGGTGCACACGGAGCTGGCACAGACGGTGGACGCCAAGTACACGAGGACCGCCATCCCGGCGCTGTCCAAGGCGATCAACAACTTCGGCGACGAGTACGCGCGCAGCCGCTCGTTCAACCTGACCTCGATGGCGATCAACCACCTGCTCGAGGGCGACATCGACCACGGCGCCAAGATCGGCCGCCAGGCCGTTGACCTGTCGGAAAGCCTCAAGTCGGTGCGCACGAAGCAGCGCATGGAGCCGCTTCGCCAGGAAGCCGAGAAGCGCCGCAACAACCCCGAGGCCCGCGAGCTCGCGGACCGCGTCGCCCGCTTCACCGGTACCGAGTCGGCCGCATAGTTTTATCTCGTTTGGGCCCCATAGCATCTCTTTTGGATGGTGTGGGACACGAAGCGGTAACGCCAGGACCTTCTCCCACGAATGCAGCATCGACGGGCGAGAAATCCACGCCTAAGGTGCGGCAGGTCGGGGCGAAGGACGAGGTGCGGCGCGTGAGCCTTACTCGGAGGTGGCGTTCCAAGAGAGCGCTGCGGTCCGCGCAGTTGCTCGACGAGGTGGTGGACACCCAGTTGCCGCTGCTGGCGGCGTTCGACGAGGAGCGACGGCGCAGGTCAGCCGACTACCTCGCGGAACTGGTGGCCCTCGCGCAGGACTACCGCTACTACGCCAACGGCTGGATCGACAGCCGTGAGCTGGACCGCCGCGGCCAGCGGACGATGAACCGGCTGGCGCGCATGCGTGAGGAATCTTCGGCTCGACTGATCACCGACTAGTCCGTTCGCGCGCAGCTCGTCGCGCCGATCGGACCACTCACCGAGCGCGGTCCTGATCACGCGGATGTTTCACGTTGAACAATCACCAGGGCACCGGCCCGCTGTGGTCGAACAGGCCTCCGGTCGGTCCGTCGTCGGGCAGGGTGGCCAGCCTGATCGCGATCCTGGCTCCCTCGGCGGGTGTGTCGGTCCCCTGGAAGCCGTTGAGGTCGGTCGCCACATATCCGGGGCACGCACCGTTGACCTTCATGTTCTCCAGTTCCTTGGCGTACTGGACGGTGATCGCGTTCAGGTACGTCTTCGACGGCGAGTAGGTCCCGCTGACCCCGCCGAGGCCGCGGCCCGGTGTGCTCTGCAAGGTCAGTGACGCGACGTGGCTCGACATGTTCACGATTCGCGGCCGTGCTGAGCGGCCCAGCAGCGGCAACAGCGCGTTGGTGACCCGCACGACGCCGATCACGTTGGTCTCCACCACGGCCCTGATGCTCTCCGGCGTGGCGGTCGACGGCTGGTCCGGCCACCCTCCGGCGATCGCGGCGTTGTTGACCAGCACGTCGAGCCGGCCGAACCGCTCCTCGAACAGCGCCGCTGCTTCGGTGGCGCTCTCGTCGTCGGTCACGTCCAACGGTACGAAGAACGCATCAACGCCCTCTGCGCACAGTTTCGCCGCTGCCTCCTCGCCTCGCTGACGGTCTCGTGCGCCGACTCCGACGCTCATCCCCAAGGCGCCCAGCCCCGCCGCGATCTCGTACCCGATGCCCTTGTTCGCGCCGGTGACCAGCGCAATCGTCTGTTCGCTCATGCATTTGATCGTGGCCGGAGCCGGCGCCGGAACCAACATCACTTCGGTCTGGCAGCGATACCCGGCTGATATGGATACGGTTGACGGCGTGGAGACACGAGAGCTGCGGTACTTCGTCGCGGTCGCCGAGGAACTCCACTTCGGCCGGGCCGCGGACCGGCTCGGCATCGCCCAGCCGCCGTTGTCGCGGACGATCGCCCAGCTCGAACAACGGCTCGGCGTCGCTTTGCTGACCCGCACCAGCCGGAAGGTCTCGCTCACCGAGGCGGGCGCGGTGCTGCTGGCCGAGGGGCAGGCGATCCTCGGTGCGATCGCCGCTGCCGAGAGGCGCACTCGCACCGTCGACCGGCCGTCGCTGGTGCTGGCCGCGAAAGCCGGCGGTTCCAGCGAACTGCTCGCGAAGCTCCTCGACGCCTACGCCGCCGAACCGGGTGCGGTCGCCGTCGACCTGCTGTTGTGCGAGGCCCACACCAGGCGACCGCTGTTCGACGGCCGGGCCGACGTGGCGATCCTGCACGAACCGTACGACTCGACCGCGGGTCTCGACGTCGAGGCCCTGTACAGCGAGAGTCAGTACGCCGTCCTGCCCAACTCGCATCCACTGGCCTGTGCGGCGCAGTTGCGGATGGCCGACGTCATCGACCTGCCGGAGCTCGCGCGCTGGCCGGAGCCCGACGGCACGTACTTGGACGGCCCCGGCGTGGAGGTGCACAACCTGACGCAGCTCTTCCAGATGATCGCGCTCGGCCGTGCCGTCGCGGTCATGCCGGAAATCGTCCGCACGGGCCTGCTCGAAGGCCTGGTCGCGGTGCCGGTGGTCGATGCGCCGAAGGTGACGACCGTGATCGCCTGGCCGCCCCACAGCAGGTCGCGTGCTGTCGCGGACCTGGTGCGGGTGGCGATGGGGTTCAGCTGACGGGTGCGCGGCTGAGGATCACGGCGAGGCCGAACGCCACGCCCATGATCGTCACTTCCAGAATCGCCCACTGCACGATCGCGGTGACCTTGTGCTGGGAGATCTTCGGCAGCAGCCGCCACCGGATGTGCGCGCCGAGCAGCGCGATCAGCCCGGCGCAGACCGCCTTGCCGAGGAACAGCAACCCGTAGCCGGTCGTGAACAGCGACTGCGGGAACGGCACCACCGGGTTGAGGATCAGCTCCAGCAACCCGTTGAACAGGCCGGTCACCGCTACGACGATCAGGCTGATGGTCGCGACCCTGGAGAACTTCGGCAGCGCGACCGCCAGCAGTCCCTTGCGGTAGGCCACCAGCGCCATCAACGCGCCGAGCCCACCCGCCCAGGCCGCCGCGCCCAGCACGTGCAGCTCCATGGAGACCATCGAGTAGTCGTGGTACTTCCAGTTGGACGCGTGCCCGGTCACCGGGATCGGCAGAAGCCCGAACATCGAGATGAGAATCCGCAGCTCAGCGGGCACGGACTCGCCGCGGCGGACGGCCATCACGCCGATGATCAGGTAGACGAACGCGCAGGCCGCGCTGAACAGCAGGCCCTTACCGGCACCGACGTTCGCGATGTAGTCGAGGGCGTTGGCGACGCTGACTTTGCTGCCCGGCCGCAGCTCAGCGGCCTGCAGAACGATCGCCAGCAACGCGGTGATCACCCAGACGGCCGCGGCGACGACCGCGCCGGGCCGGGCGAGGCGCATCACCGGTTCGGTGTGGGTGGGCCGGTCGAAGCCGAGCAGCTTCGGCAGGATCGACAGCCCGACGACGATGGTCGCCGAGACGTCGAGCAGCACCCGCGTGACCGGAAGGCCGTACCGGACCGCCGCCCCGGCGTCGACGACCCCGGCGACCACGACGGGTGGTGCCAGCACGAGGCCGAGCGCGATGCCCGCGAGCGCGCCGAGGACGAGCCCGGCGAGCACGCGGTAGTGGGAGGGGGCGGCGGTCCGGACGTCGCTCATGCCTTCGTGCCTCCACCGCGCAGGGCGAAGAACACGCCACCGCCGAGCAGCACCACGGCGCCGGCGATCCACACCCAGATGGGCACGCCGTCGCTCGAACCGCTGTCGGCCTCGTTGTCGGCCGCGACCTGGCGAGGCGTACCGGTGCCGTCCTTGGTCAGCGTGAACGTCAGCTCACCGGAGACGGGGTGCCCGTCCGCGGACAGGATGCGGTAGCCGATCTTGTACTGCCCGGCCTTGCCCAGCGCGTCGACCTTCGTGGAGACCGCGGTGTCCTTGATCGTCGGATCGCCCGCAACCTCGTAGTGACCGCCGTTCGCGTCGACCACCGTGATCGTGTTGATGCCCTGGCCGCCCTGCACGTCCTGGTCGAACGTCAGCGTGACGCTCGACGGACCGGCCTCCAGCGAGGTCTTGTCCTTCGGGTCACTGCCGATCAGTGCGTTGTGCGCCGCCGCGGGGGCGGCCGTGACGAGCACGGCCGCACCAGCGAACAGGAACGCGACTAGTGCGCGCTTCATGCCTTGCGCCTCGACCGCAGGATCGCGCCGACACCGAAGCCCAGGCCGAGCGCACCGACGGCCAGACCCGCGCCACCGAGGTAGCGGGCGGTCTTGTCGGAACTGGAGACCGACGCCTCGTGGGTGTCGGTGTGGCTGTCGGCCGCGGCCGCCGTGCCGTGGCCGCCGTGGTCGTCACCCTCGGCCTTCTTCGGGGCGAGCTTCAGCGCGGGGGCCGGATGCTCCGGCTCCTTGCCGTCGGCGCCGGTGGCCTGCGACCAGTCGACGACCTCGCCGTTCTCGTAGGTCTGCTTGGTCGGCAGTTCGAGCTTGTCCTTGCCCTCCGGCAGGGTGCCGAGCGCGACGAAGAACTCCTGGTACTCGTCGATCCCGATCTTCACGCCGGGGTCGGCGGTCCAGGTGATCGTCTTGAACGCCTCGGTGACCTCCTTGCCGGCGATCGTCACGGGCTTGTCGAGCTTGGCCTTGACCGCCTCGGCCTTCCAGCCGGTCAGCGGCTTGGTGCGCACCGAGGTCAGCGGGGTGTCCTGCGGCAGCGTCACCTCGATCTTGGTGGTGCCGGCGTTGTCCCGCTCGTTCGGGACGCGGAACGCGAACGTCGCGCGGCCGCCCTGGGTGAAGTCGGCGGGCTGGGCGCTGACGTGCGCCGATGCGATGGTCGGGGTGCCGAGAACGGCGAGTCCGGCAACGCCGAGGACGGCGAGCGCGCGCACGCCAAAGCGATTTGTCGACATGAAGTTGTGGCTCCTGATTGCCAAAGGGGTTTTAGGGGAGTCGGGGATGTCAGGAACCACAGGGCGGGCCGCGCAGCCCGTGCGCACGCGTCAGCTCCGAGTGGTGCGTGTTGCGGAGGTAAGGCGTGCTGGTGAACGTCCGCGGCGGCTTGGTGACCGGCAGCGGCGTGAGCCTGCGGGGGATCAGGCGCGTGACCGCGGAGAACAGCCTGAACAGGGCGTTCTCCGCGTGGAAAAGGAGGATGCCGGTCAGCGTCGCGGCGACGAGGTGCGCCAAGAACATCTTCCCGGTGAGCGTGTTGGTGTGTTCGTGGTTGACCCAGGTCAGCAGCAGGTGCTGCGCGAGCTGGGCCGTGCCGAGACCGGCGATGACCGAGAGCTTCCCGGTCCGCTTGTCCGCGAGTGACGCCGCCGCGAACGCGATCAGCACGACCAGCGGCAACGCGTGGATGAACTCCAACAGCTCTCCGCCGCCCAGTCCGTGCGCGGCGATCGTGAGCGTTGCAGAGGTCAGCGCAAGTGCGGCACCACGCAGGGTGCGCAACTCACTCGACCGTGTGCTCACGCCGGTGAGGGTAATCGGAGGAGTTTGCCCCGGTCTATGAGTGGGTAGCTAGGGACGCATGCACAACCAATGCGACCAGCCGGGCCGCACCGACCGGGTCGTGTTCGGCGTTGCCGCTGGTCTCACGCTCGCGTTCGTGGCCTGGGGAATCGTCGGAACAGACTCACTCGCCTCGGTGTCGAAGTCCGCGCTCGGCTGGATCATCCAGCATCTGGGATGGGCGTTCGTGATCTCGGCCTCGGGGTTCGTCGTCTTCGCCCTGTGGCTCGCCTTCAGCCGTTACGGCAAGATCCCGCTGGGCCGTGACGACGAGAAACCCGAGTTCAAGACCGTCTCGTGGGTCGCCATGATGTTCAGCGCCGGCATGGGCATCGGTCTGATGTTCTACGGCGTCAACGAGCCGCTGAGCCACTTCGTGAAGCCGCCACCCGGCACCGAGGGCGATCCCCTCGGGACCGCGATGGCCACCACGCTGTTCCACTGGACGCTGCACCCGTGGGCGATCTACGCCATCGTCGGCATCGCCATCGCCTACAGCAGCTTCCGCCGCGGCCGGTCCTCGCTGATCAGCTCCGCTTTCGCGCCGCTGCTGGGACGCCGGGCGTCGTCCGGCTGGGGCCGCGCGATCGACGTGATGGCGATCTTCGCCACGTTGTTCGGGTCGGCCGCGTCGCTGGGGCTCGGCGCGCTGCAGATCGGGTCCGGGCTGGAGGCCGCCGGCTGGGCCGGTGACGTGGGCAAGGGCGTGCTGGTCGCGATCATCGCCGTGCTGACCGTGGCGTTCGTCGCGTCGGCCGTGTCCGGGGTCGCGAAGGGCATCCAGTGGCTGTCGAACATCAACATGGTGCTGGCCGTCGTGTTGGCGCTGTTCCTGTTCGTGGTCGGACCGACCGTCTTCATCCTGAACCTGCTGCCCACTGCGTTGGGTGACTACTTCCGCGAGCTCGCGAACATGGCTGGGCGGACCGCCGCTTCCGGTGGTGACGCGACCGAGACCTGGCTGTCCGGGTGGACGATCTTCTACTGGGCCTGGTGGATCTCGTGGACGCCGTTCGTCGGCATGTTCATCGCGCGGATCTCGCGTGGTCGCACGATCAAGCAGTTCGTGGCCGGGGTGATCCTGGTGCCGTCCGCGGTGTCGCTGGTGTGGTTCGCGATCCTCGGGGGCACGGCGATCTTCGAGCAGCGGTCTGGGGTGGATCTTGCTGGGCAGTCCACTCCGGAGTCTCAGCTGTTCTCGTTGCTGGACCAGTTCCCGTTGGCTGCTGTGGCCGGGGTCGTGGTGATGCTGCTGGTGGCGATCTTCTTCGTGTCCGGGGCCGACGCGGCTTCGATTGTGATGGGAACGCTCTCGCAGCAGGGGTCGATTCAGCCTCGGAAACCCGTGGTGGTGTTCTGGGGGGTGCTGACCGGGGCCGTTGCTGCGGTGATGTTGCTGGTGGGCGGGTCTGACGCGCTTACTGGGCTGCAGAATCTGACGATCATTGCGGCGTTGCCGTTCATGGTTGTGATGGTGGGGTTGTGTGTTTCGTTGGCTCGGGATCTTCGGTCGGATCCGATGATTCGGCGGGAGGAGCGGGTGGCTGAGGTTATGGAGGAGGTCACCGCGCATCTCGACCCTGGGCAGGTGGTTGAGGAGGCGGCGGTCAAGGCTGTGGCTGAGGTGACTGGGAAGACACCTTCGGTGCGGGCGTGACGCGGCTTTGTGGGTGGTCGCCTTGCGTTGGGCGAGTCACGTTGCGTGCGATCCGCGAGTTTGCGGGTGGTCACCTTGCGTTGGGCGTGTCACGTTTTAGGGCGCGGGGCTCCGCCCCGGACCCCGCCAATCTGATCAAAGACCAGCCAGCGCCGCTTGCGGGTTGATGGCACGCCTGTTGCGTTCGGCGGCTGCCAGTTCCGTAGGTGGTGCGGTCCGGGTGGGATCCCGTCACAAGCCGTACCTGAGCGAGCCACACCAGGGCAGGAGCTGAGGCACGACTCGTGACGGGGCCCCACCCGAAGCGCACGGGAAAAGCTTGCCTCGGCTTCGCCGTCGGTACTGCTCGGCTTCGCCATCGCTTGAGGGTGGGCTTTGGCGGGGTTAGCGCACGTTCAGGCGCCTGAGCAGTTCCTGCTCCAGTACGTCCAGATCAGTTCCTACGGCCCGGTGCGCGGCTTTGCGGCGGGCCGTCGGCATGCGTTCGGAGGCGCGTACGGCGGCTAGGAGTTGAGTTAGTCGCTCTTCGGTCTTCGAGACCCAGGAGGCGTCGGTAGCGCGCAGAGGCTCCATCGAGTCGGAGAAGCCGACGATTCGTGCGTGTAGGCGGGCGCCGTGGCCGGAGTACTTGCCGATGTCCGCTACGTCGATGCCCAGGCGGCGGGCGCGGTAGCGGTCGTACTGTTCGCTCAGCAATCCGGCGCCTCGGACGATCACCGGGGCCAGGACCGGAATGAGGGCCGGGCCGATCACCTTTGCCACTCCGACCAGGTTCTTGGCCCTCTTGGGCGTGATCAGATGGCCGGTTTTGCGCGCCATTCGGGTACACCTCCTCCGTCAGGTGAAACTTACTGCCCAGGTTGCTGACACATGAGGTCGACGCGCGACATACCCTGCATCAGTGACTTCCCAGGTGCAGCTAGACGCCGGCGTGGTCACTCGTTGTCGGCGGCGGGTGCACCTCGAAAACGATCCGGAGATGCGCGACGCTCCCAAAGCGGCGCTGGATCCGGCTTCGGAACAACGGAAAGCGGACGCGACGAACCATCGCCGTGCGGTGGTGGACGCGCTCGGACGGATTGTCGGCTCGAACCTTTTCGAGGTGCCGAACGGGCCCGACGTGCGCAGTGCGGACCGGGAACGGGTCACGCTCGCCGCGATGGAGATGGGCGCTCAGTACATCTGGGGCGCCGCGCTGCCGCGTGATCCTCGTGGTGGGCGGCGGGGTGGGATCGACCTGCTGGTCAAGGACGTCAGCGGGTACGTGCCCGTGCTCGTGGTCCGGCACAAGATCACAGACCCTGGCCAGGGGGCTCGCACGAGTCCGTTGACCATGCCGTTGCCCGGTAGTGGTCGTACGGACCCGCATCGCAAGGTGCGGCCGCAGCCCCGCGACCAGCTGCGGCTGGCTCACGCGCAACGGCAGCTGCAGGCCGCCGGGTACGCGACGAACGGGCGCGCTACCGGTGGCGTGATCGGCATGGACGCGGACGTGGTGCTGTGGCACGACCTGGAGGCTCCGACTTGGCCGGGCGGGCGCAACGCTCTGGGCGAGTACGACGCCCGGTTCAGTGATCGGCTGGCGGTGGCTCTGGCCGCCGCGAACCAGCGGGAGGCGCTGGCCCGGCCGTCGCGGATCGTCGACTGCAAGACCTGCCCGTGGTGGCCGACGTGCGACAACGATCTCAAGCAGGGACGGGACGTCAGCCTCGTCGTGCGCGGTGAGGACGCTGCGGCGCTGCGGAAGGCCGGGCTGTCCACTGTGGACCAGCTGGCCGAGTTGGATCCTGCCGCGGACGGGCCGATCCAGTTGGTGGGCATGCCGTTCGGTGACGCCGTTGTGCTGGCACGGGCGTGGCTGCGGGATCTCACGCTGGTGCGGCGGGTGCCCGAGATGAAGGTGCCGCGCGCGGACGTCGAGGTCGACGTCGACATGGAGAGCTTCGGCGATCTCGGCGCGTACATGTGGGGCTGCCTGCTGTCCGGAAAGGACATCGACGAGGAGCACGGGTACCGCGCGTTCGTCACGTGGGACGCGCTGCCGTGCGACGACGAGGCCCGCTCGTTCGCCGAGTTCTGGACGTGGCTCACGGGAGTGCGGCTGCGGGCGAAAGCGCGCGGGCTGTCGTTCCGCGCCTACTGCTACAACGAGCTCGCGGAGAACCGCTGGCTGCTGGGGTCGGCGGAACGGTTCGCGGGCAAGCCGGGCATTCCGACCGTGGCTCAGATCAAGGAGTTCATCGGCTCGGACTCGTGGGTGGACCTGTTCGGGATCGTCCGCGAGCAGTTCCTGTGCGCGCACGGCAAGGGCCTGAAGATCATCGCGCCGGCGGCGGGGTTCTCGTGGCGCGACCCGGAGGCAGGCGGCGAGAACTCCATGCGCTGGTACAGGTCGGCCGTGGGGCTCAACGGTGACGCGCTCGACATCGACCAGCGTCGGCGGCTGCTTGAGTACAACGAGGACGACGTCCGGGCCACCCATCGCCTGCGCGAGTGGATGACCTCGGACGCCATGTCACGTCTGCCGTTCGCCGGAGATCTCTAGCGCTGCACTAGCGGGGTGCCATGCGGAGAGCGCCGTCCATGCGGATGACCTCTCCGTTCAGGTAGTCGTGCTCGACCAGCGAGAGCGCGAGCTGCGCGTACTCGGTCGGCTGGGCCAGGCGCTTCGGGAACGGGATGCCGGCGGCGAGGCCCGCACGGAACTCGTTGGAGACCGTCGCGAGCATCGGGGTGTCGACGATGCCGGGCGCGATGGTCAGCACGCGGATGCCGACGCTCGACAAGTCGCGGGCGGCCGGGAGGGTCATGCCGACGACGCCGCCCTTGGACGAGGCGTAGGCGACCTGGCCGATCTGGCCGTCGAACGCGGCGATGGACGCGGTGTTGATGATGACGCCGCGGGCGCCGTGCTCGAGCTCCTCGGTCTTGCCCATCGCGGCGGCGGCCAGGCGCAGCACGTTGAACGTGCCGATGAGGTTGATCTCGATGACCTTGCGGTAGAGGTCGAGGTCGTGCGGACCGGTCTTGCCGACGGTCCTGGTCGACGGGCCGATGCCCGCGCAGTTGACCGTGATGCGCAGCGGGTTGCCGGAACCGGCCGCGGTGTCCACGGCGGCGGCGACCTGCTCGCCCGAGGTCACGTCCGCCGCCAGGTAGGTGACGCCGTCGACGGCCTCCGCCTTCTCGATGGCGCTGGGCAGGTCGAGCGCGAAGACCTGCGCTCCCCGCGCCGCCAGCGCACGTGCGGTCGCGCCGCCGAGACCGGACGCGCCACCGGTGACGATGGCCGCGGTACCCGAGATCTCCATGCCTTCATCCTCCTCGAAGCGAACTGCTCGCGAGGAGGTTAACGCTCGTTACCTCAAGGGTTGATACCGCATCAACGGTCGGACCAGTGCAGCAGTGCCACCAGAGGTACCGCTGCCAGCAGCGCGAGGCCGATGAAGATCGTCGCGATCGCCAGAATTCCCATGCTCTGAACTGTGCCGTTCGAAGGTGTTCGAAACATCGTCCGCGCCGGTAGACCTCTGGTAGGAGATCTGTCACGGTCAGCTACGACGAAAGTCGTACGGCGTTCTCCGGGACGCCAACTGGGCATGTCAGGGTCACCCGCATGTTTGCGCGTCGGATCGCCGTGGTGGGAACCGGTTACGTCGGGTTGACCACGGGAGCCTGCCTCGCCTCTCTCGGGCACCGCGTGGTCTGCGCGGACGTCGACTCGCTGAAGGTCGCGCGGTTGCGGGCCGGGCAGGTCGACATCCTCGAACCAGGACTCGCCGAGCTCGTCGTCGAAGGTCAGGCTGCCGGGCGGCTGGAGTTCGTGGTGGGGGCGGCGGGCGCGGTCGCTGACGCCGAGGTCGTGTTCCTCTGCCTGCCGACGCCGATGGGCGCGGGCGGTGCGGCCGACCTGAGCGCCGTCGAGTCGGTGGCTGCGGAGATCTCCGAGGTGCTGCCGTACGGGGCGGTCATCGTCACCAAGTCGACGGTGCCGGTCGGTACGTCCGGACGCGTGAGCGCGCTGCTCGGGCGTGAGGACGTCGCGGTCGTGTCGAACCCGGAGTTCCTGCGCGAGGGGACGGCGGTGCGGGACTTCCTGCACCCGGACCGGATCGTGGTCGGCTCGGACTCGCCGTCCGCCGCCGAGCGGGTCGCGGCGCTGTTCGCCAAGCTCGGTGCGCCGACCTGTGGTGGCACGCTCGCCGGCGTCCGGATCGGCGTGCTCGGGCTCGCGTTCAAGGCGGGTACGAACGACCTGCGCGACTCGCCGGCGTTGGCCGTCGCGGAGCAGCTGGTGCTCGAAGGTGCCGAACTGACCGCGTTCGATCCCGAGGTGACCGGGCCGCTGGCCGGAATGCTGCTGGTCGACGACCCGTACCAGGCGGTCAAGGGCGCCGAGGCCGTGGTGCTGCTGACCGACTGGCCGATGTTCCGCACGCTCGACTGGGTGCGCGTCGCCGAGCTTATGGACGGCCACGTCGTCGTGGACTCCCGCAACCACCTCGACGCCGACGCGCTGTTGCGCGCCGGGCTACTCCATTCGGGTGTGGGGCGTGCGTCACTCGGAGTCACGCAATTTAGTTAGCGTAGCATACCTTTAGAGGCGTGTTCACCACGCGCCCCGAACTCGTCGGCACCTTCGGCATGGTCGCATCGACCCACTGGCTGGCCTCCGCGGCGGCCATGGCTGTGCTGGAGGACGGTGGCAACGCGTTCGACGCCGCCGTGACCGCGGGGTTCGTGTTGCAGGTGGTGGAACCGCATCTCAACGGTCCCGGCGGCGAGGTTCCGATCATCTTCGCGGCAGCTGGTTCCGCGCCGCGCGTGCTCTGTGGCCAGGGCGTGGCTCCGGCCGGCGCCTCGATCGACCACTACACGTCGCTCGGTCTCGAGCTCGTGCCCGGCAGTGGGTTGCTGGCCGCGACCGTGCCGGGCTCGTGGGACGGGTGGCTCACTCTTCTGCGTGACCACGGCACCAAGTCGTTGCGCGATGTGCTGGACCGCGCCATCGGCTACGCCCGCGACGGATTCCCGCTCGTCGAGCGCGCGGTGCACACGATCTCGCTGGTGTCGGACCTCTTCCGCGACCACTGGCCGACGTCGGCAGCGCAGTGGATGCCGGGCGGGGTGCTGCCCGCTCCCGGTGGGCGTTTCCGCAACCCGGCGCTCGCCGACACGTGGGAGTGGCTGCTCGCTGCCGCCGAAGCCGCCGGTGCCGATCGGGAGGCGCAGATCGAGGCTGCGCGCCGGGCCTGGTCGCAGGGGTTCGTGGCCGCGCAGATCGACGAGTTCTGCCGTTCGGAGTTCCGCGACGACTCGGGCCGCGACCACGCCGGTGTGCTGACGGGTGCCGACATGGCGTCGTGGGAGGCGTCGTACGAGGACGCGGTGGTGACCGACTTCGGTTCGTGGTCACTCGTGAAGGCCGGTGCGTGGACGCAGGGACCCGTTCTGGCGCAACAGCTCCGGTTGCTGGAGGGCTACGACCTGTCCTACGTGGACGGCAAGCCTTCCGCGGAGACCGTGCACCTGGCTGTCGAAGCGGCCAAGCTCGCTTTCGCCGACCGCGAGGCCTGGTACGGCGACGTCGACGATGTCCCGCTCGAGACGTTGCTGTCCCGTTCCTACGCCTCTGAGCGTCGTGCGTTGATCGGCGCCGAGGCTTCCTTCGAGCTTCGTCCCGGTTCGCCCGACGGCCGGGAGCCGTTGCTGCCCAAGCACATCGTGGGCGGTCCTGCCGTGCAGGTCTCCGACCCGACCGGCGCGATCGGCGAACCGACCGTGGCCCGCACCGGCGTGACGCGCGGCGACACCGTGCACGTCGACGTCGTGGACCGCTGGGGCAACATGGTCTCCGCGACCCCGTCCGGCGGCTGGCTGCAGTCGTCGCCGACGATCCCGTCACTCGGCTTCTGCCTGGGCAGCCGTGCGCAGATGTTCTGGCTGGACAAGGGTTTGCCGAACTCGCTGGCTCCCGGCAAGCGCCCGCGGATCACGCTGTCGCCGTCGATGGCGTTGCGCGACGGCGAGCCCGTGCTGGCGTTCGGCACGCCGGGCGGAGACCAGCAGGACCAGTGGCAGCTCGGCTTCTGGCTGGCGCACCGGGCGGGCATGAACCTGCAGGAAGCCATCGACTCGCCGATGTGGCACTCGAACGCGTTCCCGAGCTCGTTCTACCCGCGTGCCTGGACGCCTGGCGAACTCGTCATCGAGTCGCGGGTGGGCGCCGACACCCTGGAAGCGTTGCGGCGCAAGGGCCACCAGGTAGTGGACGCCGGTGAGTGGTCCCTGGGCCGGATGTCGGCCGTGGCGAGGGACTCCTCGGACGGGCTCCTGCGCGCCGGTGCGAACCCACGTGGCGCGCAGGGGTATGCGGTAGGGCGTTAGCCGCCGATGATCTGAGTGCCGTCGTGGATCATCTCCACGTTGCCACCGACGTTGTGCAGCGTCGAGATGCCGGCGCTCTGGCCGAGCTCGCTCACCTTTTCGACCGGGTTGACGTCCGGCAGCTGAGGCGCGGGCAGCGGTGCGGCCTGCGCCGTGCCGGCCAGTGCCGCGATCGCACCGGCGGCGATGCCGGCGGTCGCGACGATCTTCTTGATGCTCAAGGCGTTCTGCTCCGTAAAAAGTGGAACGGCGCCCGATTCGAGGGGGAGGGAATCGGGCGCCGCCCCGGCCAGGAAGTACTGGTTGGATCAGATGTCGACGTGCGCGAAACCGTTGGCCGGACCCTGCGGCTCGTTCAGGCCGAGCAGCGTCGAGGCGGGAACGCCCATGGCGCCGGCGTCCACGTTCTCGACGATCGCGGTGACGTCCGCGTCCTCGGCGTTGATCGCCTGGATCTTGCCGGCGACGTCGGAGGTGTCGACCTTCGCGAGGTTGCCCGCGGTCGCGACCTCACCCAGCTCCCCACCGAAGTCGGGCTGCGTGTGAGCGGTGGTGTCAACGTGGTCGGCGGCGTGTGCGGTCCCACCCAGGCCGAGCAATGCGGCGGTGCTGCCGAGGGCAACAGCGGCCCCCGCGACGGTCTTCCTGAGGTTCATAGGCGCGAAAGTTGCGCACCCGACCCCTCTACATCAAGCTGCGTAACTCAGGAGGGGGAACTTCTTCATCCCTTCAGGGGTGCTACGCGTGTTCATGAACGACCTCGACGAGCTACCGAACGTCACAGATCTGGTCGTATTGGACACGCGCCCATTGCTCTGAACGGCTCAGGGCGCACCGCGAAATAAGACAGTCTTTGTCATCGCAATGCCCGATCGGGGCACAGTTCGAAGTCGCCACAATGTGCGGCGACTTCGAAAACGACTGACCAGAACTAGGCGATCGCGCCCGGTGGAAGCTTCAACTTGAACGGCAGCGTCGTCACGACCGCGAGATCCGAGGCGGTCGCCTTCATCAACGACGGGGCGTTGCGCGCGCCGGGCTCGGGCAGGTCGAGCAACCTGTCCACGGCCTCGACCAGCGGGCCCTCGTAGATCCACACGGCCTGCGCCGGACGGGCCGAGTCGCGCACCGCGGGCAGACGTCCCGCGCGCGCCTCTGTCTCCGACCAGAACAGGATCGAGTCGATGAAGCCTCTGCGCTGCTTGAACGCCATGATGCGGTCGAGCTGCCCGGCGTCGTCCCTGAGGTGCAGGAACTGGAACCCGTTTTCGCGCAGCTCGATGACCTTGCTCAGTGCGTGGTCCATGGCGCACCTACCCCTGTGAGGTCCCCTTCGGGTGACTGTTCAGTCATACGACCCGAAAGGATCGTACGGTAAGTCAACGTTCGTCCGTAAGACGTACTCCGAACGAGTATCTCAATTGGTGGACGTTTGTGGCTTAGTGTAATCACTGGCGTCCTTGTTGGGGGAAACGGCCAGGAGGGCCATTACGGTTCGCGTCAGGAACGCCAAACCGCCCAATGTGACTAATGTCACGCTGATCCACATGTGTCGCCTCCGAGTGGTGACCTACACCCGTAGTAGACGTCTAGCACTCGACGACGGTTGCAAGCGGTACCGACTCGCGTTCTTAACAGAACGTCGCCCACACGCGTTGCGGATGAAGGTCGACAGGGCGGATCGGCGGGTCCGGCACCTGACGCTGCAGCAACACCTGCTGCACCAGCACCGACGACTTCACCGAGCGCCAGAAGGCGTGGTCCTCCAGGCCCTCGAGCAACGGATCCACAGTCCAGCCGCCCATTTCGTCGAGCACGGGCCGGCGCACCAGATATCCACAGCCGAGGTACGGCGTCTGGGCCAACCGGCGTCGTTCGGCCGGGAGAGCGGCCACCAGGCCCGCCTGAGGGTCGCCGATCGGGCAGTGCGCCACGTCCGCGTCCGCCGCCAGCAGCCGGGCGAGAAGGTGCCGCGACGCCCGCAGTCCGGCGTCCAGCACCAGCACGTGGTCCGCCGTGGAGCGTTCCAGCAGGCCGTTGCGGGCGACGCCGCGGCCCAGCGGCATCTCGTGGTGCAGAACGGCGGTCGCGTTGCTCTTCGACGGCGCGGGCGTGCCGTCCACGCACACGAGGATCCGTTCCGGCCGGACGGTCCCGCCCAGCAGGTCGAGGATCAGGCCGTCCGGGTCGGGTTCGCCGGGACGTTGCACGATCAGGACGTCCACTCCGGACCCGGCCGAAGCGGGCGAGTGGTCCTGCCAGTCGCGGCCGGCCGCACGCTGGGCGAACGTCGTCCGCTCCACGGCCAGCGCGCACGCCATCTTCTCGGCGTCGCTCACCTCGCGGCCGAGCGAGGCCACCCCGGCGAATTTCGGGTCCCACGAGGACGTGTCGACGGCCAGCGGCTTCTCCGCGGAGACCGGCGCGGGCTCCTGCAGAGACGGCAGCGGCGCGACGTCCTTCCCGTCCACCAGGGACGTTGCCAGCTCGATCAACGTCCGCGCCGAGCCCAGCATGTCCAGGTCGTTGCGCACGAAGTCGTACCCGGCCATCCGCAGGTCGCGCTCGCGTCCCACGTCCGACGTCAGCGCCGCGGCCACCGCACCCAGAGACGCAGCGGAAGCCACCACCAGGTGCTTGCCCGGCACCAACGGCTCGACGTCGGTCGACGGCTCGGTCAGCACGACACAGCCGTTGGTCAACGCCTCCAGCACGCGCACCCACTCGAGCGCCTTCGACTGCTCGCGATGCAGGTTGATGAGGAAACGCGAGTCCGCGAGGTGCGCGAACTTGGCCTCGCCGGGCAGGAAGTCGATCCGCGCGGGGCCCATCGGCTCGTGCGGCGGGGTCAGCAGCCGGACGCGCTGCTCGTCGAGGTCGCGCGAGTAGCCGTTGAGCAGCAGCGAGCGCCGTCGTTCCGCCGTCCCCAGATAGGTGACGTCGATGGAACGGTCCGAGTCGGGATCGCCGCCCCACCTGTCCCACAAAGGTGTGTACCCGAGCTGGAAGTGCTCGACGGCCACACCGCGGCGGCGCAGCTCCTCGGTCGAGTCGACGTTGATGTCCACGGCGCCCGCGAGCGACCCCACCAGGGAGGCGGTGCGGTCGAACGTCATGGTGCCGGGGTGCTCGACGCAGAACGCGATGGTGCGGCGCAGCAGTTCCGGTGCGGGACGGTCGGCGACGGGCGTGACGTAGAAGTACTCGTGCGGGACGACGACGTACACGGTGTCCGAGGAGGGCTCGGGGAAACGGCCCAGCGCGGTGCGGGCACGGCCTCCAGCGCGCCGGACGGCGTCGGCGACGACCTCCAGCAACTCCTCCATGAACACCGAACCGCCCACCGCCGACACGAGGCAGAGGTCGGGTGAGGTCATCGCGACTTCCTGCGAACGGCGCGCAGCGGTGCGGTGACCCGCCAGCTGATCGTCGCGCGGGTGGCGGCGAGCTCACGGGCGAGGTGCGCGGCACGGGCCTCGGCGGCGGCGATCCGGTCGGCCGCACCGGCGGACGTCGTCGGCACGGACGCGGGCGCTTCTCTGCCGGCCAGCACCACCTCGGCGTCGAGCAGCCGCAGCCGCAACGCGTCGCGCTCGGCCCGCGTGCCCGTCAGCTCGTTGCGCAGCGCGTCGCGTTCCTGACGTGCGACCGCGAGCTCGGCGCGCAACGCCTCGATGCTCGCGGTCTGCTCCTCGGAACTGCGCACGGTTTCCGGCAGTTCGGCCACCTGAGCGGCCAGCCTGTCGCGGTCGGCCAGCAGCTCGCGGGCCGAGGTGTCGGCCTCCTGCAGCTGACCGAGCAGCTTCTCCCGTTCCGACACGAACACGACCCGTTCGGCGCGCAGCCTCGTCAGCTCGGCGCGCACCGGTCCGGGCAGGTCGCTGAGATCGTCGTTCATCGTTCCCCCTGGTTCGCGATCTCGGACAGCACGTCGGAGTACTCGTCCGCGTACCCCGTCGGGTCCAGCCAGTCGCTGAGCTTGGCGAACGCGTTGTCCGCGAGCTCGCGGCGGCGTTCGGCGGGTGTGTCGAGGGCGCGCAGCAGAGCCACGGTCAGCGCGTCGGCGTTGTTGGGCTCGAACAGCCACCCCGTGCGGCCGTCCTCGATCATCTCGCGCGCGCCGAAGACGTCGCTGGCCAGCACCGGCAGGCCACAGCACACGGCTTCGAGGATCGACCGCGGCAGCGACTCGATGTCCGAGGCGTTCACGAAGAGGTCCGCCGCGTGGAACCACGGCGTCGGGTCGCGCTGGATCGGCACGAGCCGCACCGACTCCTCCAGCTCACCGCGTTCGACCAGATCGTCCAGCGCCAGCCCGTACGGCGTCGGGTGCTGGCCGACGATCGCGACCACGAGGTTCGGCGCCACGTGCCGCACCCGTTCCGCCGCCGAGATCAGCCCGGCCTGCCCCTTGCGCGGCTCGACCACACCAACGTTGAGCAGCAACAACGCGTCCTGCGGCACCCCGAGCCGCTCCCGTGCCTCACGACGGCGGTGCTCGCTGATCCGTCCGCCGAAGCGAACCATCGGCGTGCCGTAGCGGATCGTGCGGCAGCGTTGCGGCGCCGAGTGACCGACGAACATCTCCCTGGTCGCGTCCGCCACGAACAACAGCTGGTCGACGGCGTTGAGGCTGCGTTCCCAGCGCTGCTTCACCGCGGGCGCGAGGCCGGCGGGACCCCAGTTCTGGAACGAGAAGTCAGCCAGTTCGAAGCTCTCGTGCACCACCCACGCCGTCGGCAGCCCCGCACGCTTCGTGGCATCGGCAGCCGAGAACGCACCAAGCGTGTTGACCAGCGCCACACCCGCGCCAGACGCCCGAGCGACCAACGCCAGCTCACTGACATGTCCCTCGTACGACGCGATGTCGCCGATCCGGTAGTGCGAAGTCAGATGCACCGGCACACCGAGCGCGGCGCAGTCGTCGCGCAAGGGCCCGTCGACCGGCGTGACCACAGTCGCGCGCCAGTCGTGCTTCTTGACCAGCCCGGTCAGCAGCTCCTGCAACCACAGCTGCCCGCCACCGATCGCCAGACTGTGCGTCAGCACCAGCACGTGCTTGGGATCGCGCCGATCACTGACCCGCTCCAGCAGCCCGGCCGTCTGCTCCTCGAGCTGATCGGCCAGCAGCTCGTCCGCCGCATCGCCCGCAGGGTTCCGCACCGTCACAAACCGCGTCGGCGAGGTCCACTCACCCGCCCCGTGCGTGGTCAGCCGCACGCGCACGGAAACCCGTCGCGCACCCCCCGGCGGAATGTCCACGGGCACCCGAGCCTCGAACCCGCTCACCACGGCGTCCGGGAAGTCGGGGAACGCGGCCCCGACGTCGGGCCGGGGCAACCGGGTGCGGGCGCGCGTGACACCGCTGCCCTCGACGAAGACCTCGACCATGCTGGGCGCGCGGCTGTTGAGCATCGCCCACCCGGTGACCAGCACGAGGTCACCGGCCACCTCGCTGTCCGGCGCGGGACCGTCGAGCTCGACCAGTGCGAGCGGATCGTCGCCCTCGTTGCTGCCGACGATCACGACTTCCTGCGCCAGCAGCTCACCGGCGTGCCCGAACACGCTGACCGGTTGCACGCCGTTCGGCACCGGCCTCGTGGTGTGCGCCGCCCAGCCCGCCGCACCGTCCGGGGCGCCGCCGTGCTCGCGCAGAGTCGCTTCATGACCCGCGATGCGCACGGTCACGTCCGCCAGTGCGATCCCGCGAACCCAACCGCTCAGCTCGAACTGGTGCCCGACCGGTCCGGAGGGCAGGTCGACGAACGCGCTGCTCATCGTTCCGTGCCGTTCATGCCGTTCCCCCCAACAAGCTCGGCAAGGCGGTTCTGCCAAGCCGTCCTCAAGTAGTCCTGTTCCCGCCGCAGCCCGGCGCCGTGGGGCGTGCCGCAGATCCGCACTGCCTGGAACCACGCCTCCCGCTCGACCACCGCGTCCACATAGGACGGAGCATGTCCGAGCAGCACCCCGAGCCACCCGGCCAGGTCACGAACCGTCGTGCGTTCCCCCGCACCACGCCAGCCGACGGAGGCGAGCTTGTCCGCGGTGAGCAACAGCCCGCGCTGCTCGACCTCGGTCACACCGATGCCCTCGACACACCACTCGAGATCGATGGCGACGATCTCGTCGTCGGTCATCAGAAGGTTGTGCGGCAACAGATCCCAGATCGCCGAGCCCAGTTCGGGCGCGTCGCGGTGGAGCAGGTCGCGCCACGCCGTGAGCAGCTCCTCCGCCCGCCAGGGCTCGTTCACCATCAAGGTGATCAGGGGCATGCCCTGCACGAGCGGCTCGTCGTACCCGCGTACCGACACCTCGTCCTCGACCGGGGTGACGAGCGGGGTACGGCGGATGACTCCTGTACCGAGCACCTCGGAGCGCGTGCACCAGCGCGCTGCCCGCTCGGTGTTGAAGTACACGGCGAGGCGCTCGTCGGGCCACAACGAACTCTCGTCGCTGTCGGTGGTGGCGATGACGAGGAAGCTGTTCCACGCTTCCGCGGCGATGCCCGCGTCGACGAACTGGCGCCACAACAGGGCCTCGTCGACAGGCCGTTCGTTCGGGAAGCCCCGGTCAGGGCTGGGGAACTGCGGGATCTCGGTCGCCAGCGCAGGGTGCCGGTCGACGAGCTCGGCCGTCAGGACCGCGCGGGTGATCTTGTAGTCCGGGAAGCAGCCGAGCGTGCGAACCGGGCGGAAACCCGCGCCGGACAACAGGTTCTCCAGCGGCCGCCGGGCGAAGGTCTGCGCGGGGCCGCCGTTCGGATAGCCCTGCACACCGTCCCAAGGGATCCCGCTGTGGTCCTCACGCCCGCCGGCGAGGTACTTCACCCCGAGCTGGTTCTCGATCGCGAGCACCAGCGTGCCGCCCGGCTTCAGCTTGCGCCGCAACGACTCCAGGAACGCGGGACGGTCCTGCACGTACTCCAGCACGCCGATGACGAACACCAGGTCGTACGCCTGCTCGTCGGGCACGTCGTCGACGACACCGACGAACACCCTGACGTTGTCGAGGTCGGCGACCCGTTGCGCGCCAACGGCAGCACGTGCGGCCACCGGTTCGACCGAGTCGACCAGCGCCAGGTTCTCGCCGAGGTAGCGGGTGATCGCGCCGCAGCCGGACCCGATCTCCAACGCCACCGCACCGGCGGGCAGGTCGAGGGCGCGCAGCACGTTCACGCGTCCTCGATCGAGGTGGTACCTCTCGGCCCAGTTCTCGCCGGCCGCGTGGTGCAGCTCGTCGCTCAGCGAACCGCGGTCGCCCGCCTCGGCGACGATCGCGCCGACCAGTTGCTCGGCCCCGTCGAGGTAGGTGATCGCGGAGTGGGTGCCGAGCACCAGGCACCCATCGCGTTCGACCAGGTCGAGCTTGCGCAGTGGGGTCATCAGGGAGCGGGGAAGCTCTTCAGCGCGGCCTGGACCTGACGCTGGTAGCTACCGCTCAGGCTCGCCTCGCCGGTCATCGGGACCTGATCGACGTTGACGCGCACGACGTTCTTGCCCGAGGCCCAGAGCCCGCGGTACAGGGCAGCGTCGTTGTCGACCTTCTTCTCGAAGAGCACCGAGAGGGGCATGTTCGGCAGCGGTTCCTTGATGAACACCAGTCCGTGGGCCTCCTGGTAGGCCTTGAGCTGGGCGACGAGCGTCTCGGCCTCGGCCTCGCTGTTGGTCGGGAACACCATGACCGAGAACGAGTCCGGCGTCGGCCCGAACTGGTCGGGGTCCTTCTGGCCGGACTTGAACGGGACCTTGGTGATCTTCACGGCCGTCAGCAGGTCCGCCTCGCCCTGGTCGAGCATCTTCAGCTCCACCAGCCGGGCGGTCGCCGAGACCTCGATCTTGAGGTCCTTCTTGCCGCCGG
Organism: Lentzea sp. NPDC005914; assembly: GCF_040629405.1. Lineage (NCBI taxonomy): Bacteria > Bacillati > Actinomycetota > Actinomycetes > Pseudonocardiales > Pseudonocardiaceae > Lentzea > Lentzea sp. NPDC005914. Next base: position 169,665 of record NZ_JBEXVQ010000009.1, on the reverse strand, counting down.
GAGCCGGGATCTGGTCGAGCAGGATCTCGAGCGGTTCGGTCGGCTTCGGCTTGCTCGTCGTGGTCGGCGTCTGCGAGGTCGACTGCCCCTGCGTTTCCTCGCCGCCCCCGCCGCCCTTGCGGTTGACCAGGAAGTACACACCGGTACCGATGCCGCCCAGCACGAGCACGACCAGCAGGACGACCAGGATCTTCTTGCCGGCGCCGGAGGACTTCTCGTCGAACACCTCGGGGCCCTGCGCGACCCAGCCGGGGCTCGACTCGGCGCCGAAGCCGCCGTCACCGCTCAGCCACGGAGGCGGGGCAGCGGGGCCGCCCTGCGGAGGCGCGGACTGCCAGCCACCACCGGGAGGCGGTTGCACCGGTCGCACGTACTGGGTGCGCTCGGAGTCTGAGTTGCGCGCCCCGGTGTTCACGACCTGAGTCGCGTCGGGGTTGATGTTCTGGGTCGCGGCACTGGGCGGCGCCTGCGGCGTCACGACCTGCGTCGCGTCCGGGTTCACCACCGGTTGCGGCCCCGACGGGGGTCCGACCGGGGGCGGGGTGGTGTTCCAGCGGAACGGTGCGTTCGCCGCCCCCGGGTTCAGCGGTGACGGTGCGGGAGCGCTGCTCGAACCGGAGAGCACCTCGTCTCGGCGCCGACGGTAGTCGTCAGCGGAGATACGACCCTCGGCGAGGGCGTTGTCGAGCTCACGCAGTTCGTCTTGCCAAGCCATCTTCCGGCTCCTCCGGTCTTGCTGCAGCGTGTGCCATTGTTGCGTATCGCATGCGGCGGTTCTCCGCCGAGCCGCCTTGCACGATGTCGTTGTCCGGGTCAGATCACGGTGATGATGCGGTACAGCTGACCCTCTGCGTGGACGAAGACGATCAGGTCCTTCGTTCCGGGCTTCGCCACCGCGGCGAAGCCGGACCGCCCGGATCCGTTGGAGATCACTTCGCGCACGTCCGGCCTCGGCAGACCGACCGCGCCACCACCGACCACGAGACCTGCCTGGTCCGTGATGAGGACGCAGTCGACGGTCTTGCCGTTGACCTGGGCCCAGCCGGTGACCTCGGTGTCGCCCCTGACCTCTCCGGTCTCCACGGCACCCATCGTCGACCCCGCCTCGAACTTGGGCGGGGGAAGGTCCTTCGCCGTCTTGACGTCGATGGTGGAGCCGAGTTCGGGACCGTGGCAGCCGAGGGTGAAGTCGTCGGTGAACGGATACGCCTTCAGCGCTCGCATCGGCGCGAGAGACAGCGGTGTCGCGGAGTTCTTCAGCATCAAGGACTTCGCCCCGACGTGCATCGCGACGGCGAGGACCGGCTGCTTGGGGTAGTAGCTGCGGGTGGCTCCAGCCTGGTACGTGCCGACGGCGAACGTGCCGATGCCGACGACCAGCGCGATCGGGACGATGCGGGTGCGCAGGAACTTCGGTCCGATCACCGCGATCAGCACGACGAACGCGCACGCCGCGAGCAGCGACACCATCGCGAACCGCGGCGCCAGCCCCTCGTTGACCGAGAACCGTGCCCGCCCGAACCCGATCAGGGCGGCGACGAGCACGGTGTGCACGGCGAGCCCGATCCAGCCCGAGTAGTCGATCCTCGGCGCCTGAGGTTCCTGCCGTTCCTTCACCGCGCGGACCGTGAAGATCCCGTACACGACGATGATCACCGCTCCGGCCATCGAAGCGAGGTCGATGGCGCGGGACACCCACGCCTCCCCGAGCATGGTGAGTGCCGTCGCCAGGTAGGTGTCCGCGCCGACCAGTTGGATCGTGGGCGCGACCGGGTGCTCCAGGGTCATCCAGTGGATCAGCACGCCGGCGCCGAGCACGATCGGCGCGACGATCCGCCACCAGTGGTCGCGGCGCAGGAACGCGATCAGCGCGAGCGCGAACCACGCGGGGTAGGCAGAGCCGTGTCCGAAGCTGCCGATGAGCGCGAACACCAACGCGGGCACGGTCCGCCCGTGATGCGCGAACGAGAGCGCGACGACCGCCGGCATGAGGCCGAGCAGCCAGTGCGTGCCGCTCATGCCGATGCCGTAGTACTCGAGCGCGGACGACGAGAAGACGAGGAACGACACGGCCACGGCGACGGCGGCGCGGGGAAGGCCCGTCAGCCGGGCGGGCAGCATCTTGATCAGGGCGAACAGGATGACGATCGACATCAGCACGCAGAAGATGCCGAGCACGTAGTTGTAGCCGTGGAAGTACTTGGCGTCGGCCCAGAAGGCGAGCGACGCGAGCACGGCGGGGTGTTCGTTGTGCAGGCGCCAGATGCCGTCGGTCAGCTCGCCCGACGGGCTGACGGACTTGGCGATGACGACCCAGTAGTCCCAGAAGTGGAGCTTCGGCGATCGGAGCGCCTCGGCGAACGCGATGACGACCGGCACGACGACCAGCGCCCAGAGCCCCCACTTCAGCAAGGGCGGCCTCTTGCGGTCCTCGACAGGAGCGACCTCGGGGATCGCCTCCGTTACATCAACCGCCATCGAGCCGTCCTTGACTTGCGGGAATGGTGAAAGACCGGGTGACCCCCGGCGGCCACAAAGTACCTGGCGCGTCGGGTGCACCGCCGCAGAATCACGGATTGTTACCGTTCGCTCGCTGTAACTCGCCTCACGTGCGGAAATGACTACATTGACCGCATGGCGTTGTTCGGTCGCGACAAGAAGAGCGTGGTGCCGCCCGAGAGCGCGTTGCCGGGCCGCCCGACACCGATCGAGCTCCCTGGCACGCACGCCGTCTTCCCCGACCGGTCCTTCGTGCCACCGTTCCCCGCCGGCCACCGCACGATCGTGCTCGGACTCGGCTGCTTCTGGGGCGCCGAACGCCTGTTCTGGCAGACGCCCGGCGTGTGGAGCACGGCCGTCGGTTACGCGGGCGGGACCACGCCCAACCCCACGTACGAAGAGGTCTGTTCGGGCCTGACCGGGCACGCCGAGGCGGTGCTGGTCGTGTTCGACCCGTCCGAGGTGCCGCTCCAGACGTTGTTGCGGGTGTTCTGGGAGGGGCACGACCCGACGCAGGGGATGCGGCAGGGTGCGGACATCGGCAGCCAGTACCGGTCTGTCTTGCTGTACGCGGACGAGGGGCAGCGGGTCACGGCCGTGGCTTCGCGGGACGTCTACCAGCAGGCGTTGAGTGCGGCCGGGCACGGGCAGATCACCACGGAGATCGCGCCGGTCGGCGAGTTCTACTACGCGGAGGACTACCACCAGCAGTACCTGAGCGAGGCCAAGAACCCTTACGGCTACTGCGGTCTGGGTGGTACTGGCGTTTCGTGCCCGGTCGGCTTGAAGGCCTGACTGTCCCGCGCATCAGCAGAAGATGAGGCCGCACGGCTTGGTGGTCGTCGTGGTCGTGGTGGGCCGCGGCTTCGAGGTCGTCGTGGTGGTGACCGGCGGCGGCGCCTGAGTTGTGATGGTGACGGCGGTCGTCGTGGTGGTGGTCGTAGTCGTTGTCTTGGAAGAAGAAGACGGAGCGGACGACGACGGGGTGGACGACACTGTGAGTGATGGTGTCTCGGTCTGCGTGGGTATCAGCGACGGGGTGTTGATCAGCGACACACGGGCCGGTCTGTCGCCGTCCGGGGCTGTCGGATCGCCCGAGGCGAGCGATCCGACATGCGGTGCGAGCACGTAAAACGCGGCCACGACAGCACCGAGCAGAGCTCCGGTTGCGAGCCGACCCGGCCCACTCATCGCCGCCAACACCCGGATTGCCTATCTCGTTCACTCGATTGGGTCAAGCGAAACGATTGTTTTCTACTGGATCAAACCCTGGTGACCGTCACGCCGACCACGCCCTGTGACAACGGCGCGATGGTCTTGAAGGCCTTCGGGGTCAGGTCGATGCAGCGGCCGGTGATGTACGGGCCGCGGTCGTTGATCCGCACGGTGACGGTCTTGCCGTTGGAGCGGTTCTTCACCTTCACGTGCGTGCCGAACGGCAGCGTCTTGTGCGCGGCGGTGAGCTTGTTGGGGTCGAAGCGCTCGCCGCTGGCCGTGGTGCCGCCGCCGTCGTAGTAGGAGGCCTTGCACGTCTCGGCCGAGGCCACGGGGGAGAAGAGCACTGCGGTGGCGGCGAGGGAGGCCAGCGTGAGGCCGGCGGCCGCGAGGGTCTTTGCCATGGCACCAGCAACTCACCGGGCGGCAAAGAGACGCCTAACGCGCGCCTAACCGGGAAACTGCTCGGCGGCGTTCACCAGCAGCTGCCAGTCGCCCTCGGGCAACGTGCGCAGCCGGTCCAGCAGAACCGACATCCGCGTCAGCAACGCAGGGTGATCGGTCCAGAACGAGTGATCTACTCTCAGTAGAGCGGCGAGCAGGTCGCCGGGGTACAGCGCGAACGACCGCAGCGGGTCCGACTCGACGTGCTCCAGCGCCAGCAGCGCGGTCACGTCCAGGCCCACCTGGTGCGTGACCAGCAAGTGCAGCGACGTCGGCGTCAGCTCTCGCACCGGCAGATCGCGCAACGCGCACAGGTCCCGGTACAGCTGGGTGGACGACTGATCAGGTCTCAGCCAGTCGTCGTCGCTCAGGTGCGCGAGCGTTCTGTCCCGGTCCACGCACCCATAGTCCCTGCCGGGGGAAGCCCTAGTGGCGCGACCCAGAACGTGGCCGGGTAATTCACGCTCAGCAGGGCGCCTCGCGGCACCGCCCCCGCGCCCCCATACGGTCCAGTATGAGGACGCGGGGGCGGCACCACGATGCACCCGTCTGACCGCGAATTCACCTGGCAACGTTCTGGGCCACGCCACTAGCGTGCCGACTGGGGCAACGGTTCGGCATTGGGCGACTGCCAGCCGACCCGGACGAGCACCTCGCCGTCGTGCAGCAACGCCTGTGACGCCAGGCCCCACACGGTCGATGCGAGCAGCACGGAGCTCACGGCCTCGCCCAGCCGCAGCCAGTCGTGGCCGGTCATCCGCACCAACGCGCCGCTGCGTCGTGCCACCAGCTCCAGGTCGCAGTTCTCTGCGCGGGCCGCGTGCAGCAGCCACGTCAGCGCCGAGTCGGGCACCTCGTCCGCCACGAACGGGCGCGGATCCGACCGCCGCAACGAGATCGCCGCCGCGGAGGCCACCTCGCACGAGAACGGGTCCAGCTCCCAGCGCGGGTGCACCGACGCGACCTGGCCGTCCCCGGAACGAGACCGCAGCACGTGACAGTCCCAGCCCATCGCCGACAGAGCTACCCGCACGTGGTGCAGCACGGCACCACACGCGAGGAGCGCCGTCTGGTCCGTGCGTGTCGTCACGAGCTCAAGGCACTCGTTGCCGTTGCGCCACCGATAAGGCGGCACGATGCCGAACGACGGTGCCCGCGCCGCGAGTTTCAGGACTTCCTCGAGGGTTTCCGAGTCCGGGGTGCGCACGCTGGTTCTCATTCGAAGCAGCCTGATCGCCCCCGGCTGCGCGGAACCTGCGTCACGACTGCGCGGCCGCGACCACCGCTGCCACGGTCATCGCCGACCCACGCGCGAACGCCGCGGCGTAGGCGGCCTCGCCCAACGCTTGCAGGCACAACGCCACACATTGGTCGTGTGAGGCCGCGAAGTTCGCCGACCCGAACAACGGCAGCCCGACCGACTGCCACACCCGGTCGGCGCCGCCCAGCAACAGCGCGGCGTGCGACGCGGATCCGCACACCGCCGAGATCAGCGCCAGCAGCTCCACCGACACCGCGATCCCCAGCAGGTCGTCGAACTTCTCCTTGATGAGCAACGAAGAAGTAGCCAGCTCACGCGCCTCGACGACGTCACCCCGTCCCATCGCGACGAACGCCAGGACGTACAGCGCGTACGCGCGCGCCCAAAGCTCGCCGTTCTCCTCGCACACGGCCCGTGCCTTGGCACAAAGAGAGGCCGCCCGATCGAGCTCACCGCCGAACGCCACGGTGATCGCCAACGCCACCCGCGCCATGATCACGTTGCTGTCCAGGTGCCCGAGCTCGGTGTGCAACCGGTCGGCCTTGGCCAGCAGCGACGCCCCCAGCGGCAGGTCGTCGTTGAACACCGCGGCCGCACCCTGCACGTACGTCGCGTAGACGTCGGCGTCTGCGTCGCCCAGGAGCGTTGCCTCCGCACGGCACGCCTCCAGCAGCGCGGGCACGGCGGAAGTGTTGCCCTGCAACGTCGCCACGTACCCGGTCACCCACAACGCCTTGCAGCGCGCCCGCGACGGTTCGGTCTCCAGCGACAACGCCCAGTTCAGCCAGTGCCGTCCCTCGGCGAACCGCCCGCAGCCCACCCAGTAGAACCACAGCGTCGCCGCCAGCCGCAGGCCAGAGTCGGCCTCGCCCGGCGTCGTCAGCGAGTACTCCAGCGCGGCTCGCAGGTTGCCGCTCTCGGTCGTCATCCAGCCGACGGTCGCGGCCTGCCGCGGCGTGAACCAGGCCCGTTCACCCTGGTGAGCGATGCCCGCGTACCAGTCCCTATGCCTCAAGCGCAGCCGTGGCTCCTCATCGCTCGCACGCAGCCGCGTCTGCCCGTACTGGCGCATGGTCTCCAGCAACCGATAGCGCGCCACGCCGCCGTGTTCTTCGCGCTGCAGCACGGACTTGTCGACCAGGCCGTCGACCGCGTCGAACATGTAGTCCGCGGTCAGCGAGTCGTCCGAGCACACCGCCTCGGCCGCCGCGAGGTCGAAGCTGCCCGCGAAGACCGACGCACGCGCCCACAGCAGCTGCTCCCGCGGTGAACAGAGGTCGAAGCTCCAGTCCATCGTCGCCAGCAGGGTCTGGTGCTGCGGCAACGCCGTTCGTCCGCCGTCGGTCAGCACCTTGAACCGGTCGTCCAACCGTTCCAGCAGCTGCGCGGGCGTCAGGGCGCGGACCCGCAGAGCGGCCATCTCGATCGCGAGCGGAATGCCGTCGAGCCGCCGGCACAGGTCCGACACCGCCTGCTCGTTCGCCCCCGTGATGACGAACGAGCCGGGCACCGCCGCGTCGGCGCGTTGGGCGAACAACGTCGCCGCCGGATAGGGGACGGACAACGGCGCCACGGCCAGCACCTGCTCGCCGTAGACGCGGAGAGCGCGCCGCGACGTGGCGATCACCCGCAACCGCGGCGCGACCCGCAGCAGCGTGTCGACCAGCACCGCGCAGTGGTCGACGACGTGCTCGCAGTTGTCCAGCACCAGCAGCGCGTCCCGGCCCGCCAGGAACTCCGTGAGCACCGTCAGCTGCCCACGCCCGGTCTGGTCGACCACGCCCAACGCCTCGGCCACCGTGTGCGGCACGAGCGCCCGATCGCGCAACGCCGCCAGCTCCACCAGCCACACCCCGTCCGGCGGCTGCTCGCCCCGCGCCACGTGCACCGCGAGCCGCGTCTTGCCCACCCCGCCGACGCCGATCAACGTCACCAACCGGTGCTGCCTGATCAGGTCGGCGACGTGCTCGGTCTCCGGTCGATCCACGAAGCTCGACCGGTCGGCCGGCAGGTTGCCGCGGATCAGCACCGGAGCACGTTCAGGCAGGTCGAGGCGTGGATCGGCGGTCAGCACCGCCTGTTCGAGATCGCGCAGCCGGGCACTGGGCTCGATGCCCAGCTCGTCGGCCAGCACGCCGCGCGCCCGCTGGAACGCGGCGAGCGCCTCCGCCTGCCGCCCGCACCGGTAGAGCGCGATCATCAGCTGTTCCCACAGCCGTTCGCGGAACGGGTGCTGCTCGACCAGCGAGTTCACCAGCGGTGCGACCGCGGCGTGCTCGCCGAGCTCCAGCGACGCCTCCATCAGGTCCTCGGTCGCGTCCATCCGCAGCTCGGTGAGCCGCGCGGACTCGTGTCGCGTCCACTCACCGGGCCGGCAGTCCGCGAGTGGATCGCCCGTCCACAACGCCAGCGCCTCGCGAAGCATCCGTGCCGATTCCACCGGGTCGTTGCTCACTCGTGCTGCTGCGACGAGCGCCTCGAACCGTGCGACGTCCACGGTGTCGGCGGGTGCGTTGAACACGTAGCCGGGTTCGCGAGTGGTGATCAGCTCGCCCAGTCCGGCGTCCCGGATCTGGCCGCGCAGGCGTGCCAGGAGGCTGTGGAGGGTCTTCGTGGCGCTCGCGGGCGCCTCGTCCGACCAGAGCGCGTCCATGAGCGCGCTCCTCGGCACCGTCTCCCCGGGATTGAGGGCGAGCCGTGCCACGAGCGTCCGTTGTCCCGCGCTGCTGAGCTGAACTGCTCCGTTCGGTCCGGTGAGTTCGAGCGGACCGAGCAGCCGGATGATCACTTTAATTCGTCCTGTCGTCAGCCCCCGACAAAGGCTGGAACCGGGACAAGATACTGCAATGGAATTCGACCCGAGAATCAACGCCCAGCGCGTGACCGCATACGCCGACCTGCGTGCCGTGCTGGCTGATCCGGTGACGTTCTCCTCCCGGAACATGACAGGTCCGCAGGTCGCGGCCGTGGCAGCGCTGCTGCCGCCGGAGCAGCGGCGATTGCTGGAATTGATGTCCTCGCTCAACGCGGCGGACGGATCCAGGCACGCCCGAATTCGTGCGGCGGCGAATCAGAAATTCACTCCAACGGCCGTGCGCCAAATGGCTGACTCAATTCGACTGCGCGCTCGGACGCTGCTCGGCGAACTGCCGGAGGAGGCCGACTTCGTGAGCGAGTTCGCCGCGCCGTTCGCGTTGGGCGTGGTCGGTGACGTGCTCGGCGTGCCCGAACGGGACTTCCCGTTGTTCCGCGAGTTCGTGGCGCCGGTGCTGGAGCTGACCAGCGGTGAGGAGGTCAGCGAACGCGTCCTCGGGTCGTACTTCACCGGGATGAACGAGTTCTGCGCCTATTTCGGGCGCTCGGACGCGTTCAAGGGCGGGCAGCTGTCCGAACAGGAACGGCTGTCGCTGTGCCTCGCCGTGGTCGTCGCGGGCACCGACTCGACCACGAACCTGTTGGCCAGCACGCTGCTGCGCCTCGACGCACGCGAACGCCGGCTGGGTGGCGTGGTGGAGGAGGTGGTGCGGCTCGACACGCCGTTCATCGGCTTCTTCCGCACGGCGACGTGTCCGGTGACCATGGGCGGGGTGAAGATCGCCGAGGGCGAGCACCTCTTCCTCGACTACGCGGCCGGCAACCGCGACCCGCGCGTGTTCTCCGAGGACTTCGACCCCGGCAGGCCGTCCGTGCCCGCGCACCTGGGCTTCGGGCACGGCCCGCACTACTGCCTCGGCGCCCAGCTGGCGCGGCTGGAGGGGCGGATCGTCGCCGAAGAGCTGCTCGACCGCTCGTCCGAGGTGGCCGAGCAGCCCGGCGACGTGCGCTACCGCAGGCACCTGATCAGTCACGGGCCCGCGGCACTGCGGTTCAGACCAGGGAAGCGTCCAGCGTGATGTCGACGGCCGCGAGCGCCTTGGAGACCGGGCAGTTCGCCTTGGCGCCCTCGGCGGCCTCGACGAAAGCCTCCTGCGAGAGGCCGGGCACGTTGGCGCGCACGGTCAGGTGGATCCCGAGGATGCCCTGGCCGGCCTGGAACTTGACCTCCGCCTTGGTGTCGATGGAGGTGGGCGGCGTGCCGGCACCGGTCAGGCCGTGCGAGAGCGCCATCGAGTAGCAGGACGAGTGCGCCGCCGCGATGAGCTCCTCGGGGCTGGTCTTGCCACCGGCCTCCTCGGCGCGCGCCTTCCAGTCGATCTCGAAGCTGCCGCTCTTGGACGTGTCGAGGCTGACGTTTCCCTTGCCCTCGACGAGAGAGCCTTCCCAGTGCGCGTTTGCCGTCTGAGTGATGGCCATGATCTCCAGGTCCTTGTCGAACGTGCTCGATCAGGTTGATGCGAGCGGACACCGGCCAGCTTTCCACGGCCCGGCCCATAGATCACCCCGAGAACTCACGGATCGGGACTGGAAGAGTCGTTGCCCGTGGTCGTGCTGTCACCGAGGCTCCGCGCCGGAGATCGCGTTCGTCTGGTTTCACCCGCCAGCTATCCGAGCGAGGAGTTGCTCGCCGAGTCCGTGCGAACCCTGGAGAGCTGGGGGCTTGTCGTGGAGGTCGGCAAGCACGCGCTGGACCGCCGCGGATACATGGCGGGCCTGGACGAGGACCGGCTGGCCGACCTCAACGAGGCCTACTGCGATCCCGGCGTGCGTGCGTTGTTCGCCACACGGGGCGGCGCGGGCGCGTACCGGATCGCCGACGACCTCGACTTCGCCGCCGTGCGCGCGGATCCGAAGCCGCTGATCGGGTTCAGCGACATCACCAACCTGCATCTCGCCCTCTGGCGGGAGTGCCGGGTGGCCGGGGTCCACGGGTCCCTGTCCGGTGTCCGCTCGGCCGAGGCGACGCGGCGGCTGGTGATGGAGGGCGAAACGACCGTTCTGCGCCGGGATCCGGAGGCGCTCACGGCGGCCGTCCTGGTGTCGGGTGTGGCCACGGGACATCTCGTCGGCGGACATCTGGGCACGATCGCCTGGTCCGTCGGCGCCGGGTTGCCCTCGCTCGACGGCGCGATCCTGTTCCTGGAGGCTCCGCGCGCTGTTGGGCTCGGCCACGTCGACCGGGACCTGACGCAACTCATCCGATCCGGCTCGCTCACCGGACTGCGTGGCGTCGCTCTCGGCCGGTTCCCGGGGTTCGAGGGCTATGTCGATCGCGGTTGGAACATTGTCGACGTGCTGCGGGATCGGCTGGGGACGTTGGGCGTGCCGATGATCGGTGGCATCGACGTCGGTCACGGCGACGATCCGTTGTCCGTGCCGCTGGGGCCGGTCGCTGAACTGGACGCAGAAGCGGGCACGCTCACCGTCGGACCGGCGGTCCGTTGAACGCAAAAGACCGGCACCCACCGGGTACCGGTCTCGCTGTTGACGCGGGGGGTTTGGGGGGTCGCCCCCCAACATCATGGCGAAACGAAAACGGCTCATGCTCTCCATGAGCATGAGCCGTTCAGAGTGGAGCGGATGACGAGACTCGAACTCGCGACCCTCACCTTGGCAAGGTGATGCGCTACCAACTGCGCTACATCCGCACTGCCTTACGGGAAAGAACTATACAACAGGGCTAGACGGCGTCTCGACCGGGGGGTTGCAAACCCGCCAACAGTTGATCTACCTCGTCCAACTGCTCCTTCGGCCAGCGCCACTCCCACAACGCCCGCACCTTGGGCAGCACGTCGCACGGCAGCCACGCCGCGACCTCCTCGCGAAGGTCCCAGTCGTCGAACACGTGCTCGTAGAAGCTGATCAACGCCGCGTTCTCGAGGAACTGCTCCGGCTGGTGGAAGCACCAGTGCGCGAACCCGTACGCGCGCCTGAGCACTTCGTCGTCCTGTGAGCGATGTGCCTCCGCCGCCAGCTGAGACAGCTCGGAGAAGAACACGTGGCACGACCACTCCTCGGTCATGGCGACATCACGAAGTTCCGGCACCAGGGCCGAAGCGCGTTCCCGCCAGTTCACCACGGTCGTGACGATAGTCGCTGGATCTTCTTCGGCCGACGGGCCGACGCCCACCTGTGACCGTCTCGTCACCGAATGCGTTGCGCTGATCAGCTCACGACTATCGGATGGTCTTGTATATCGACCTGTTCTCATCCAGGGGCAGGTCTGGCCCCTTGTGGCATGTTGAACCCGTGATGGTCGACGAGAACGAGGTCGACCGGGACCTGCTCGCCAGGGTGCGCGAGGGAGACGACTCGGCCTACGGCGAACTGTTCTCCCGGCACGCGGACGCGATCCGCCGTTTCTCACTCAGGCACGTCCGCGAGGCGGCCGAAGCTGACGACCTCACCGCCGAGGCGTTCTTCCGCATGTTGCAGGCGATCAGGCGCGGGAGCGGTCCCACGGACCACGTCCGCACCTACCTGCTGACCGTCGCGCGGCGTGTGGCTTGGGAGTGGAGCGGCCGGCGTCGCGACGTCCCGGTGGAGGACGAGGAGCTGGGCCGTCGCGTCGAGCCCGTGGGGGACAACGCGAACCGCCGGGCCGAGCACAACCTCATCACCAGAGCCTTCTCGAGCCTGCCCGAACGCTGGCGGGTCGTGCTGTGGCGCGTCGAGGTGGAGGGCGAGCGCCCCGCCTCCGTGGCACCGCATTTCGGTCTCTCGCCCAACGCCATGTCGGCGTTGGCTCGCCGCGCGCGTGAAGGCTTGCGTGCGGCGTACTTGCAGGCACATCTCGCGGCCGACGACGGGCGTTCGTCGTGTGCGGCGATCAGGTCGAAGCTCGGAACGTTCACCGCGGGCGGGGTCCAGGGCGTCGAGGAACGCCGGATCCGCGCCCACCTCGACACCTGTTCGTCCTGCGCACAGCTCTACACCGAGCTGAACGAGGTCTGCGCCGCCCTGCGCGCCAACGCGGCGTTCCTGATCGTGCCGTCCACGCTCGGCCTCGCGTTCGCCGGGAAGATGCTGATCAGCAAAGCGAAGCTGGCCGTCGTGGCGGCCGGCGTGGCGACGATCGGCCTGTTCGGGACGATGGCGGCGGTGTTCAACGGCGGACCCGGCGTCGCGGTGCTGCAGCCGGACCAGCGGCCCGTGATCGCCATGAGCACGTCGGGTTCGGCCAGCTCCGGGCACAGCCAGGAGCTCGTGGCCGCGCCCGCGCCCCAGACGCAGCAGAAGCAGGAACAGCCGCACGAGAACGTGGTCAACCCCGGCGGTGCGCCGCGGCAGGAGACCGTGCGCAAGACGACGCCCTACGCGCCGCCGCCGACCCAGGAACAGCGCAAGGAGCCACCGGGCGAGCGGGCGTTGCCGGTCGTCGGGTCCAGCTCCAGCGAGGTGGTCACGTCGGTCTCCACGTCGAAACGGGAGGTCAGGTCGCTGGACACGCCGTCCACGACGTCCGAGCCGCCCTCCGACCCGTGCCCGCCGCCTCCTCCGGAGACCACGACCACCACGATCACGCTCTACCCGAAGCCGCTCGTCCAGGACTGACGGTAACGATCAACGTCGGGCGAGTTCACCCACAAGGCTCACCTCGCGCCAGGTACGGTTTGACCAGAACCGACCGAGCGTGGGAGACGGGTTTATGACGCGGCTGGTGCGCGGTGCCGACGGCCGGATGTGGACGGTCCACAGCCGGATCGAGTGGCGCAACCCGGAGGAGTCCGACGACTTCGAGCACGACGTCAGCGGTGGCATCCTGCCGGGGATAATGATGGCCGGGATGCTCGTCGTCATGACGGTGGTGCTCATCGCGTGGACGCCTGAGCAGGTCGTCGTCCCCGCGTGGCTCATCCTCGCGCTGATCTTCCTGTTCGCGTTCTTCCCGGTCCGCTGGGCGCTGCGCCGGCCGCACACGCTGGTCGCGGAGAGCAAGGCCACGGCCGACGAGCTGCCGCCCGAGCGGTGGATCGGGTCGGTCCGGGGCCCGATGGCGGTGCGTCAGGAAGCCTCGCGCGTCGCTCGCACGATCGAGATGCACTCGCTGCCCGACGTCGAGGGCCCGCTGCAACCCGTCGACTGATGCGACACTGGACGGGTGCCCGAGCTGCCAGAGGTAGAAGCACTGGCCCACCACCTGCGTGAGAACGCGGTGGGCCGCACGGTGCATCGCGTCGACGTGGCGTCACTGCAGGTGCTCAAGACGTTCGACCCGCCGTGGACCGCGCTGCACGGCCAGGAGGTCGTGGGCGCCCACCGGCACGGCAAGCACCTGGACGTGGAGGTCGCGGACGGTCTCCACCTGGTCATCCACCTCGCGCGCGCCGGCTGGCTGCGCTGGGCCGACACCATGTCCGCGCCGCCGCCCAAGCAGGGCCGCGGACCACTGGCGTTGCGCGTGCACCTCGGGCCGCCGGGGCAGGGACCGGGCTTCGACCTGACGGAAGCGGGCACGAAGAAGGGGCTCGCGGCGTGGATCGTGCGCGACCCGAAGACCATCCCGAGCGTCGCCAGGCTGGGCCCCGACGCGCTGGGGATCACCCGCACGCAGCTCGAAGACCTGTTCGCCAAGCGCACCGAGCGGCTGAAGACGTCCCTGACGGACCAGACCCTGATCGCGGGCATCGGCAACGCCTACTCGGACGAGATCATGCACATGGCTCGGCTGTCGCCCTACGCGACGACCGGCAAGTTGAACGATGAGCAGCTCGACCACCTGCACGAGGCCATGATCAGCACGCTGACCGACGCCGTGGCCCGGTCCGTCGGCCAGGACGCGGCCCGGCTCAAGGGCGAGAAGCGGTCGGGGCTGCGGGTGCACGCGCGCACCGGGCTGCCGTGTCCCGTGTGCGGCGACACGGTTCGTGAGGTGTCGTTCGCGGACAAGGCGTTCCAGTACTGCCCGACGTGCCAGACCGGTGGCAAGCCGCTGGCCGACCGCCGGTTGTCCCGGCTGCTGAAATAACCGCTGCTTTACCGGTCCCGGTCAGCCTCGGTCGCATGACACGTTTTGGAAAAGCCGTCGCCGTCCTGTCGGTCGCGGCCGCTGCCTCCGTGATCGCGCCGATGAACGCCTACGCCGCCGAGTACGGCTGCACGGGCTCGCTGATCGACACCTACAAGGTGTACTCCAGCGTGCCGAACCACCTGAGCACGATCCGGCTCTACTACAACTCCAGCACCGGCTACAACTGCGCGGCCAACGTGAAGACCGCCTACTACTCGCAGTTCAAGCACGAGACCTACATCCAGATGTACAACGAGGACTGGGCGGAGGACAACAACCGTCCCGGTTACAACATCGATGAGGACGGCGGGAAGTACCAGTACTACGCCGGCCCGGTGAAGGTGTACGGCAAGGGCAAGTGCATCGGTGTCTTCGCCCGCACCTTCTACTACGACGAGATGGGCCAGAAGAGCGCCGGCGGACACTGCGGCTAACCGACGATGAGGACCTCCAGGGTGCGAGGGCCGTGGACGCCCTCCACCCTGTTGAGCTCGATGTCGCTGGTCGCGGACGGGCCGCTGATGAACGTCAGCGGCCGCGTGGGCTCCAGTCGTTGCAACGCTTCCGGCACCGACGCGGCGATCTGGTCCGCTCTCACCACGCACAGGTGGTAGTCCGGCAGCAGCGTCAACGCACGCCGCCCCTGCGCCTCGCCGCCGTCGAGGACGATCGTGCCGGTGTCCGCGATCGCGACCGCGCAACCAGTCAGCACGCCATCCGCCTGGTCCAGCTCGTCGATCGACAACGGCTCGTGCAGCCACGTCACGCCGTCGACCAGCCACTCGCGCGGGACGTCGGCCGGTGTCACGATTCGCTTGCCCCGCAACGATGTCAGGAACTCGGGCACGCTGCTCACGGTGTGCACGACCGCGCGGTAGTCGGCGACCCGTTCGGCGAACAGCTCGACGCCGCCCTCGCCCGTCCGGTGGTAACCGCGGACGACGGGCGGAGCTGCCGGTACTCGCGCGTCGCGGATGCGCTGGAGGATCTCTTCTTTAGCGCTAGCCACGGTTCTTCCTCCACCAGGCGCGGAACGACTCGGACGGCGGTGCGGGCACGTCGCGTGAGGACGTCCACTTCGAACCCGGCCACGGCAGGGACGTGATCCTGCCGTCCTTGGCGAGGAACCGGGCCAGGGAACCGGCTTTCTGGGCCTTCTCGTACCGCGAGGCCGACGCGAAGATCCACGCGGCGGCGGACATCGCGACCGACTCCGCGGTGCGGCCCTTGGCTTCCACGACTTCCGCGCGCAGGTGCGTGAGGACCGATGGAATGTCGATCCGCACGGGGCAGACCTCGAAGCACGCGCCGCAAAGCGAAGAGGCGTAAGGAAGTGACGCCGCCTGCGGGTCGTGCAGGTCGCCGACCAGTTGCGGGGTGAGGATCGCGCCGATCGGACCGGGGTACACCGAGCCGTACGACTGGCCGCCGGTGCGTTCGTAGACCGGGCACACGTTGAGGCACGCCGAACACCTGATGCACCTGAGTGCCTGGCGCCCAACGGAATCCATGAGCGTCGCGGTGCGGCCGTTGTCGATCAGCACCAGGTGGAACTTCTGCGGGCCGTCGCCGGGCGTCACGCCGGTCCACACGCTCGTGTACGGGTTCATCCGTTCTGCGGTGGACGAGCGCGGCAGCAGCTGCAGGAACACCTCGAGGTCCTGCCACGTCGGCACGAGCTTCTCGATGCCCATGACGGTGATCAGGGTCTCCGGCAGGGTCAGGCACATCCGGCCGTTGCCCTCGGACTCCAGCACCACGATCGACCCGGTGTCGGCGACGGCGAAGTTCGCGCCGCTGATGGCCACCTTGGTGGTGAGGAACTTCTGGCGCAGGTAGACGCGAGCCGCTTCGGCGAGGTCCGCTGGTTCGTCGGACACCTCGACACCCATGCGGCGCTGGAAGATCTCGCGGATCTCCGAGCGGTTGCGGTGGATCGCGGGCACCAGGATGTGCGACGGCCGGTCGTCGCCGAGCTGCACGATCAGCTCGGCCAGGTCGGTCTCGATCGCGTGCACGCCACCGGCCTCGAGGGCCTCGTTGAGCCCGATCTCGGCCGTGGCCATGGACTTGACCTTGACGACCTCCTGGGCGTTCTCGGCCCGGCAGAGGTCGAGCACGATCCGGTTCGCCTCTTCGGCGTCGCGCGCCCAGTGAACTGTGCCGCCACGTGCTTCTACCGACTCCTCGAGCTGGAGCAGGAGCGGTTCGAGGCGCGCCAGGACGTCGTCCTTGATCTGCTCGCCGGCGACTCGCAGTTGTTCCCAGTCGGTCATCTCGGCGACCGCGGCGGCCCGGCGACCGCGGATGGTCCCGGTGGCCTTGCGCAGGTTCTGCCGCAGCTGGGTGTCGGCCAGCGCCTTGTGCGCGGCCTTGGGGAACGTCGGGCTGCCCAGCCACGTCACGGGGTTGCGCGCCACGGGTCCTCCTCCGTCGAAGCCAGGATCTCGGCCAGGTGCACTGGCCGCACACCCGTGCGCAGCCGCGACAGCCCGCCGCCGATGTGCATGAGGCAGGAGTTGTCACCGGCACTGAGCACCTCGGCGCCGGTGTCGAGCACGCACTTCATCTTGTCCGCGAGCATCGCCGTGGACGTCTCGGCGTTCTTCACCGCGAACGTGCCACCGAAGCCGCAGCACTGCGTCGAGTCCGGCAGTTCCACCAGATCGAGGGCTTTCACGGCCCTGAGCAGCGCCATCGGCTTGTCCCCGACGCCCAGCATGCGCAGCGAGTGACACGTGGGGTGATAGGTGACCCGGTGGGGGAACCAGGCGCCCACGTCGGTCACACCCAGCACGTCGACGAGGAACTCGGCGAGCTCGAACGTCCGGGGCGGAGAGGTACCCAGCGTGGGATGGATCTCCCGAACCATGCCGGCGCATGACCCAGATGGCGCAACCACGTAGTCGTAGCCGCCGAAGACGTCGGTGTACTTGCGCGCCAGCGGCTTCGAGAGCTCCCGATAGCCGGTGTTGAAGTGCATCTGCCCGCAGCACGTCTGGTCGAGCGGGAAGTCCACCGAACAGCCGAGCCGTTCCAGCAGACGCACCACGGCACGTGCCGTCGACGGGAAGAACGTGTCGGTCAGGCAGGTCGCGAACAGAGCCACTTTCACGGGCACACCCTCTCCCCAAATTCATCGGATGTCTACCCGGATCGGTGGACCGTACGGGGGTACGCCGGGCGCGCCTCTTGCTATAGGGGTGCCCCACAGCACAGCATGTGCAGCGTGGGCGACCTGTTGACCGAGCGCGCTGTGCTCGGCGTCATCGCGACCCTGGCCGTTCTGGGCCTCTTCGTGATGCTGTGCCGCGCTCGACGAGTCAGCACCTCCGTCGAGGATGCTGTGATGGACATGCTCGACCGCATGTCCAGGGCGTCGAGCGACCTCCGCGCGGGCCTGACCGAGGAGGCCGCGAACAAGGCCACCCCTCACTTGCGCGAGATGCTGCGGTGCGTCGCGGTCGCCATCACCGACGAAGAGGGCACCGTCCTGTCGTGGGACGGCGGCGCGAACGACCACTACGAGTACCTCCGCGACACGGTCGCCCGTGCCATCAACAACTGCCACAAAGAACACGTCGACCACCGCAAACTCGGCTGTGAGCTGCAGGGCCCGTGCTCCCTGCACAGCGTTGTCGTGGTGCCTCTGGTTGTCGAGGGCGACGTGGCCGGAACGTTGATCGTGGTCTCCGGCGTCGCCTCCAAGCGCCAGATCCGGATGGCCGAGGAGACTGCCCGTTTCGTCTCCACGCAGCTCGAACTGGAAGTCGTCCAGAAGCAGCGCCAGGCGCTGGCCCAGGCCGAGGTGAAGGCCCTGCGGGCCCAGATCTCGCCGCACTTCGTCTACAACGCGCTGAACACGATCTCCTCGCTGATCCGCACCGACCCCGCGCACGCCCGCGAGCTGCTGCAGGAGTTCGCCGAGTTCACGCGCTACTCGTTCCGCACCGACGGCTTGTTCACGACCCTCGCCGATGAGTTGACCAACATCCATCGCTACCTGACCATCGAACAGGCCCGCTACGGCTCGCGGCTGAACGTCCGTCTGCGCATCGCCCCCGAGGTCCTGCAGGTCGTCCTGCCGTTCCTGGTCCTGCAGCCGCTGGTAGAGAACGCCGTGCGCCACGGCCTGGCCAAGAAGCCGGGCGGCGGCATGCTCACGATCACCGCCGAGGACAACGGCAACGAGGCCCTGATCAGCGTCGAGGACGACGGCGTCGGCATGGACCCCGACCGCCTCGACGACATCAAGGACGCCCACCAGACCGGCGCGCACGTCGGCATCGGCAACATCAACGACCGCATGCGCACGGTGTTCGGCGTCGAGTACGCCCTCGTCGTGGAAACGGCGCCGAACGCGGGCACCAAGGTCATCCTGAAGGTGCCGAAGTTCGCGCGGAACGTGCTGCCGAACCTGAACATCGGCTCGCAGATGTCGGACGAGCCGATGA
This sequence comes from Lentzea sp. NPDC005914, assembly GCF_040629405.1. Lineage (NCBI taxonomy): Bacteria > Bacillati > Actinomycetota > Actinomycetes > Pseudonocardiales > Pseudonocardiaceae > Lentzea > Lentzea sp. NPDC005914. Next base: position 150,905 of record NZ_JBEXVQ010000009.1, on the reverse strand, counting down.
CGAACGAACAGCCGGTCGTCCGCGCCTGAGGCAGCATCTGTAGTTGCACGCGCAACCATGCTCAACCCAGGCGTGCAACGTGCCGATTGTGGTGTTGACCAATGAACAGCCGGCACTCCCTCAGGTCGAGGCCGGCCGCGAGTTAAGGGCAACATCAATTGCAGGAACAACAAGCACCCGAGCGCGTCCGCGTCTGCATCAAGTGCACCGCAAAGGGATTCAACAGCTGCAAGTGCTGAGAAGCCTGCAGGTCAGCGTGCGGCAACCGCCAAAGTCGTGATCAGCACGACGGCGCACACGCTCCAGCTCACCCACATCCAGTAGATGTGCATCGGCGTCGGCCCGGCGGCGTTCTGCCTGCCCCGGTCGTCCCACCACTCGACATAGCGTTCGAGCCAGCGGATCGGGTTGAACGTCACACGCCGAACCTAGCACCACGTGTTCCAGGTCACGCGGGAGCAACCGACAGCGCAGTTGGGCTCCCGCGTGGCCGCGAAACGCACGTACTGTCGAGTACATGAGCGTCACGGACAAGATCGCGGCCCGTCTTCCCAGGGTCATGGACCGGGGCGAGCGGCCGCCGGTCGTCGCCGCGGTGCGGTTGCACGGGGTGATCACCCCGCAGTCCTCGCCGGTCGCGCGCAACACGATCAGCCTCCAGAACATCGAGAGCGCCATCAACCGCGCGTTCGACAACGAGCGCCTGATCGCCGTGGCACTGCTCATCAACTCTCCGGGCGGCGCGCCCACCCAAAGCGCCTTGATCGCCGAGCGCATCCGGGAGCTGGCCACCAAGAAGCACGTGCCGGTGCTCGCGTTCTGCGAGGACGTGGCGGCGTCGGGCGGCTACTGGCTGGCGTGCGCGGCGGACGAGATCTACGCGCACGGCACGAGCCTTGTGGGCTCCATCGGTGTCGTCAGCGCGGGCTTCGGGCTCAACGGCCTGCTGGACAAGGCCGGCGTCGAGCGCCGCGTCTACACCGCGGGCGAGAACAAGGTCAGGCTCGACCCGTTCCAGGCCGAGAAGCCCGAGGACGTCGAGTGGCTCAAGGGGCTGCACGCCGATCTGCACGAGCAGTTCAAGGCGTGGGTCACCGAACGCCGCGGCGCCAAGCTCAAGACCGAAGAGGACCTCTTCAGCGGCGAGATCTGGACCGGCACCAAGGCCCAGCAGCTCGGCCTCGTCGACGGCATCGGCACCATCCGGACCGTCATCGCCAAGCGCTTCCCGGATGCCGAGCTCACCGTCGCCGAGCCGAAGAAGCCGTTGCTGGCCAAGCTCGGGCTCGCGGCCGCGTCCACCCGATCGGGCGATCTCGTGACGCAGGTGCTGGCGGGCCTCGAAGAACGTGCTCGCTGGTCCCGATTCGGGCTGTGAGCATCAGTTCGGTTTCGCAGGGCGTGTCGAGGCCTACCCCGGCGTAGACATGACCGCACATTGATGGGCAAGATGCCCGACACAGTGAGTACCCATGACAACGCCGGTCTCCTCGTCCTCGCAGTCGATGACGAGGCTCCTGGCCTGAGCGAGATCAAGTTCCTGCTCGAGAGCAGTCCTCACATCCGGCGCGTCCTCACGGCCTTCGACGCCGCCGAGGCTCTGCGCATCCTGAGAGGTGACTACGAGCAGGAGGTCATGGCGAGGACCAAGGCCGGTCTGCCGCCGGTCGACGCGGTCTTCGCCGACATCAACATGCCTGGGCTCAGCGGCATGGATCTCGCACGGGTGCTCAGCGCGTTCCGGTACCCGCCCGCCCTCGTCTTCGTGACGGGCGTGGAGGAACGCGACGCGCTCGTCACGGCGTTCGACGTCGGCGCGCTCGACTTCATCAACAAGCCGATAAACGAAGAGCGCGTCCTGAAGGCGATCTCCCGGGTCGCCGACCGCGTGGGCCGCACGGCAGCGCCTGCCCCCAGCGTGAACGCGACCCAGCTCAGCGCGACTTCCGAGCCGACCGACGACGAGGTCATCCCCGTCGAGCTCGGCGGCACCATCAAGCTCGTGCCGCGCGCGTCCGTGCGGTACGTCGAGGCGCAGGGCGACTACGCCCGCCTGCACACCCAGGACGGCAGCCACCTGGTGCGCATCCCGCTCGCCCAGCTGGAAGAACGCTGGGCCAACGCGGGTTTCGTGCGCATCCACCGGTCGTACCTGGTCGCGCTGCCGTTGGTGAGCGAGCTGCGCATGACGGCGAACGGCTACGCGGTGGTCATCGGCTCCGGTGACACCGCCAAGGAGCTCCCGGTCAGCCGCCGGCACACCAAAGAACTCAAGGAACGCATCGTGCGACCGCCGAAGAGCGGCTGGTGAGCAGGCACGACGCGGGAAAGCCCGAGCAGGCGGCCCGCGAGGCCTGGCTCGGCGAGCAGGCTCGCAAACCACGCAGGCGCAGGGTCGTGCTCGCCGACTCGACGAAGGCGCGCGGCAAGGCGCTGCGCACGATCATCGAGCTGGAGGAGCAGACCAGCGTCGGTGAGAAGCTGGTCCGCGACCTCATCAAGCAGCAGCTCCGCTCCGCGTTCGGGCTCGCCTTCGCGGTCCTGATCGGCATGTGCCTGCTGCCCATCACCTTCTACCTCTTCCCGCAGATCGGTGACCTCAAGATCCTCGGCATCGGCATCCCCTGGCTCGTGCTCGGCCTGGCACCGTTCCCGGTCCTCTACGGGGTCGGCTGGGTGTTCCGCCGGCAGGCCGAACGGCACGAGCGCGACTTCGTGAACATGGTCGACCGCTGACGTGAACGCCACCATCTGGAGCCTCAGCGCCATCGTCGCCGTTGCGGCCGTGACCTTCCTGCTGGGCTACGTCGGGTCCCGCAAGGCCAACACCACCCCGGACTTCCTGGTGGCGCGCCGCGCGATCCCCGCCACCCGCAACGCCGCCGCGATCTCGGGCGAGTACCTGTCCGCCGCGTCGTTCCTCGGCGTGGCCGGGCTCATCCTCAAGGACGGCATCGACGCGCTCTGGTACCCGATCGGCTTCACCGCCGGGTACCTCGCGCTGCTGCTGTTCGTCGCCGCGCCGCTGCGGAGGTCAGGCGCCTACACGTTGCCCGACTTCGCCGAGGCCAGGCTGGGGTCGGCGAACGTGCGGCACTTCAGCACGTTCTTCGTGGTCTGCATCGGCGTGCTGTACCTGGTGCCGCAGCTGCAGTCCGCCGGTCTGACGCTGACCACGATCACGGGCCTGCCCGCGTGGTTCGGCGGCCTGATCGTCACGGTCATCGTGGTGATCAACGTGCTGGGCGGCGGCATGCGCGCGATCACGCTGGTGCAGGCGTTCCAGTACTGGGGCAAGCTCTTCGCGATCGCCGCGCCGACGTTCGTGCTCTTCGTGGTGTTCCTCGCCTCGCCGGACCGCGGCACGCAGCCGATCAGCGACGAGGGCGTCGTCAGGTTCCCCCAGGCCGAGTCGATCACCGTGGCCGAGCAGGTGATCAAGGTCCGGGTCGACGAGCCGCTGACGTTGAAGGTGCACGGCGAGATCGACGGCAGGGAAGCCGACGGCAAGGTGTTCTGGGGCCGCGGCGTCTACGAGCTCAGCCCCGGCACGGTCATGGAGTTCACCGCCGGCAGCCCGGTCCCGGTGGTCGAGGGCTCGCCGACGACCAATCGCGACTGGATGCGGCCGCAGACCGGTGGCATCTCCGACCTGCTCAAGACGTACTCGCTGATCTTCGCGACGTTCCTCGGCACGATGGGCCTGCCGCACGTCCTGGTGCGCTTCTACACCAACCCGGACGGCAAGGCGGCCCGCCGGACGGCGCTGCACGTGCTCTACCTGCTGGGCCTGTTCTACATCTTCCCGACGGTGCTGGGCGTGCTGTCCCGGCTCTACCTGCCCCAGTTGCTGGTGAACGGGAAGACGGACGCGGCGGTGCTGATGCTGCCGAGCACGATGGTGCCGAACCTGGGCGGTCAGATCCTCGGCGCGATCGTCGCCGCGGGTGCGTTCGCCGCGTTCCTGTCGACCTCTTCCGGACTCGTCGTGTCGGTCGCGGGAGTGGTCTCGACGGACATCATGCCGGGCAAGGTTCGTGACTTCCGGTGGGCAACCGTGTTCACCGGACTCGTCGCAATCGGTCTTGCTCTGCTCCTGCCGCGCTCGGATGCGTCACTGACCGTGGCGATGTCGTTCGCGCTCGCCGCGTCGACGTTCTGCCCGCTTCTGGTGCTCGGCATCTGGTGGCGCGGACTCACCTGGGTCGGCGCCGTGTGCGGGCTCGTCGTCGGCGGCGGCATGGTCATCACCGCGCAGGTGATCAGCGTGGTCAGCTCCTACACCGGCCGCTGGGCGCCCACCGTGTTCACCCAGCCAGCGCTGATCACGGTTCCGATCGCGTTCATGACCATGATCGTCGTCAGCAAGGCGACCCGCAGGCGCGCGCCCGCGGACGTCAACCAGATCCTGCTGAGACTGCACGCGCCGGACCCGCTCGGCTTCATCCGGGATCGCGACATCGCCCGCTTCGGCACCGCCGAGGAGAAGGCCAGGTTCGCCGAGGACAAGCGCAGGGGAGCTAGTCGAACACGCTGAGTATTCAGTGTTTCAAATGGGTGAAAACTGGTCACTCGAATCGGTGAACGGCGAATCTGGTCACGCAGCGTGCTGTTCGTCGACGCATACTGACCGTTCGTCGCATCACCCGACTGCCTGGCGCAACGGCCCGAACGGGGTCTTACCGGAGTGACTCAAGTCTCCATACGGTTCTCGACCAAGAACAGGACCGCACCTGGAGGCATTACGTGCCCGTCACGTTGCTGACACCTACGACGAGTACCGCGAGGAGGGGACTGTGAGCACTGTTGAGCACACCCCATCTGAGTCGTCCCCCGACGCACAAAAGTGGGTCGACGTACAAGCAAGTGATGACTTCGTGCAGCTGAAGCATCGGCTGCGCAAGTTCGTGTTCCCCGTCTCCGGGCTGTTCCTCGCGTGGTACCTGCTGTACGTGCTCCTCGCGGACTACGCGCACGGGTTCATGTCCACCAAGGTGTTCGGCAACATCAACGTCGGGCTCATCTTCGGCCTGCTGCAGTTCGTGTCGACCTTCGTCATCACGACGCTGTACGTGCGGCACGCCAACAAGAACCTCGACCCGTTGGCGGAGAAGCTCCGCGGTGAGATCGAGGGAGACGGCAAGTGAACCAGTCCAGCCCGATCCTCAACATCAGCATCTTCGGTGTCTTCGTCCTGATCACGCTGTTCGTGGTCATCCGGGCGAGCCGCAACACCAAGACCGCTGCCGACTACCTCGCCGCCGGTCGCGCCTTCACGGGCCCCCAGAACGGCATCGCGATCGCGGGTGACTACCTGTCCGCCGCGTCGTTCCTCGGCATCGCGGGCGCCATCGCCCTCAACGGCTACGACGGCTTCCTGTACTCGATCGGCTTCCTGGTGGCGTGGCTCGTCGCGCTGCTGCTGGTCGCCGAGCTGCTGCGCAACACCGGCAAGTACACGATGGGCGACGTGCTGAGCTTCCGGATGCGCCAGCGTCCGGTCCGCGCCGCCGCCGCCACGTCGACGATGGCCGTCTCGTTCTTCTACCTGCTGGCCCAGATGGCCGGTGCCGGTGGTCTCGTCGCCCTGCTGCTCGGACTCACGGACACGACCCAGCAGTCGCTCGTCATCGGCGTGGTCGGCGCCCTGATGATCGCCTACGTGCTCATCGGTGGCATGAAGGGCACCACCTGGGTGCAGATCATCAAGGCGGTCCTGCTGATCGTCGGCGCCGCGATCATGACCTTCTGGGTGCTCGGCAAGTACGGCTTCAACCTGTCGTCGCTGCTCGGTGCCGCGGTCGAGAAGGCGCCCAAGGTCGGAGAGAAGCTGCTCGGCCCCGGTCTCGCCTACGGCAAGAACGGCACCACGCAGCTCGACTTCCTGTCGCTGGCCCTCGCCCTGGTCCTCGGCACCGCGGGCCTGCCGCACATCCTGATGCGCTTCTACACCGTGCCGACCGCGAAGGAAGCCCGTCGCTCGGTCGTGTGGGCCATCTGGCTGATCGGCATCTTCTACCTGTTCACGCTGGTCCTGGGCTACGGCGCCGGCGCGCTGGTCGGTCCGGACGCGATCAGCAAGGCACCCGGCAAGGCGAACTCGGCGGCTCCGCTGCTCGCGCTGGAGCTCGGTGGCCCGATCCTGCTCGGCCTGATCGCGGCGGTCGCGTTCGCGACGATCCTCGCGGTCGTGGCAGGCCTGACGATCACGGCGTCGGCGTCGTTCGCCCACGACATCTACGCCAACATCATCAAGAAGGGTCAGGCGGAGGACAAGGACTCCGAGGTCAAGGTCGCCCGCATCACCGCGGTCGTGATCGGTCTCGTGTCCATCGGCGGCGGCATCATCGCCAACGGCCAGAACATCGCGTTCCTCGTGGCGCTGGCGTTCGCGGTCGCGGCCTCCGCCAACCTGCCGACGATCCTCTACTCGCTGTTCTGGAAGAGGTTCAACACCTCGGGCGCGCTGTGGAGCATCTACGGCGGTCTGATCGTGACGATCACCCTGATCATCCTGTCGCCCGCCGTGTCCGGCACGCCGACCTCGATGTTCAAGAACGCCGACTTCGACCTGTTCCCGCTGTCGAACCCCGGCATCGTCTCGATCCCCGTCGCGTTCCTGCTCGGCTACATCGGCACGATCCTGTCCAAGGAGAAGGCCGACCCGGTCAAGCAGGCCGAGATGGAGGTCCGCTCCCTCACCGGTGCGGGCGCCGAGAAGGCCATCGCGCACTGACTGCTCTGGTTGGAAAACGGGCCGTCCCTCGGGGGCGGCCCGTTTTTCGTGCGTGCAACCCTGCTCGTGCTGGTCGCGTATTCAACGCGAAGCAGCGAAAGCAGGGGGACCGGAGTGCGACGGGACGAGGAGTTCTCGGAGTTCTTCACGAGCAGGTTCGACTGGGCCCGGCGCACGGCGTACGCGTTGTGCGGTGACTGGTCGGAGGCCGAAGAGCTCGCGCAGAACGCGTTCGTGAAGGCTTACGCGAAGTGGCCGGCGATCAGGCGTGAAACGGCGGAGGGCTACGTCCGCACCATCGTGACGCGTCTGTTCCTCGACAGCAGGCGCCGCGGCCGCGACCGCGAGCGCCCGGTCGCCGACCTGCCGGAACACGGGGTCGGCGGAGGCTTCTCCGATCCCGATGCCAGGTTGAACGCGGCGTTGCAGCAGGTGCCGCCCAAGCAGCGGGCCGCGCTGGTGCTGCGGTTCGTGCACGACCTGTCCATCGAACAGACGGCCGCTGAGCTGCGCTGTTCGGTGGGCAACGTCAAAAGTCAGACAGCCAGGGGTTTGGCGACGCTCCGCGAGGCGTACGGCGAGCCGGTCAACTCGGAGTGTGCCTGATGAACATCGAAGACGAGCTGCGCGGAGCTCTCGACGTCGCCGCGCCACCACCTACGACGACCTTGGACCACGTGCTCAAGCGCGGCCGCCGCCGGGTGTTCGCCCAGCGCGCCGGAGCGATGTTCGGCGTGGTCGCGGTCGTCGCCGGCATCGGGTTCGGCGCCACCACGCTGAACCAGGCCGCCCCGGCGACGCCGGCCGACGAGCCGAACTACGGTCCCGCCACCGTGGAACCCGCCCTGGGGTGGCCACGGGTCGAAACACCGGCCCAGCAGCCGTACAACACCTGGCGGCCGGCGGCGAGCGCGCCTCCTCCCGATGGCCGCCAGGTGGAGGAAGTTCCGCTGTGCAGCATGAAGGAGCCGACGCGGCCGGTGACCTTCGGCACGGAGGTGCTGTCCGCCGAGCTCGTCCCCAAGTTGATCGACCGGGTCCGGCAGCAGTTGCCGGAGGTGACCATCGGCAACGTGCCGGGCAATGCCGTTGCGGACGCCATCGAGTTCGACGTGACCGACTCCGGCGGAACCGGCAGCATCCGGCTCTCCGCGGCGAGGCTCGTCGGCAGCCCGCAGTGGAACGCGGACGACGGGCTCTGGGCGACCGGCGACTGCCAACCCGCCCGGCGGCTGTACGGCAACGATGGCTCGGTCGTGCAGATGCACAGCGTGCGGCCGTACGAGCCGTTCCAGTCGCTCGTCCAGGTGCTGGACGTCTATCGCAAGGACGGCCTGTTCGTGAAGCTCGAACTGCGCAACTTCGGCAGTCCGGACCTGACTCCTGACCCGAAGCAGCCGGGCGTCCTGCAGCGCACCGGAGCCGGTCGCGCCACGCTGCCGCTGTCCGAGGAGCAGTTCGCGAGGCTCGGGCCCGCCATCGCGGGGGTGGCCTGAGGGTGGGCCGTGCCGGAGGCTCACGTCCGTGCAACCTCCGGCATGGCACCATCTAGGGCGTGACTGTTCCAAGCGTGGAGATCGCTGACGTTCCCGCTGTCCTGCCCGAGGGCGCCGTCCTGCTGGACGTACGCGAGAAGGACGAGTGGGACGCGGGCCATGCGCCCGGCGCGCTGCACATCCCCATGAGCGAGATCGGTGCCCGGCTCGAAGAGGTGCCGAACGACGTGCAGCTCTACGTCGTGTGCCGTGCCGGTGGCCGCTCCGCCCGCGTGACCCAGTACCTCAACGAGAACGGCTGGGAAGCCGTGAACGTCGAGGGCGGCATGCAGCACTGGGACGCCCACGGTCGTCCGCTCGAGGGCGGCGTCGACGGCATGGAACCCGAGGTCATCTGATCGTGCAGCCGTTGCAACCGATGCGCGTGGACTGGGTGGCGACTCCGCCACCCGGTGCGTACCCGCAGCCCTCGCGCCGGTCGCAGCGGTTGTCCTACGGCGGCCCGCCGAACTACCCGGTCCCGCCGCGCTGGGGCTTCCCGCTGCTGGCGTGGCGCTGGCCGACGGCGGTGCCCGGCACCGTCGAGCAGGCCGACTCGGTCGACGGTGTGCGGCGGCTGGGCCGGACCGCGCAGAACTCGCTGTGGCTGCTCGGCTTCGTCGCCCTCTGGGGTGCGTCGTCCGAGATCTGGCGGTACGTCTTGGTTGCGATGAGCCGCTACGGCGCGCTCTCCGCCGGTGTGGTCAGCGCGTCGGACGCGATGGTGGTGTCCGCTTCGGCGATCACGATCACCGGATGCCTGCTGTCGCTGGTGCTCACGCTGCTGTGGGTGCGGCGCGCGCGGAACGTGGCCGCGGCCGGCGCGGGCTACGGGCCGTCCCGCTCGGACGAACAGGCCTTCGCCGGACTGATCGTGCCGGGCGTGAACCTCGTCGTCCCCGGCGCGGTGCTGGCCGAGCTCGAACACGCCGTGGCGCACGGGTCGCCCCACGAACGCCCTCGCCCGTCGAAGCTCCTGCGCTGGTGGTGGGGCTTCTGGGTCGCTTCCGGGCTGATGTTCGCGGTCACGGTTCTCTGGTCGTTCCGCGACAGCACCCAGGCGCTGGCCGACGGGGTGCTGCTGCACGCGCTCGGCGACCTGCTGATGGTGGGCGTCGCGGTGACGACGGCGCTGGTCGTCCGGCGGATCACCACGCTGCTGCTCCCCGTGGACGCCGCGTCACTGCGGCTGATGCGCGTGCTCGAGGTGAAGGACGCTCCCGAGCCCCCGCTGCGGTCGGTCCGCGCGTCCGGCTCGCCCCGCTGATCTGTTCAGGCGACGTTCGTCCCCAGGGACTTTCCGGACTCTTCGCGTGAGTGCCAGGTTGGACGGATGCGGACACTCATCGGGGCTCTGGTGATCGCACTGGCCACACCAGGCGTCGCCCAGGCGCACCACCACCGGGGAATTCGACCTGCAGGCTCACCGCGGCGGCATCGGCCTGACGGTGGAGAGCACGCTCAAGGCGTTCGGCAAGGCGCTCGAACTGGGCGTCACGACGCTCGAGCTCGATCTCCAGATCACCAAGGACGGCCGCGAGGTCATCACCCACGACCGCAGGACGAACCCGGCGAAGTGCCTCGACACGGCGCCCGCGTTCCCCGGTGACCCGGAGTTCCCCTACGCGGGCAAGTACGTGAAGGACCTGACGTTCGCGCAGGTCCGCACCCTCGACTGCGGCAGCACGCGCTGGTCGCAGTACCCGGACCAGGAGCTCTCGCCGGGCGCCCGCATGCCGACGCTGGCCGAGCTCTTCGACCTCGCGCGCAAGCACCGCGCGTGGGGCGTCCGCTTCAACATCGAGACCAAGGTCGAGGCCGCCGCGCCGCACGAGACCGCGCCGCGCGAGCAGTTCGTGCAGCGTGCGGTCCGCGAGATCCGCCGGTCCGGCTTCCTGTCCAACGTGACCATCCAGTCGTTCGACTGGGGCACGCTGATGCGGATGCGCGAGGTCGAGCCGCGCCTTCCGCTGGTCGCGTTGACCCAGCCGGAGTTCCTGGTGCCCGGTTCGCCGTGGACCGGTGGCCTGAACCTCGACGACTTCGGCGGCAGCGTCGCGCGTGCGGTGAAGAGTTTTGGTGCCAAGGCTTTGTCGCCGGTGCACACGATGACGACCAAGGAACTCGTTGCGGACGCCCACAAGCAGGGTCTCGTCGTCGTCCCGTGGACCGTGGACGACGTGCCGCGGATGAACGAGGTCATCGACACCGGCGTCGGCGGTCTCATCACCGACTACCCGGACCGCCTCCGGAACGTGTTGAAGGAGCGCGGTTTCAAGCTCCCGAAGCGGTATCCCCGCTAGTCCGCGCCGAGCACCAGCGAGTGCAGGCCGCGGATCACGAACTCCGCGCGCCGGTTGGGTTCCTCGGCCAGCACCGCGCCGGGCAGCTTGCGGTGCAACGACGACAGCGCCGCCTCCACCTCGATGCGGGCCAGCGGCGCGCCCAGGCAGTAGTGGATGCCCATGCCGAACCCGAGGTGCTGGTTCTTCTCACGGCCGATGTCGAGCCTGTCGGGGTCCTCGAAGACCAACGGGTCGCGCGCGGCGGCACCGAGCAGTGCGGCGATCTTCTCGCCGGGCTCGATGACGTGGCCCGCGATCTCCACGCGTTCGGTGGCGGTGCGTTCGAAGAGCTGCAGCGGTGAGTCGAAGCGGATGAGCTCCTCGACCGCGGTGGGCATCACCTCGGGCGCTGAGAGGCGTTCCCACTGCGAGCGGTGCTGCATCAACGCGTAGACGCCGTTGCCGATGACGTTCACCGTCGCCTCGTGGCCCGCCATCAGCAGCAGTACGGCGGTGGCGACGAGCTCGTCCTCGGTGAGGCGGGCGCCGTCGGTGTCGGTGACCGCGACCAGGTCCGACACGAGGTCCGAGCCGGGGTTCGTGCGGCGCAACGCGATCAGCTCGCGCAGGTAGGCCACGAACTCCGCGGCGGCGCGTTCGGCGACCTGCTGTTGTTCGGGCGGCAGGCCGTACTCGTACATCTTCACGATGGCGTTCGACCACGGCTGCAACAGGTGGCGGTCCTCGCCGGGGACGCCGAGCAGCTCGGCGATCACCTCGACCGGCAGCGGCGCGGCGACGTGGGCCAGCAAGTCGCCCTGGCCCTGATCCTTGATCTTGGCGACCAGGTCGTCGACGAGGCGGTCGGCCAGGTCGGCGACCCACGGGCGGAGGCGCTCGACGTGGCCGCGGCCGAACGCGGCGGCGACCAGGCGGCGCAGGCGGGTGTGCGTGGGCGGCTCGTTCTCCAGCAGCGAGTTGCGGTGCAGGAGGTTGAACGCCATGAACTGCTCGACCGGCTTCACGTCCGACCAGATCCGGCCGAGCGACCGGTGCCGCAGCACCGCGGAGCAGGCGGCGTGCGAGACGGCGACGGCGACGCCCAGCTGTTCGTGGTGATGCACCTCACCGGCTTCGCGCAGGGCGGCGAAGGCCGGGTACGGGTCGGCGATGAACGCGGGATCACGCTGGTCGAACGTCACAAGGCGGGACGGTAAGTCGCGATCGGCGTTTCGTCCACGTCCATTTGATTGATGACTCAAATTGTTGCGCAGACACTATCGTTCGGTCCTGTGCAGCAGCCTTCAGTCGTCGCCCACCGCGGTGCGTCAACCGACCGCCCTGAGCACACCATCGGCGCCTACGAGCTGGCTTTGAAGGAGGGCGCGGACGGGCTCGAGTGCGACATCCGTCTGTCGCGTGACGGCGAGATCGTGTGTGTGCACGATCGCACGCTCACCCGCACGTCGAACGGACGTGGCACGGTCAGCGCGCTCTCGCTCAACGAACTGCAGAAGTACGACTACGGCAGCTGGCACCGCCACGGTCAGCCGGCCGAACTGCTGGTGCTGGACGACCTGCTGGAGCTGGTCAAGGGCAAGAACGTGCAGCTCTTCGTCGAGACCAAACACCCGGTCCGGTACCGCAACGAGGTCGAGCGCAAGCTCGTCGAGGCGCTGAAGAAGCACAAGCTCGACAGCCAGATCATCATGATGTCGTTCTCGCCGACGGCGGTGAAGGCGTTCCGCGACCAGGCGCCGGACATCCGCACGGTGCTGCTGCTCGACCGCCTCGGCCGGTACCGCAGCGGCGCGCTGCCGTCGTTCGCCGACTACACGGGTCCGGGCGTGCACGTGCTGCGCGGCGACCCCGAGTACGTCGATCGGGCGAGACGAGCGGGCCACGAGACGTACGTGTGGACGGTGGACAGCGCCGAGGACGTCGCTCTGTGCCGTGACCTGGGGGTCCGCTACATCGCGACGAACGCCCCGGCGAACACCCGCCGCCTGCTGACGGCTAACTTGGCGACCTGACCAAGCCTGAACTTTGAGGAGGGCCCGAGGTGGCCAAGCGGACCGCGGTCAAGGACGCACCGAAGGACGGGATCAACCCGAAGCAGCCCTGCCCGTGCGGGTCCGGCAAGCGCTACAAGGCCTGCCACGGCGCGCCCGGCGGCGCGACGGACGTGATCGTGTCCCGGCCGTTCGAGGGCCTGGCCGCCGAGTGCGAGCTGATCGCGCTGCGCGAGTTCGTGCCGTCGGCGATCGCCAAGCTGCCGATCAAGGACGGTCGCGAGGTCACGCTCGCCACGGTGCTGCCGATGGCTGCCGCCGGCCTGATCCGCGGCGACGACGTGCCGTTCGTGGGCCTGCAGGTGCAGACCCGCTCCGGCGACATCAGCCGCGACCTGGCTCGCGCGCTGCAGTGGGCGCAGCACGCCAAGACCGGTGACGTGCTCCCGGTCGTCGGCCCGGACAACGGTGAGAACCCCGGCCGCCTGCAGGACCTGCTCGACCCCGAGGCCGAGATCACGCCGGTGCTGCACACCGACTTCGTGTGGTGGATGCCCGAGGGCACCGAGCCCACCGGTGAGGTGGCGCTGTCCCTGGAGCGCGCGAACGCCGCGATCCTGCCGACCGAGCGTCTCGACGCCCCCGGCGTGAAGGCCGCGTACTGGGTCGACGCGGGCGACAAGGCGCACCTGCGCTGGGTCCGTCCGGAGCCCGAGGAGAAGTTGGTGCCCGCGATGGCGCGCCTGGCCGCCCGCGGTGAGCTGGACCTGGGCGAGGGCTCGCGCTACGCCGGTTCGTTCCGCGCGCACGGCCTGCTCGTGCCGGTCTGGGACCTCGACCGCGAGATGCACGCCCGCGAGTGGGCCGAGCCCGCCGAGGCGCTGGGCAAGCGCTTGCTGGAGGCGCTGGCGTCCGACGAGCCGCTGACTGACGCCGAACGCCGCGCTCGTGACGGCCTCCGCGGCCGTCAGATCACGCTGCGCTGACACTGGTCAGGACGTTGTCCACAGTGTTGTCCACAAGGTTGTGCACAGGGAGCTGTGGATAAGTGCTGCTGCACATCATCACGAAGGCCGGCTGGGCTGATGCCCGGTCGGCCGGTTCGATCGCTCCCGCCGGCGAGGAGTTCGTGCACTGTTCCGATCGGGGCGTTGTGCACGTGACGGCAGGGAAGTTCTTCCGCGGGCAGAGCGGGCTGCTGTTGCTCGTCATCGATCCGCGGTTGCTCGGCGTGCCGGTCCTGTGGGAGGCGGTGGCGGATTCGCCGCTGTGGTTCCCGCACGTCTACGGCCCGATTCCGGTCGAGGCCGTTGCTCAGGTCCACGACTTCCCGTGCGAGCCCGACGGTTCGTTCGTTCTGCCTGAGGCCGTTGCCGTTCTGTGATTAAGTAAGGCAACCGTTCCGCACACTTGCGCGTGACCTTCCCGAAGCCAGTTGTTGCTTGGGGGAGGGGGCGTGCCGTGGCGGCGGTGCTGCAGCTGGAGGTGGCCGCCGAACGTGGCGGGGAAAGAGCGGAAGCCGTGGGGGACTTCGCGGAGTTCGTGCGCATGTCGATGCCCGGACTTCTGCGTTATGGACATGCTCTGACCGGAAACCCGCATGACGCCGCCGATCTCGTGCAGTCCGTGCTGGAGAAGGTCGGATCGCGCTGGGTGACGGTGCAGCGAAAGGGCGACGACCCGCTCGCGTACGTCCGCAGGGCCATGGCCAACACGCACATCAGCATCTGGCGCCGCCGTCGCCGCGAGAACCTCGTGGCCGACCTTCCTGACAGCGGTGCTGTGGCGCCCGAGTTGAGCAGGCTCGAAAACGAACCGCTCTGGCAAGCACTGCGCGAACTGCCGCCACGGCAGCGCGCGGTGATCGTGCTGCGCTACTACGAGAACCTCTCCGAAGCCGAGATCGCGAACGCGCTGGGCATCTCGTGCGGCACCGTCAAGAGCCAGAGCAGCAAGGCGATGGCGAGTCTGCGGACACGCCTGGGAAAGGACTGACCCGTGGACAGCGACCTCGACGACGAGCTGCGCAGGCTCTTCAGCGACGATCGGCTGGACGTCCACACGACTCCGGACGCGACCGACGCGGTGGTTCGTGGTGCCGACCGCAGGCGACGACGCCGCTCGACCATGGCCACGACGCTCGCCCTGGTGGCGCTCGTCGGTTCCGGAGTAGGGCTCACCCAGCTGCGCTCGTCGACGGACCACATGTCGGACGAGCTGCTGCCGACCGCCTCGTCGACGGCCTCCTCGCCTCCGAGTTCTCCGTCGGTCAGCACCTTCACCTCGACCTCGATCGTGACCGTGAACCCTCCGGCCCCGAACTCGAACGGCAGCACTCCTGGCAACAACAACGGCACCACCGGAGCGCCGCCGCCCAAGCAGACCACGACCGCCCCGCCGCCTCTGCCGCCGTCCGAGTCCAGCAAGGTCGGCAAGCTCGCGCTCGCCATGACCGAGGCCGACGCGCTGAAGACCGGGGCACTGGTCGAACCGGGCACGCCCGCGGGTTCGTGCACGACCTACGCCACGACGTCGGTTCCCGACGGCGACGCCGCGGTCATCTCGCCGGCGAACGGGATCGTCCGGCTGACGTTCCCGAGCTTCGCCAAGACGCAGCGGGGCATCAGCGCGGGCTCGGCGGTGGCCGACGTGAAGACCGCCTATCCGACCGCGACGCAGAGCGGTTCCACACTGCTCGTGCAAATGGCCGGGACGCCCAAATGGTCGTACGTGTTCGAAACAGACGGCGCCACGGTGACGACCGTGCGAATGCGCTTGGCCGCGAACGATTGTTCGGTCTGATCATTTGATCTTGCTGAGGTCCCGCCGCTCTTGGGGGTGCGGCGGGGCCTCAGCATCCTTTTGGGTGATGTCGGCGCCCGCGATGTCTGCGTGACGCAACCCTTCTGGCCTGGTCACGTCCTATGAGTGTCTGGACGTGTGGTGGGCAAAATCAATTCGGTCCGATTCAGGCATCCCGTCGCAGATAATTGCGCCGGGAAATTTGGTGTGCCTGGAATTCACATTGTCGTCGTGACTTTTCTGTGACAACCGAGTTTGCAACCCTGCGATGACGCCGACGTCTTATTGGTGTCTCGAAAATAAGACAACCTGGGGGGTCAGGAAATGCAGAACTCGATCAAGCTAGCTCTCGTCGCCGCTGCCGCCGTCGCCGCGATGACGGCATGCACCTCGACGCCCGTCCCGAAGCACGACGCCATGCCGCGACCGACCTCCACCACCTCGACCTCGGAGACGCCCACGCCACCGTCCGTGGTGACCGAGGTCGTGACGCTGACCGTGACCAACCCTCCCGCGCCAGAACCGGAGCCGGTGATCGAGGTCGAAGCCGACAACCGCATCGGCTACGGCGCCGCCAAACTCGGCATGACATTGGACGAGGCCCGCGCCGCCGGCCTGACGACCAAGACCTGGGAAAACGCCGGCGAGGGCGAAGACGTCTGCGTCGCCGACGACAAGCTCGCGATCTCGAAGAAGCACGGCATCATCCGCATCACGCTTCCCAAAGACGCCCAGACGTCCAAGGGCATCGGCCTCGGTGCGACCTTCGCCGACGTGAAGCGCGCCTACCCGGACGCCACCGAGTACCGCGGGGGCTTCAACGCGAGCATCGACAGCGCGGCCTTCTACTCGTTCGGCGGCAGTCCGGGCAGCGACGCGAGCAAGGTCGAGTCACTCAAGATCGAAGCAAGGGTCGCCGACTGCGCGCTGGCCCTCATCTGAGCCGTCGTACCCGCCTCGCTGGGGGGTGGAGCGGGTACGGCACCTCTTTCAGGCGGCCTGCAGACGCTTGCAGGCCGCCTGAAGGTTTCTTGGAGGCCCGCCGACCAGAGTTGGCACCAACGAACACCACGAACCAAGTCCTGGGGGATCCACAATGAACCGCTCGCTCATCCTCGTCTCCGCCGCCGCAGCCCTCGCTCTGGCCGCCTGCACGTCCACTCCGGACAGCAACTCCGCGCCGGCGCCCACGACCTCCACCTCGTCCACCACTCCGGTGGTCACCGAGGTCGTCACGCAGACGGTGACCAACCCGCCCGCGCCGGATGCCGTGACGAAGGTCGACGGCCGCATCGGCTACGGCGCGACGAAGCTGGGCATGACGCTCGACGAGGCCCGCGCCGCCGGTCTGACCAAGCTGACGTGGGAGGGCTCCGTCGACGCCGGCTGCGCTGCCGACGACAAGATCGCGGTCTCGAAGAAGTACGGCATCGAGCGCATCACGCTTCCCAAGGACGCCAAGACGTCCAAGGGCATCGGTGTCGGCTCGACCTTCGCCGAGGTCAAGAAGGCCTACCCGGATGCCTCCGAGTACCGCGCGGGCTGGTCGGCGAGCATCGACACCAACGCCCACTACGCGTTCCTCGGCGAACCGGGCAGCGACGCGAACAAGGTCGTGGCGATCAAGATCGGCGCGAGCAACGTCGAGTGCTCGATGGCGAACCTCTGACAGCCGGCCGAAAAATCTTGAGATGTGATGTCGAGAAGCTCCGAACGGCTTCGTCCCCGTGGTGAAAGCGGCCAGGATGGGTCGCAACAGCACCGAGGGAGACACCCGAGATGGCCAAGTACCTGCTGCTCAAGCACTACCGCGGCGCCCCGGCACCCGTGAACAACGTGCCGATGGACCAGTGGACCCAGGAAGAGATCTCGGCCCACATCCAGTACATGAACGACTTCGCCGACAAGCTCAAGGACACCGGCGAGTTCGTCGACGGTCAGGCGCTCGAGATGGAAGGTGCGTGGGTCCGGTACGACGGTGAGGGCAAGCCGCCGGTCACCGACGGGCCGTTCGCGGAGACGAAGGACCTCATCGCCGGGTGGATGATCATCGACGTCGACGGCTTCGACCGCGCGGTCGAACTGGCGGGGGAGCTGTCGGCGGCGCCGGGCAAGGACGGCAAGCCGATCCACGAGTGGCTCGAGGTCCGTCCGTTCTACGGCAACGCGCCGACGATCACGGAGTGACGTGGAAGAAGCACTGATCAGAAGCCTCACACCGGCTGTGCTCGGGATCCTCGTCCGCCGCGGAGCAGACTTCGCGGCGGCCGAGGATGCCGTGCAGGACGCGCTGATCGAGGCGATCCGGGTGTGGCCGCAGGACCCACCGCGTGATCCGAAGGGCTGGCTCGTCACGGCGGCGTGGCGCAAGTTCATCGACGCCACGCGAGCGGAAACGGCCAGGAGACGTCGCGAGGAGCACACCGAGCCGGAAACCGGGCCCGTCCCGAACACCGACGACACGCTCCAGCTCTACTTCCTGTGCGCGCACCCGAAACTGACGCCGTCGTCGGCCGTCGCGCTCACCCTCAGAGCGGTCGGGGGGCTGAGCACCCGCCAGATCGCCCAGGCCTACCTCGTGCCGGAAGCGACGATGGCCCAGCGCATCAGCCGCGCCAAGAAGACGGTCGGCGACGTGCGGTTCGACCAGCCCGGCGACGTCGCGACCGTGCTGCGCGTCCTCTACCTGGTCTTCAACGAGGGCTACTCCGGCGACGTCGACCTCGCCGCGGAGGCGATCAGGCTCACCCGGCAGCTTTCGACCGCCATCGACCATCCCGAGGTGGCCGGTCTCCTCGCTCTGATGCTGCTGCACCACGCGCGGCGTGCCAGCAGGACCACGCCCGACGGCAGCCTCGTCGCGCTCGCCGACCAGGACCGCTCGAAGTGGGACACCGGGCTGATCGCCGAAGGTGTCGAGATCCTCCAGGCGGCGCTCGCGAAGGACCAGCTCGGTGAGTTCCAGGCCCAGGCGGCCATCGCGGCCCTGCACGCCGACGCGCAGAGGGCGGAGGAGACCGACTGGGTGCAGATCGTCGAGTGGTACGACGAACTCAGCCAGCTCACCGGCAGCCCGATCGTGAGGCTCAACCGCGCGGTGGCCGTCGCGGAGGCGGACGGTCCGCGCGCCGGCCTCAAAGCACTCTCGGAACTGGACGCCGAACTACCCCGCTACACCGCTGTGGCCGCATACCTCCACGAGCGCGACGGCGACGAGCAAACGGCCGCCGGGCTCTACGTCGAGGCGGCCGGGAAAGCGTCGAACCTCGCCGAACGGGAATACCTCACGCGTCAGGCGGCCCGGCTCAACCGAAAAGGCCCGCCGCACCCGTGAAGGTGAGGCGGCCCGCATTTCAGGCACTCGAGTGTGCGAAGGAAAAATCAGAGAGCGCCACCCGCGGCGGTCGGCGCATTGGAGTCGGAACCGTCGTCGCCCACGGTTTCGCGGGTGAGGAACGTCTCCACGTAGAACATGTTGCCGTCTGCACGGTCCATGATCGTGAGCAGCGTCTTCATCGAGGAGACCTCCTCGACCTGCTCTTTCAGGAACCACTGCATGAACTGCTCGCCGATGTAGTCGCTCTCCTCGCGAGCGGCCCTGGCGAGCGCGACGATCTGGTCGGTGACCTGCTGCTCCTGGCGCAGGGCGAGGTCGACGAGGTCGCGCGGCGACTTGAACTCGTTGATCGGCGTCTCGGTGCCGGGAACGACGACCGCGATGTCGTTGTCCATCAGGAACTTGATGATCATCATCGCGTGGTTGCGCTCTTCGAGAGCCTGCTTGTAGAAGTGCGACGCGAGGCGCGGGAGGTCCTCGTTGTCGAACCACACGGCGAGGGCGATGTACTGCTGTGAAGCCGAGAACTCGTTTCCCACCTGGGTCTGCAGGAGCTCGTGGAACTTCGACTTCTTCAGGGCAATCTTCTTCACGTTCGAGGCCATGCGGAGTACGTTAGCCCAGAACGGTGATCTTCGCATTCCAGGAAAAGCTAACCTTTGTTTGGAAAGGTGAACCAAACAAAGGTTAGGCGTTCCTAACGGTCACACCAATGGGGCGCGGTCAATCGGGCACGACATGCAGCGGGGCCCACCGCGGCCGGAGCCCAGTTCCGAACCGGCGATCCGCAGCACCTCGATGCCGTTGGCCTCCAGGCGCTCGTTCGTCTCGACGTTGCGCTCGTACGCCACGACGAGACCGGGACCGACCGCCAGCGTGTTGTTGCCGTCGTCCCACTGCTCGCGCTCGGCGGTGACCGGGTCGAGGCCCGTGTCGATCACCCGCAGTCGTTCGATGCCCATCGCCTCGGCCGCCGCCTCCAGGAACGGCACCGGGCCGTCGACGCGCACGCCGCCGTCGTCGTCCAGGCGCACCGGGAACGCGGACAGGTTGTCGCTGATCGCCGGGTACATCACCACGGCGTCGCGGTCGACCATCGTGCAGACGGTGTCGAGGTGCATCGTGGCGCGTTCCTGCGCGATCGGCACCGCCAGCACCGTGTGCGCGAGACCGTCGGCCAGAGCCGAACGCGCGAACGACTCCGCGCCCGCCGGGGTCGTGCGCTCGCCGACGCCGATGGCGATCACGCCAGGTGCCAGCAGCAGCACGTCGCCGCCCTCCAGCGGGGCCGAGTGGGCGCCGTACGCGCGGCCCGTGCGGCGGAACCGCGGGTGGTAGGCGTAGATCAGGTCCGTGAGGGTCGTCTCGCGGTCGCGGGCGGGCAGCGCGAGCGACGTGATGGCAACGCGGTCGCCGACCCACACCGACGAGTCGCGGGTGAAGAGCAGGTTCGGCAGCGGGTCGACGGCGAAGTCGATCGGCAGGTGCATCTTGCGCACCAGCGACGCACCCTCGGCGGCCGGCAGCTCCTCGAACGTCATGCCGGTCATCAACGCCTGCGCCAGCTGCGGGGCGGGCAGCGAGGTGAGGTGGCTGCGCAACGCGTCGGCCAGGTCGATGCCGAGCCGGCGCTCGTTGACCGCGCTGTGGATGCCCGCGATGCGCGCCCGGTTGTCCTCCAGCGCCTGCGTCAGCACGTCCGCCAGCAGCAGGACTTCGACACCTCGGGCGGTCAGCGTCGCGGCGAACGCGTCGTGCTCCTCCTGGGCGCGGCCGACCCAGGGCACGCCGTCGAAGAGCAACTGGTCGTTGTTGCGCGGGGTGAGCCTCTTGAGCTCGTTGCCCGGCCGGTGCAGCAGCACCGTGCGCAACGGGCCGACCTCGCTGTCCACGCGGGGCGCGGCGTCCGGGATTGCTTCCGTCTCAGCGATCGTGTGCGCAGTCACCGGACGAGCGTAACCCTGAACAGCACAAATCGCCGCTGCTGAGCTCAGAATCGCAACGAATGGTGCGGAATATTCGAATCTGCGGTCGAATCATTAAGGCAACCAGCTCACTTTACCCCTCAACATTGTGTAGCCGATGAAGGCGACAACATCGAGGATGGTGTGGGCGATCACCAACGGCCACAAACGCCTGGTCCGCTGCCAGTAGAAACCGAACACCAGGCCCATGACCAGGTTGCCGACGAACCCGCCGAAGCCCTGGTAGAGGTGGTACGACCCGCGCAGCACGGCCGCCGCGAGCAGCGCCGTGTACTTCCGCCACCCGAGCTGCTCCAGCCGCGTGATCAGGTACCCGACGACGAGCACCTCCTCCGCCCACGCGTTGCCGGCGGCGGCGAGGATCAACGCCAGGCTCATCCACCACTGGTTGTCCAAAGTGGATGGCTGCACGGCGAGGTTCAGGCCGAGCGCCCACGCGGCGAAGTAGAACGCGAGACCGGGGATGCCGATGACCGCGGCCAGCCCCACCGCGCCGAGTGAGTCCGCGAGCTTGCGCGTCCCGTCGAGGCCGATCACCCGCAGCTTGATGCCGGTGCGCCACAACAGGTACAGGCCGATGCCGCCCCACGCGGCGAGCTGCAGCACGCTGAGCAGCTGGGCCACGAGGTCCAGCAGGTCCGCGCGAGCCTGCGGGACGTTGATCGCGACCGACTGCTGGTTCAGCGGGGTCGGCTGCAGCAGGCTGTCGATCAACCGCACGAGGCTGCGCAGACCGGACAGGCCGAGCGTCATGCTGAAGACGATCAGCAGCTCGAGCTCGTAACCGCGCTTCTCGTCGTCAGCAATGAGATCCGGCACCCGCGCAACGCTACCGCTGGGACAGGAACGGACAGCCCATCAGGCGCCGCAGCTCCGCGGCGAGTTCCGCCGGCGTGCTGACCGGCTTGGAGAACGCGATCCGCACGTCGTGGTCCTCGCACTCGGCCTCGACCCGCAGCCGCAGCCCGAACCGGTCGAGCCCGAGCGGCCGCACGTGGCCGTCGCGCAGCTCCTCCGGAAGGTGGCGGGCCAGCTGGCCGACGACGTCGCGGTGCGCGGCCTCCAGGTGTCGCAGCCAGTGGTCCTCGTTGCGGCAGAACGGGTCCGGCGTCGCGCTCGCGAACTGCTCGGGCCGGATCGACGACGTGCCCTCGGCGTCCGCGATCACCATCGACGCGGGTGTGAGCCTCAGCACGGAGGCACCGTGGCCCGCGTCCAGCAGCCGGTGGTCGGGCCGCGCGTCGGCGACCGCGAGGATCTCGTCGCGCGCCTCCTGGCCGTCCAGCGCGGTCACCCATCCGGTCAGCCACAGCAGGCCGCGGACGGGTTCGCGCAACGGCACCGGAGCCTGGTCGGCGATCTCGAGCATCGCCGTCACCTCCGTGCGCGGGGTCTGCCAGAGCTGCCCGACCAGCGGGTGTTCGTCGGCGAGCAGCAAGATCGTCGTGCCGCTCGGGTGCACGTGGTGGAACAACGGGCTGGTGCGGGATCCCGCCTGAGGAAGCAGGGCGGCGTGACCACCGCGAGCCGCGATCGTGCGAGCGCGCTCGGCGGCGTGCGGCGCCGGTGGGCGCCTGGTCTGGGTGTCGGTCACCGCTGCACCTCCTCGAAGGTTAGGCGAGCCTAACTTAGCGCCGCTCGTCCTGGGAAGGTCACCTGTACGGTTGACACGTGGTCGTGCCCAACAAGCCTTCCACCGAGGTGACGGCGTTGGACGATCGGTGGACGCGGCACTGTGTCGACCGATCGAGTCGTCGTGCCCTGATGTGGACGGTTCTCGCCGCGTCGGCCTTCGTTCTCCAGTTCGTGCTGGTACTTGTGTGGTCATGGTCATCTCCGGTGGCGCTGCTCCTGCTCTTCTTCGCCGCGGCTGTGCTCTGGAGGGTGACCCGTCGCCGTCCGGTGCGTTTACCGGAGGGTGAACCGTGGCATTTCGCCCATGTGCAGTGGGAAGGAGGGCGTCTCGTCGTGTTGTCTTCGCCGCCGCTTCTGTTGACCTTGCGCGTAGGGCCTGTCCTCCGCGGACGCATCGCTCGCCATCGGCGCGTGTGGTTCGTGCCGCCGGACTCGGCCGGGAACACCGTGGTCACGTTTCGCGGGGTACCGCAGCTGATTCCGGCGCGAGTGCAGAGATGATCCCCAAAACAGGCATCGAGAACTGGACCGAGACCTGCCTGGCGCGGGCGGACCGGCGCGCGGTCGGGCACATCCTGTTCGCCGTCGTCGCGTTCGGCGGCGTGCTGATGATCCACTGGCTGTGGCTCACCGTGCTGGCCGTACCGGTGGCGCTGGAGCTGGCCGCGCCGGGGTTGCGGCACTTCTTCACGCGCCGCAGGACCCTGCAGCTGCTCGAGCGGTTCCCGTTCCGGCAGGTGTCGGCGAGCTTCGTGCCCGGCCGGCGGATCGGGCGGCAGGCGTACCTGAAGGTGCACGACTCGGAGAAGAACCTGCGGCTGCCCGAGCTGCCGGAACGCGCGCGCGTGCTGGTGCGGCACACCGGCCGGCTGTGGATCGCCGGTCCTGACGAACGCGGACGGCTCGTGGCGATGACGCGCGGGCTGGCGTTCTTGGTGCCCGGACGGGTCGTGGACCGCTAACGGCCCGTTGCGATGCCTTCGGACTCCGCCCACTGAGTGAGGTCGTCCTTGCGCAGTGCGGCCGCCAGCAGTTCGGGGAACTTGTCCGGCGTGCAGGCGAACGCGGGTGCGCCGAGGGCGTGCAGCTTGGCCGCGAGCTCGTGGTCGTAGGCCGGGGTGCCGGAGTCGCTGAGCGCCAACAGGTTCACGACCGTGACGCCACTCGCGACCAGTTCGCGGACCCTTCTCTGCAGCTCGGCCTCCGAACCGCCCTCGTACAGGTCGCTGATGATCACGATGACCGTGTCGGTGGGCCTGCGGACCAGGGTCTGCGCGTAGGCGACCGCGCGGTTGATGTCCGTACCGCCACCGAGGTGGGCGCTGAAGAGGAGATCCACGGGGTCGCTGAGCTGGTCGGTCAGGTCCGCGATCTCGGTGTCGAACACGACGAGCTTGGTGGAGATCGAGCGGATGGACGCCAGCGCCGAGCCGAGAACCGCCGCGTGCACCAGCGAGTCCGCCATCGAGCCGGACTGGTCAACGAGCAGGATCACGTCCCGCATCGCCGCCGTGCGGCTGCGCCTGCGGTGGCCGATGAGGTCCTCGACGATGACGGTTTTGTGCTGCGGCTGGTA
This sequence comes from Lentzea sp. NPDC005914, assembly GCF_040629405.1. Classification (NCBI taxonomy): domain Bacteria; kingdom Bacillati; phylum Actinomycetota; class Actinomycetes; order Pseudonocardiales; family Pseudonocardiaceae; genus Lentzea; species Lentzea sp. NPDC005914. The sequence continues at coordinate 127,002 of NZ_JBEXVQ010000009.1, read as the reverse complement.
GTTCTTGAGGTTCGCCTTGATCGTGGTCGCCCAGTCGACGTCCTGCAGCTGCGGCCGGTGGGTGCGCTTGGAGCGGTCGACGGCGCCTCTCACCGCCTCGACGAGCCGGTCCGTCAGGCGCTTCTCAATGTCCTCGACCACCTTGCGCACCACCGCTTTCGCGGTGTCGCGGGTGCGGGCGGGGATGGCGCGGGAGAGCTGCAACAGGGTGCTGACGAGGTTGACGTCCGGTTCGACCGACTGCAGCAGTTCGGGTTCGAGGAGCAGCTGCTTGAGACCGAGCTTCTCGACCGCGTCCCGTTGCATGACCTGGACGACGGACGTGGGGAAGTACTTGCGGACGTCGCCGAGCCACCGGTGCAGCTGCGGAGAGCTGGCGCCCAGCCCCGCACCCCGGTCGCCGCCACCGCCGTAGAGACCCGTGAGCGCGCCGTCACGCCGTTGGTCGTCATCGCCGAGCTGCGCCACGTCCTCCGCGCTGGGGCCTAAGAGCAGCCGCCAGCGCCTTAGGCGTTCTTCGCTCATTTGAGGGCCGCCGCCACTTCTTCGGCCGCACGCATGACGTGCGGACCGACCACGTCCGCGTCGAGCTTCTCCAGGGCGACAACGCCAACGGACGCGCGCAGGCCCGGGACACCCCGGACCGGCACCGCGACGCCGTACGCGTTGGGCTGCAGCTCGCCCGTGGAGACGACCCAGCTGTCCACGGGCTGCGAGATGGCCCTGCCGGCCGCCCCGCGGTGCACCGGGTGGCGCGAACCCACCCGGTACGCCACGTGGAAGGCGGTCCACGACGGTTCGACGACGGCGACGGCCTGGGCCTCCGTGCCGTCCGCGACGGTGAGGTGCGCGGTGGCGCCGACCTTCTCCGCGAGCTCGCGCAGAGCCGGGTTCGCCGCCATCCGGAGCTGGGGCAGGACGTTGGACGCGAGTCGCAGCACGCCGAGGCCGAGCCGGACCTTCGAGCCCTCCCGGCGCACGAGACCGCGCGCCTGCAGCGGCACGAGAAGCCGGTAGACGGCGGCCCTGGACGCACCGATGGCCGTGGCGAGCTCCGAGATCGACGGCGCCTCGGACTCCGCCTCAGCGACCGCCTGGAGCAGCGCCAGACCCCTTTCCAGGGTCAGCGAGCTCTCCTTCGTCGCTCCGACCATCACGCGCTCCGAACTGTTCCCACCACCTCGGCGAGACCCACCACGGAACCCTTCTCACCGGGAGCGGTCGCGGTCAGCCTGACCGTGTCACCGTCCTCCAGGAAGGACCTCGTGGAGCCGTCGTCGAGCTTGAACGGTTCCTTGCCGCCCCAGCTGAGCTCGAGGAACGAGCCGCGCTCGTCCTTCTCCGGTCCCGAGACCGTGCCCGAGGCGAACAGATCACCTGGGCGAACGGTAGCCCCGTTGACCGTCATGTGCGCCAGCTGTTGCACAAATGACCACGACATCTCCCGGAACGGAGGCCTCGCGACGATGGTGTCGTTCAGCTCGACCGTGATCGTGATGTCCAGGCCCCACGGCTGATCCGTGGTCAGGTAGTCGTGCAGCTTGTTCGGCAGCGGCGGCGTCGGGACGCGTGCGACCGAGAACGCTTCCAGCGGGGTGATCCAGGCGCCGATCGACGTGGCGAACGACTTGGCCAGGAACGGGCCGAGCGGCTGGTACTCCCACGCCTGGATGTCGCGCGCGGACCAGTCGTTGACCAGCGCGACGCCGAAGACGTGTTCGGCGGCCCTGCTCGTGGACACGTTGGCCGCGGGCGGACCGCCGCAGACGAACCCGACCTCGGCCTCGATGTCGAGACGCTCGGACGGCCCGAACTTGGGGCCCTCGCTGGACCGGCGCTGGCCGTTCGGGCGGACGATGTCCGTGCCCGAGACGTACACCGTTCCCGCGCGGCCGTGGTAGCCGATCGGGAGGTGCGTCCAGTTCGGGGTGAGCGCGTCGCCGTCGGGGCGGAACATCTTCCCGACGTTCTCCGCGTGGTGCTTGCTCGAGTAGAAGTCCACGTAGTCGCCCACGGTGAACGGCAGCTTCGCCGACTCGATGCTCGTGAGCTCGGCACCCTTCGGCGCGGACGTCGCCGTGACGATGTCCTTGAGCTTCGCGCGCAGGACGCTCCAGACCGGCCGGCCCGCTTTGAGCAGCGGGTCGAGCGAGTCCGTTTGCACGTACTCGCTGCACTTGCCCAGCGCGAGGCTCTTGAGGAGCAACGCCTGGTCGCCGACGCGGACGGCCACGCCCCCGTCGACGACGCCGTAGGGGAGGGTCTGCGGTCCGAACGGCTGGTCCTCGGTGAAGTTCGGGTCGCTGATCCAGCTCACCAAGTCCTCCGGAGCGGTTCGAGTGCGGAGCTCGCAGGCCTGCGGAACACAGGCGTGGTCATCGTGTCTCCATGGATGGGCTGATCGTCGTGCGGCTGAACCGCACGGTCGGGTGTGTGGTCTCCCGAGAGCCGGACGGTCGCTGGCCGAGCTGCCGCACCCGGCACGACCGGGACCACAACGCGGCCCAGAACATCCTTGCGGCTGGTCGAGCCGTAGCCCGGGACACGTCGGGCGATGCCCGCGGAGCTGATGTCAGACGGCAAGGGTCCTCCCTTCCGCGATCGGCGATGAAACAGGAAATCCGCGCCGTGAGGCACAGCGCGTGAGCGCTACCCGCCCGACGGCGGGTGGGACTCCCCGCCTTCGGGGCGGGGACCAGGTCACAGAAGTCCAAGCCCCTCGAGGTCGGCGATCGGTTCGGAGAGCGAGCACGAGCCGTAGCTCGCGAAGACACCGCGGACGGCGTGCGCGGCCTGGTCGCTGAGCGCCTTGGCCTCGGCGGTGAGCGCCTCGGCGTCGGTGCTCGCCAGTGCCTCGCGGACGTCGCGGCCGCTCAGGGATCTCGCCGTGGCGACGAGGAGGTTCAGGAAGCCGTGGTGGGTGAAGTTCTGTTCGTCGGTGTAGCGGACGGCCTTGTGCAGGCCCGCGGTCGCCTTGAACGCGACGCCGCCACCGCTGACGACGGACAGGAAGTCCGCGACCTCGTCGACACTGGGGAAGTTCTCGGTGCTGAGCCCACCGCAGCGCAGCTTGGGCCAGCTGCCGTGCTCGATCACCCTGCGGACGCCGTCGAGCCACTCGGGGCCGCCGCGGCGGGGTTCCACGACTCGGATGACGTCCTCGGGCACGAACTCGGACACGCGCTCGAGCCACACCTCGTCCACATCGGACGGTGCGGGCATCTCGACCATGCGCAGGGCCAGGAGCTCACTTCGGCTCTCGACGATGGACACGGCCTTCGGCACGCCGCCGAGACCCGTGTCGATCACGAGGCTCAGTGCGATCGGCTTCGGGGGCTTGACCTTGATCAGCTCGGTGATCAACTCGGCGAGACGGGACGCCGGGCACAGGAAAAGTCCCATGACACCGGACCACTCGCCGACTCTCCCGTCGAGGTGACCGCGCACCGCGTCGGGCATCGACGCGTTCCCCGGAGGGAACAGCGCGGCATCGTCCACAAGCCTCGCGAGCAGGGGCGGAGTACCGCGCGGACCGGGCGCACGGAGTTCGACAGCGCTTGACACGGCTGACACGCTAGCTGGGTATCGGTAAGTGAACAAAGATGTCCGATAGTCGAACGCCCCAAGAACGGTTCCGGAGACGTCATGGCCTACTACCGCCAGGTGGGGGAGATCCCCCGAAAGCGCCACACCCAGTTCCGCAAACCGGACGGTGGGCTTTACGCGGAAGAGCTGATGGGCGTCGAGGGGTTCTCGGCTGATTCGGCCCTGCTCTACCACCGGTACCTGCCGACGGCGATCGTGAACGCGGAGACGCTGAAGGACGAGCGCGGGACGGTCTCGCCGAACCTGCCGCTGAAGCCCCGGCACTTCAAGACGACCGACCTGACCTGGGCTTCCGACGAGGTCGACGCGGTCACCGGCCGGCGGAAGCTGTTCGGGAACCCGGACGTGACCATTGCCTTTGTAGTCGCCTCCGCGCCTTCTCCGTTGTACCGCAACGCTTTCGGTGACGAGCTGCTGTACGTGCAGGGTGGCTCCGGCGTGATCGAGACGATCTACGGGGCGTTGACGGTCGGTGACGGCGACTACGTCGTGATCCCGACCTCGTGCACTTATCGGGTGGTGCCCTCGTCGCCGATGTCGTTGCTGGTGCTGGAGGCGACCGGGCACATCGGCCCGCCCAAGCGCTACCTGTCCGCGAAGGGCCAGTTCCTGGAGCACTCGCCGTACTGCGAGCGCGACATCCGCGGGCCCGAGGCGCCGTTGCTCGTCGAGGGCACCGATGTCGACGTGATCGTGCGGCACCGTGCGGGATTGACCAAGTTCACCTACGCGAACCACCCGTTCGACGTCGTCGGCTGGGACGGCCACCTGTACCCGTGGGCGTTCAACATCCGCGACTTCGAACCGATCACCGGCCGCGTGCACCAGCCGCCGCCCGTGCACCAGACGTTCGAGGGCCCGAACTTCGTGGTGTGCTCGTTCTGCCCGCGCAAGGTCGACTACCACCCGCTGGCCGTGCCGGTGCCGTACAACCACGCGAACGTCGACTCCGACGAGCTGATGTTCTACGTGGGCGGCAACTACGAGGCGCGCAAGGGCTCGGGGATCGGCATCGGCTCGATGTCGCTGCACCCGTCGGGCTGCACGCACGGCCCGCAACCCGGTGCGGTCGAGGCGTCGCTGGGCGTCGACTACTTCGACGAGACCGCGGTCATGGTGGACACCTTCCGCCCGCTGGAACTGGGCGAGGGCGCGGAGGCCTGTGAGGACCCGGCATACGCGTGGACGTGGGCCCGCCGAGGTCCGGCCTGATTTTCTGTCGGGGGTCCTCGCTAGTTTGGTTCTGTGAGGACACGAGCCGTTCCGATGCGCTGGCAGGGCCTGGGCAAGGCCCTGCCGGTGCTCTGGGGCCTCTACACGGGTTCGGGCTCGGTGCCGTACCGCGTGTGCGTCGACCTGGCCGCCGGCTCCGCGAAGTGCACGTGCCCTTCCCGCAAGTTCCCGTGCAAGCACGCCGTCTCGTTGCAAGAGCTCGACATCCCGGACGCCCTGCCGCCGGACTGGGTGGAGGAGTGGACCACCCGCCGGGCCGCGCGCGAGCTCGACTCGTCGCCCGAGGCCGTGGCGCGTCGTCTGCGGGCGCGGGAGAAGACGGCTGATCGCAGGGCCGCCGCAATGTCCTCGGGCATCGACGGCCTGCGCGACTGGCTGCTGGACGTGGCCTCCGCCGGCGTCGCCTCCCTGCCCGGCCGCCCCGCGTCCTGGTGGCAGGCGTTCGTGGCCCGCATGATCGACGCCCAGGTCCCCGGCGTGGCCGCGGCGGTGAGTGAGATCCAGGAGATCGTCGCCCGCTCCGGCCCCCGCTGGACCTCCGACGTCGCCGACCGCCTCGGCGGCCTGCACCTGCTCTGCTTCGTCCAGCCGCGCTCCCGCCTGGGCGTGACCGTCCCGGAGGAGACCGTCCGGGCCACCCCCGGTGTGTCAGACCGCTGGGTGGCCCTGTTGCGCCTGGAAACCGACGACGGCCGGGTCCGCACCGTCCGCCAGTGGTGCTGGGGCCGCCAGACCGGCCGCTGGGTGGTCGCCATCCGCCACTCGGCCGTGGGCGCCCCCGTCCCGTTGCTCCCGCACGGCCAGGAGTCCTCGGCCCTCGTCCATCCCTATCCGGGCTCCGACCGCGTCGCCCTCGGCGAACTGTCCGGCTCCTGCACGCCGGACCCGGTGCCGGCTCCCGCGTCGTGGCGGTCCTCGCTGGCCTCCCTGGAACCGATGCTGATGGCCGACCCGTGGCAACGCCTGTTCCCACTTGGCTGCGCCGCGGTCCGTCTGTGCGGCACGTCGCTGGTCGACACGTCCGGCTTCGGCCTCCCGGTCCGCGACGACGGCGGCCTCGACATGGCACTGGCCCTCACCGGTGGCGCGCCCTTCGACGCGTGGGGCCTCTGGGACGGCCACGCCCTCCGTCTGGGCGCCGTGGCCCTCGACGGCGGCCTGGAGGTGGTCGCGTGACCACGACGCCTCCACGTCCCGCTCAGAGCCCCGAATCCCGCATGCCCCCACCGGCCCTGAAGGCCGAGTGGTCCAAGACCGTCCAAGCTCTCCTGATCGGCACCGCGAGAGGCGGCGGCGACCCGGCCGATCTGCTGGCCGACTGCGCCGCACTGGGCGTGGCCGCGTTCGGCGCCGCTCTCCCGCAGGAGATCGCGGCCGAACCGCTCCCGCCCGCCCCGCCCGAAACTGCGGGCCTCCCGCGCCCCGCGGCCCGCGCGGTCCTCGAAGCGATCATGAGCCTCGACGACGAGGTCCTCCTCACCGAGTGGTGCGCGCTGGCCAAGGCCAACACCGTCGTGGCCGACCACCGCATGCTCCCGTCCCTGCTGGCTCTCGGCACCGCCCGGCCAGGCCTGAGGGCGGCGGTCGTCGAGGTCCTGGGCACCCGCGGCCGCTGGCTGGCCGGAACCCGCCAGGGCTGGTCGTGGGCCTCGGGCACGGCTCCGCTGGTCGACGAGGTTCCGCTGGCCGAGATCCTCGACCTCCCCAGCGCCCAACGGGTCCGGGCGCTGCGCCGCAAACGCCGGTCCGACCCGGAGGCGGTGAACGCCTTCATCGCCGCGGAGTTCGAGGCCTCCCGCCGCTCGGCCGACCGCCAGGTCCTCGTCAGCGCCCTCGAAACGGACCTGGGCCCGGCCGACGAGGCTCTCCTGGAAGCAGCACTGGACGACCGTGCCGCGGCCGTGCACGACGAGGCACTCCGCCTGCTCCGCAAGCTCCCGGCCTCAGCACTGGCGGCGCGTGCCGCCGACCGCCTCGGCCGAGGCCTGCAGCGAGTAGAAGACGGCTTCGAGGTGAAGGCCGGCGAGCTCTGGTCCGCTCAGCCCGATGCCGACGAGCAGCGCGACCTCATGCGCGACGGCTCCGAGAAGGGTGTGGCCGGCCGCATCCGGGCGGCCGCGGCCAGCGTGGCGCCGTCGTACTGGACCGCACGCCTCGAGACCGACGACCGAGGTGCCGCCAAGGTCCTGCGAAAAGGTCCCTGGGCCGGCGCGCTCCTGCGTGGCGTCGCCGACCAGCTGGCCGCCGCCACTGATCCGCGCCCGTGGGCGGTGGCGGCAGCCGAGACCCTCACCGGCATGGAACAGCTCGAAATGCTGGCCGCCCTCCCCGCCTCGGTCGCGGAGCAGGCGGTCGTGGCCGTGTCCGTGAACTGGCACTACGACCTCCTCGACCACGCCTGCGCCCAGCTCCCGGCGCCGTGGTCCCCGGAGACCACCCGAGCCCTCCTGCACCGCTATGCCGCCCTGCCGGATCCGCGCTGGCGTTCGGGCCGCCCGCCGGCCGTGCTGCTGGCGCGAGGCAACGCCGACCTGCTCGGCGCCAACTGGGAGGGCCTGACCCGCCGCTGGCCCGAGAACTCCCTGGAGCTGGAAGTCCTCCGTCTCCGCATCCGGCTGCGCGAGTCGTTCGCCCCACCCGCCGACGACCCTGCGTGACCCGGCACACTTCGAAGCAAGGCAACGCATCCAGGAGGCTCCAGTGACCGCCGTGCTCAGGCCGACGGCCGAACAGCAGTACGCCGCCGAGCTGGCAGCCGTCGCGGCCCAGGACGACCGCCAGCGGCCGCCCAACTGGAACCTGTCGCCGCAGGCCGTCGTCACCTACGTCCTGGGTGGAACGCTGCCCGACGGCACCGTCATCAGCCCCAAGTACGTGGGCGCCCGCAGGCTCGTCGAGGTCGCGGTCGGCACCCTCGTCACGGACCGCGCGCTGCTGCTCGTCGGCGTCCCGGGCACGGCGAAGTCGTGGCTGTCCGAACACCTCGCCGCGGCCATCAGCGGCGACTCCACGCTCGTCGTCCAGGGAACGGCCGGCACGAGCGAGGACCAGGTCCGCTACGGCTGGAACTACGCCCGTCTCATCGCCGAGGGTCCGAGCGAGAAGGCGATCGTGCCCAGCCCGGTCCTCAAGGCCATGCAGAGCGGCGCGATCGTCCGGGTCGAAGAGCTGACGCGCATGCCGTCCGAGGTCCAGGACTCGTTCATCACCATCCTGAGCGAGAAGTCGCTGCCCGTCCCGGAGCTCAACACGCAGGTCCAGGCAGTGCCGGGCTTCACGGTCATCGCCACGGCCAACGACCGCGACCGCGGCGTCAACCAGATGTCGTCAGCACTCGCACGGCGCTTCAACACCGTCGTGCTGCCGCCGCCCGCGACCGAGGACGCCGAGGTCGAGATCGTCATCACCCGCGCCCAGCAGCTCGGCAAAGCACTCCAGCTGCCCGCCGAACCGCCGGCGCTGGACGAGGTGCGCAGGGTCGTGCGGATCTTCCGGGAGCTGCGCAACGGTTCCACTGTGGACGGCCGCACGCAGCTGAAGAAGCCCAGCGGCAGCCTGTCCACGGCCGAGGCCATCTCGGTGATCGCGAACGGCATGGCGCTCGCCGGCCACTTCGGTGACGGCACGCTCGGCGCGGACGAGTTGGCGAGCGGGCTCATCGGCTCGATCATCAAGGACCGCGTGTCGGACGCGACCGTGTGGCAGGAGTACCTGGAGACCGTGCTGAAGGAGCGCGCTGAGTGGCGTGACCTCTACCGGGCCTGCCTGGACGCCAGCGGTGAGTGAGCCGGTCCTCCTCGGCATCCGGCACCACGGCCCCGGCTCGGCCCGGATGGTCAAGCGAGCGCTCGAAGAAACGAGACCGGCGCTCATCCTGATCGAAGGTCCACCAGAGGCCGACGCACTCCTCGAACACGTCCACGCCCTCACCCCGCCCGTCGCGATCCTGCTCCACGACGAGGCCGAGCCGGAGAACGCCGCCTTCTGGCCGTTCGCCGAGTTCTCCCCGGAATGGCAGGCCCTTCGCTTCGCCGACGAAAACGGCACACCGGCACGTTTTTTCGACCTGCCGGCCGCGAGCTCGATCGGCGACGACGGCCCGAGCGGCAACGTCGACCCGATCGGCCTGCTGGCCGAGGCCGCGGGTTTCGACGACCCGGAACGCTGGTGGGAGGACGTGGTCGAACACAGCGCGAGCAACCCGATCGACCTCGCCAACGCCATCACCGAGGCCATGGTCGCCGTCCGTGCGGAGTTCGAAGAAGAAATAGGCGAACGCACTCTCAGAAGAGAAGCGTTCATGCGTCAGGCGATCCGCAAGGCGCGCAAGGAGACCGACGGCCCGATCGCGGTGGTGTGCGGCGCCTGGCACGTTCCGGCGCTGCTCACCAAGCCGACCGTCGCCGCGGACACCGCGCTGCTCAAAGGCATGCGCCGGCGCAGGATCTCCGGCACCTGGGTCCCGTGGAGCCACGGTCAGCTCGCGGCGGAGTCGGGCTACGGCGCCGGCGTCGACTCCCCTGGCTGGTACGCCCACCTCTGGCAGCACCAGCAGGACGTGGTCCCGCGCTGGTTCGCCAAAGCCGCCGCCGTGCTCAGGGCGGAAGACCTCCCCGCCTCCACCGCGAGTGCCGTGGAAGCCGTCCGGCTGGCGGAAACCCTTGCAGCGCTGAGGGAACGCCCGTCCCCAGGCCTGAGCGAGGTCAACGAGGCGGCCCTCGCGGTCCTCTGCGGCGGCGACGAGATCCCGCTCCAGCTCGTGCACCGCAAGCTGGTCGTGGGCGAACGCCTGGGCGAGGTCGGCGAAGCCGTCCCGCGCTCCCCGCTGGCCGCAGACCTCCAACGCCTGCAACGAAAACTCCGCCTCCCCGCGGACGTCGAGCCCAAGCAGCTCAAGCTGGACCTCCGCAAGGACACAGATCGCGAACGCTCGAAACTCCTGCAGCGGCTGGAAGTCCTCGGCGTCCCGTGGGGCAAGGCGGACCGCTCCAACTCGCTGGGAACGTTCGCCGAGGTCTGGCAGCTCCGCTGGGACCCGATCTTCGCGGTGTCCGTGGCGGTGGCGGCCCGCCACGGCACCACCGTCCACACCGCCGCCGAGACCGTCCTCACTCAGGCGGCACAGGACGCGACCCGAGTGGCCACCGCCGCCACCACCCTCAGCAAGGCGGTCGGCTGCGAGCTCCCGAAAGCGGTCATCGAGTCCCGCAACGCCCTGGACCGGTGCGCCGCCATGGCCACCGACGCGCTGGAGCTCCTCGCCGCACTCCCGGACCTGGCCAGGACGGTCCGCTACGGCTCGGTCCGCGGCACCGACCCGGAACTGCTGCGCGTGGCGCTGCACGGCCTCCTCACCCGAGGCGCGGTCGGCCTCCCGCTCGCCTGCCGCAACATCGACGACGAGACCGCGGAGAACGCACTCCAGATCGTGGACGGCGCCCACGAGGCGACCCGCCTGGCGGCCGACGAGGACCACCAGAAGACCTGGTGGCGAGCCCTGCACGCCCTCGTCAAAGCAGAAGCACACGGGCTCCCGACGGGCAGGGCGACCCGCCTGCTGTGGGAAGCGGGCGAGCTGACCAGCGACGACGTGGAGGCCAGACTGCACCGCTCGGTCGCCACCGCGTTCGTCGCCGGCTTCCTCCGAGGCTCGGCCACCCTGCTCGCCGCCGACCCGAGACTGTTCGGCCTCATCGACGAGTGGCTGAGCGGCCTGCGCGGCGAGGCGTTCGACGACGCCCTGCCGTTGCTCCGCCGCGCCATCACCGACTTCACGCCCGCCGAGCGGCGCCTGCTCGGCGAACGCGTCGTCGCGGGCGAGGCACCCCAGCCCACCAGCGACGGTGACTGGGACCTGGAGATCGCGCAACGCCTCGCCGCCCACGTCCGGAGCCTGCTGGCCTGAGTTTGGCGATCGGTGAAACCGCCGATCCCAGCACCGTGACCGCACCGGACGAACATCGCCTCGAGGAGTCCCAAGAGCTCATCGACGAGGCCAAGAAGATCGCCCGCGAGCTCCGCGAGGAGGTCCCGGACACCGAGGCGGACCCTCCGGAAGAGGGCTCGCCCGCCAACTAGTGGCGAGCTAGAGCGACCAGGGCGGCGTGATCGTCTGCCCGTCGGCCAGCGTGCCCTTGATCCCCACCGAGGTCGCGACGACGACCCGCGCGGGTCCGCCGGTCAACGACAGCTCGGTGTTCGCGGGCACCACGATCACGTCACCGGGCCCTGCCGTCTGCTCCTGGATCGTCACCGACCCGGACAGCACGTAGAACACCTCTTCGCACGAAGCGGAGTGCGGCGTCCCGTCGCCGCCTTCCGGCACGTCGACGGTCCACAACGCGATCTCGGAGCTGCCGCGCGACGGCACGGCCAGCGATCTGAACTCGAACCTGCCGAACGAGTGGGATGCGGCGGAATCCCCCGTAACCAGCAAGATGACCTCCAAAGTAGTCAACTAGGTTGTCTAACCTTAGAATAAGGTCAACCAGGTTGTCTACAGGGGGATGTGAATGGAACCGGTGACGATGCTGCTGGCCATGTCGTACCGGGCGATCGGCGACCAGTTCCACGACCGTCTCGAGCAGATCGGCCTGGAACCGCTGCGCCCGGCCCACGGCTACGTCTTCCGGCTCCTCAAGGCGAAGCGCGCCACGACCGTCGACATCGGACAGCACCTCGGCGTCACCAAGCAGGCCGCCGCGAAGATCGTCAACGAGCTCGACGAGTGGGGCTACGTCACCAGGGAACCGCACCCCACGGACAAGCGGGCGCAGTACGTCACGCTGACCGGCAAGGGCCGCGACTACCTCAGGCTCGCCGACAACCTGTGGTCGGACCTCGAGAACGAGATGGCCGAGGCGATCGGCCCCGGCACCCTCGACACCATCAAGCAGGGCCTCACCGCGTACCTGCAGCACGTCCACGGCGACGACCAGCCAGGCCTGCGCCCTGTTTGGTGATCAGAACACCTGCGTCAGCGCGATCACGCCGAACACCGCGAAGATCACCCCGGCGACCCGCTGGATCCAGTGCGTCGGCAACCGCCCGGCGAGCTTGCGTCCTACCAGGACAGCCAGACCGGCCACGGCGACCAGGGCCAGCCAGGCGCCGAGACCGACCATCAGCGGCTCCCCGTAGCGAGCGGTGATGCCGGCGGTCGCGAGCTGCGACGCGTCACCCCACTCGGCCGCGAACAGCACGCCGAACGACGTCAGCGCCGCCCGCCAGAACGGCACGTCGGTGCGCACACCGGCCTCGTCGGCGGAGTCGGCTTCACGCGAGAACCCCTCCTTCAAGAGCAGGAACGCGCCCACGCCGAACAGCAACGCCACGATCCCCGCGACCAGGCGGTCCGGGAGCAGCGTGATGGCTGAGCCGAACGCCGCGCCGACCACCGTCTGCACGGCGAAGGCGGCCACGACGCCGACGAACACCGGCCAGCCGCGGTAGCGCGTGGTCAGCACCAGGGTCGCGACCATGGTCTTGTCAGGGAGCTCGACGAGGAACACCACCGCGAACGCGGTGATGAACGCGAGCAATGAGGTGGCCAAGAGATTCCTCCACGTCCGAATACGAGCCCGGACGGAGGCGCAACAGACCCCGACCAGGCGTGCTGCAGCCTGGCCGGAGGTCTCGTTCGCCCGCTTAAGAACGGGTGTGGGACCGGATCTGCACTAAGGCGGATCAGTATGTCGATCACCACGCCACCGGCTGAGAACTCCGGTGGGAACTACTCCCCTCTGGCGCATCAATCGTAACCGACGCATGTCACCCGAAAGGCGTGACTTCGCGCACGGGACCTTGGTCCCGAGCCGGAACGGGACCGTCGTACCTGATGGTCCTCATGATCCACACATACGCTCGGAAGCGTGGACGTACTCGAACTCGCGCGGTGGCAGTTCGGCATCACCACCGTCTACCACTTCCTGATGGTGCCGCTGACGATCGGTCTCTCCGTGCTGGTCGCGGGGATGCAGACCGCGTGGGTGCGCACCGGCGACGAGCGCTACTACAAGATGACGAAGTTCTGGGGGAAGCTCCTCCTGATCAACTTCGCCATGGGCGTCGTGACGGGCATCGTGCAGGAGTTCCAGTTCGGCATGGCCTGGAGCGCCTACTCGCGGTTCGTCGGTGACGTGTTCGGCGCGCCGCTCGCGATGGAGGGGATCGTCGCCTTCTTCGTCGAGTCGACGTTCCTCGGCCTGTGGATCTTCGGCTGGGACAAGCTGCCGAAGAAGGTCCACCTCGCCTGTGCCTGGGCGTTCAGCCTGGCCACGATCGCGAGTGCCTACTTCATCCTCGCCGCCAACTCGTGGATGCAGCACCCCGTCGGCATCGAGATGCACGAGGGCCGCCCGCGCCTCACCTCGATCTGGGCCGTGCTGACCAACAACACGGTGCTCGCCGCCTTCCCGCACACCATCGCGGGGGCGTTCGCGGTGGCCGGCGCGTTCCTCGTCGGCATCGCGGCCTGGCACCTGCACCGCAAGTCGGAAGAAGAACGCGTCTGGCGCGGCTCGCTCAAGCTCGGCACCTGGGTCGGCGTGGTCGCGTTCGGCGCACTGGCGATCACCGGTGACTGGCAGGGCAAGCTGATGTTCGAGCAGCAGCCGATGAAGATGGCCGCCGCGGAAGCGTTGTGCCACACCGAACAGCCCGCGAGCTTCAGCATCTTCGCGTACGGTGACGTCGCACGGCCCGACTGCGAGAACGTCAAGAGCATCACGGTGCCCGCACTGCTGAGCTTCTTGGCGCACAACGACTTCAGCAGCGAGGTCAAGGGCATCCAAGATCTTGTCCCGCTGTACCAGGAGAAGTACGGCACCAACTACCCGGTCGACCCCAAGCTCGGCGAGCTCAGCGGCAAGCCGATCGACTACGTGCCGGCGCTTCCCGTGACGTACTGGGGCTTCCGCCTCATGATCGGGTTCGGTGGGATCTCGGCCGGACTGGGTGTCTTCATGCTGTGGCTGACGCGCAAGAACCGGACGCCCACCGGATGGTGGTTCCCGGTTCTGGGCCTCGCCGGCATCGCGACTCCCTTCCTGGCCAACAGCTTCGGCTGGATCTTCACCGAGATGGGACGGCAGCCGTTCGTGGTGGTGCCCAACCCGACTGGTGTGGACGGTGTCTGGATGTTCACCGCGCGGGCCGTCAGCGGCATCTCGCCCGGCGAGATCCTGACCTCGCTCATCGCGCTGACCGCGGTCTACAGCGTGCTGGCGGCCATCGAGTTCTACCTGATCCGCAAGTACGTCAGAGGCGGGATTCCCGGCGTACTGCCCCACAAGTCAGACGACGGCGCCCTGGCGTTCGCGTACTAGGGGAGAGGCGACGTGGAAACGCTCTGGTTCGTGCTGATCGCCGTGCTGTGGCTCGGCTATCTGTTCCTCGAAGGTTTCGACTTCGGCGTCGGCATGCTGCTGCCGGTTCTGGGACGCAGCAACCAAGAACGCCGGGTCATGATCAACACCATCGGGCCGGTGTGGGACGGCAACGAGGTGTGGCTCATCGTCGCGATCGGTGCCACGTTCGCGGCGTTCCCCGGCTGGTATGCGGCGCTGCTGAGCGCCGCGTACCTGCCACTAACGTTGTTCCTCATCGCGTTGATCGGGCGCGGGGTCGCTTTCGACTACCGCGGCAAGGTCGAGTCGGCGCGCTGGCGCAAGGCCTGGGACACCGTGATCATCGTCGGCTCGTGGACCGCGACCCTGTGCGTCGGCCTGCTGATCTCGACCACGGTGCTGGGCCTGCCGATCGACGCGCACGGCGACCGCGTGGGCTCGGCGTTCGCCGCGTTCCGGCTCGACACGGTCGTCGGCGCGCTTGCGTTCGCCGGCTACGCGCTGGTGCACGGTGCGGTCTTCACCGCGTTGAAGACCGAGGGCGAGATCCGCGACCGGGCTCGCCGCGTGGGGCTCACGCTGGCGCCGGTGGCACTGCTCCCGTTGATCGCGCTGCTCGCGATCGTCGCGGGGCTGTGGGCCGGTGTGGTCGTGCTGGTGCTCGCCGCGGCGATGTGGCGGTTGCTCGCGAACCGCGACGGCCAGTCGTTCGCGTTGATGGGACTGGCGATCGCGGCGAGCGTCGCGATCCTGTTCGGCTCGCTCTACCCGAACGTGCTGCCGTCGACGCTCAACGACGCGTGGTCGCTCACGGTCGCCAACACCGCTTCGAGTCCGTACATGCTGCAGGTGATCACCTGGGTCGCCGGGTTCGGCACGCCCGCGGTGATCGTCTACCAGGGCTGGACCTACTGGGTGTTCCGCAAGCGCATCGGCGTGCGGCACATCCCGGTGAACTGACATGCGAGGCCCGCTGGGGGCACTTCCCCAGCTCTCCAGGAACGCCAGGCGCGCCCTCGTGGGGGTGGGCGCCCTGGCGTTCCTCAACGCTCTCGCGCTCGTCGCCCAGGCCGTCGCGCTGGCGTCGGTGATCACGACTCGCGAAGGCCTGCCGCTTCTGGCCGTGGCGATCCTCGCGCGCGCAGGTTTTTCGTGGGCAACGGAAAGCGCGGCCGCCCGTGCCGCCGCCGGTGCCAAGGAAGAGCTGCGGACCCAGCTGCTGGCCAAGTCGTTCGAACGCGGCCCCGGCTGGATCGCCGACCGCGGCACGGCGGAGCTGTCGGTGCTCGCGACCAAGGGCCTCGACGCGCTGGACGCCTACTTCACCCGCTACCTGCCCGCACTGGTCACCGCCGTGATCGTGCCGCCGCTGGTCGGCGCGTGGATCCTCTTCACGGACTGGCCGTCGGCGGTCCTGATCGCGGTCACCGTGCCGCTGATCCCGGTCTTCGCGGCGCTGATCGGCTGGTACACCGAGAAGCGCGTGCAGAAGGCCGCGGACGTCACCGAACTCCTGTCGGCCCAGCTCCTGGAACTGCTCAGGGCTCTCCCGGTCCTCACCGTCTTCGGCCGCGCCAAGCAGCAGGCCGCGGCAGTTCGGCAGATCGGCGAGCAGCACCGCAAGGCCACGATGGGCACGCTCAAGATCGCGTTCTTGAGCGCTCTGGTCCTGGAGATCGCCGCTTCGCTGTCGGTCGCGTTGATCGCGGTGGGCATCGGCATCCGGTTGGTGGACGGCGACCTGACCCTGATGACCGCGCTCGTCGTGCTGATCCTGGCGCCCGAGTGCTACCTGCCTCTGCGCGCCGCCGGAGCGGCTCACCACGCCAGCGAGGACGGCCTGGAAGCGGTCCGCCGCGTCGCCGAGGTGGTCGAGCACGAGGACAGGACCCGGCCGCGGGTGCCAGGAGGTTCCGTCCACGTCGACAACCTCCGCGTCCTGCGCCGAGACGGGTTCGCGCCGGACGGGGTCAGCTTCGACGTGCGGCCGGGGGAGATTTATCGACTTGAAGGTGCGAGCGGCGCGGGCAAGTCGACGACGTTCCAGGTGCTGCTGGGCTTCCTGGAACCGACGGACGGCACCGCTTTCGTGGCCGGCGACATCGCCTACGTGCCGCAGAAACCCGCGTTCGCCGCCGCCACGCCGCGGGCCGAGCTGGAGCTGACGGTTCCTGGTGCGGACGACATCGAGGAGGTCGCGCACGAGGTCGTGGCGGCGCATCTGCTCGACCGGCAGATCACCGATCTCTCGACGGGTGAGCGCCAACGGGTCGCAGTCGCGCGCGCCCTGCTGAGGGTTCGTCACGGCGCGACGGTGCTGTTGCTCGACGAACCGACCGCCCACCTCGACCCGGTGACAAGTCGCAAAGTCGACAAAGCGATCAAGAGAGCCAGCGATACCGCGGCCGTCGTCCTCGCCTCGCACCGCGACAAGGAGGCGACCGAGGACGAGACGTTCACCAGGGTCGTTACCGAGGAGACCAAGCGGGAACGCCCGAAGCGCCTGCCGATCCCGTGGAAGGGTTCAGGGCTGGGCGTGCTGGCGACCGTCGCCGGCATCGCCCTGACCGCTTTGGCCGCTCACCTGATCGCGCGGGCCGCCGAGATGCCGCCGATTCTGACGCTGTCGGTGCTGGTCGTGGGCGTGCGGACGTTCGCGCTGAGCAAGGGCGTCCTCCGGTACGTCGAGCGGCTGGTCACGCACCACGAGGCGTTCCAGCTGGCCACGAACCTGCGCGCCGAGCTGTGGTTGCGGCTCGTACGCACCCAGCGGCGTGATGGCCTGCAACGACTCGTCGACGACACCGACACCGTTCGCGATCTGGTGCCGCGCGTGCTCGTGCCGCCGGTCGTGGCGCTTGGCGCAGGTATCGCGACCACGATTCTGTTCGCGTTCATCGACCCGGCCGCCGCGCTGACTTTGGGCGGGTTGCTGTTGGCAGCAGGCATCTCCGCGCCGGCCGTCGCCGTGTGGACCGAGCGCCGGGCCAGCACGAAGCTCGCCAGAGGCCGCCGCAAGGTCGCCCGTGACACGATCAACGCACTCGCCGCCGCACCGGATCTCATCGCGCACGACACCCACCACCGCGTGTTGGAGCAGCTCCAAGCCGAGGACGCGGAACTTGCCGGGGAGACCCGCAAGCAAGCGTTTGGCACGGGCGCTGCCACCGCGATCGTCCTGCTCGCGACCGGTGCGGCGGCCCTGATCTGCGCCACCACCGGCAACCCGGTGCTCGGCCTGGTCCCGCTCGCACTCGCCGAACCGCTGGCAGCTTTGCCGCTCGCCGCACAGCAGCGCAGGGCGTTGCAGGAGGCCAGCGCGAGGCTCCAGTTCGATGCGCCAGAGCGTCCGGAGGCACCGAAAGGCAAGCGGATCCGGCTGGAGAACGTCGACGTCCGCTGGCCCGGCGCGACCGAGCCGACGCTCAAGGACCTCCACCTCAACATCGAGCCCGGCATGCACGTCGCGATCGTGGGACCGTCGGGCAGCGGCAAGTCGACGCTGTTCGCGCTGCTCCTGGGGTTCCTGCAGCCCGAGCGCGGGATCGTGGAGCTGCCCAGGGCGACCTGGTGCCCGCAGGAGCCGATGCTCGTCAGCACGACCGTCCGGGAGAACTTGCGGATGTCGGGCCGGCACGACGACGAGCAGCTGCGCAGGGCATTGGAACTGGCCTGCCTGCCGGAGTGGACGGACCGGCTCGACACGGTGATCAGGCCTGATCAGGTCTCGGGTGGCGAGGCGCAAAGGCTTGCGCTTGCGCGTGCGTTGCTGCACGACGCCGACGTGGTCCTGCTCGACGAGCCCACCGCCCACCTCGACGAACCGACCGCGCGGAAGCTGTTGGATCAGCTCAGGCGCGACGGCAGGACGATCTTGCACATCACCCACCGTCCGGACGAGGCCGCGAGGGCGGACCTCGTGCTGGACCTCGGCACGCCCGCATACCGTTGAGGACCATGGACCCCTCCCTGGCGCGGCGCGTGCTCGTCGCGTCGACCGAGATCACGTCGGCGGCGCTGGAAGACCCGGAGAACGTGCTGCGGCTCGTGGTGGAGGCGGCCGCGGAGATCGCGGACGCCGACCTCGGGCTGGCCATGCTCGCCACGGAGGACGACGACGGCACGCTGACGGTCGAGGCGTCCAGCGGCGAGCCGGTCGTGGCGACGTTGAGCCCGCGCAGTGCTGCCGCCAAGGCCGCGCGCACCGGGGTCCCGGTGATGGCCGACGACGTGACCAGCGATCCGCGCACGGCCCCATACGTGCCGCACGCGCTGCGAGGCTACGGACCGTTCGCGGTCGCGCCGTTCGGAACCTCGGACCGCAAGATCGGCGCTCTGGCGGTTTATCGCCGTAGAGACAAACCGCCGTTCACGCAGGAGACGGTGGACGTGCTGTCGGCGTTCGCTGCTCAGGCGGGGCTCGCGGTGGTGCTCGCGGAGGGCTTCACGGCACGGCAGCGCGTCGCGGTCTACGAGGAGCGCGAACGGATCGCCCGCGACCTGCACGACGTGATCATTCAGCGGCTCTACGGCGCCGGCGTGCAGCTCAGCCTGCTGGAACGGCGGCTGGGCAAGAAGCTCGACTCGGGTCAGCGCGCCAGGATCAACGAAGCGGTCGACCTGGTCGACGAGACGATCGCCGAGGTCCGCGCGACCGTCCGGAAGCTGCGCAACACCGACCCGGCCGACTCCGCGGACCTGCTCGACTCGATCAACGCGGAGGCCAGGACGGCCGGCGAGTTGCTCGGATTTTCGCCGCGCCTGCACGTGGCCGGCGACCTGGCCAACGTGCCGCGGCGTCACGCCGACGACGCGCGGGCGGCGTTGCGTGAGGCGTTGTCGAACGTCGTGCGGCACTCAGGAGCGACACACGTGCAGATCGACGTACGGCGCGATGAGAAGCATCTGGTGCTGCGAGTCGCGGACAACGGGTGCGGCATCCCGTCCGGTGTGACTCAACGCGGTTTGCGTCATCTCGCTGAACGGGCGAAGTCCGCGAGTGGCGATTTTCGCGTCGTGAGTTCGCCGAACGGGACGACGCTCACCTGGTCCGTCCCCGTTTAGCCACCCATGCGGCGGCTTGCGTCCGTCGTTGCATGCCGAGTTTCGCGAGCACGGACGTCACGTAGTTCTTCACGGTCTTCTCCGCGAGGAAGAGACGTTCACCGATTTGGCGGTTTGTCAGGCCTTCACCGATGAGCTCGAGCACGCGCTGTTCCTGATCGGTGAGGCCAACCGGGGCTGGATTGCGCATCCGTTCGAGTACTCGACTTGTGGTCGCGGGGTCCAGAAGGGACCGTCCTGCCGCGACCTCGCGCACGGCCGTCACGACGTCCTGGCCGCGAACCTGCTTGAGCAGATAGCCAGACGCACCGGCCATGATGGCTCCTACCAACGCCTCCTCGTCGTCGAACGCCGTCAGCACGAGGCAGCGGATGCCGAGATCGCGCAGCGACCGGCACAGGTCCACACCACTGCCGTCGGGAAGCTGAACGTCCACGACGGCCACATCGGGCGGTGTCCTTTGAGCCCGAGCAATCGCTTCGTCGACGGATCCGGCCTCGGCTATGACCGAGATGTCCGTCTCGTCGTCGAGCATCTCGCGCAGACCTCTGCGAACCACTTCGTGGTCGTCAACCAACAAAACTCGCACTGGCACGAATCCACCGTACGTCGAATGGCTGTTCCTGAGCGTGACTCGGATTGGCACAGTTCTTGTCATGGCAGAAGGCTCGGTACGACCGGTCGAAGAAGCGGATCGCATAGTTGTCGCCCGATTGGTACTGGAGCTATGGGGAGCGCACACCTCCGTCGCGCACGGCGAGGTGTTCTTCCCCGCGAGTCTGCCGGGCTTCCTCGTGGAGAAGCAGGGTCAGGTACTGGGTCTGCTGACCTACGCGGTGGCGAACCACCAGCTGGAGATCGTCACGATCGACGCGCTTCGGCGGGGCCGTGGCGTCGGCACCGCGCTGGTCGACGCCGCGGTTCGTCAGGCACGCACGCTCGGGTGCACTCGGGTGCGGCTGACGACCACCAACGACAACCTCGACGCGATCCGCTTCTACCAGCGGCGCGGGTTCAAGCTCTCGGCGTTGAGACCAGATGCGGTGCGCGAGGCGCGCAAGCTCAAGCCCGAGATCCCCGCGGTTGGGGATTTCGGTATCCCCATCACAGATGAGCTTGACCTGGAACGATGGGTCGCGCCTCGGCAGTAGTCCACAGGCATCCACAACCTTGTCCACAGGGTTGTGCACAAGCTAGACGTGGAGCGGGTTGAACGCCTCGTCCCACGCGGCCGCGACCTGATGCGCGCACGTGGACGGCGCGACGCCTCCGACCCCGGTGCCGAGGCCCGGCATCGCGATGGTGCGGACGGCGTCGCGCACCGGCGTGCCGTCCTCGAGACGACCTTCGAGCCAGAGCCGCAGGACCGCCCGCGCGGCCAGGTACGGGTGGACGGTGTCGACCGGCAGCCGCTCGCCGGGCCGGCGCATGGTCGGTGCGCTGATGAGCCACGCCGGCTCGGTCTCGCCCGTCGCCACGATCTGCGCCTCGCCCACGGGGAGCTCGCCGCCGTGCAGCGTGAGGACCGCGCTGCGGACGTTGTTCTCGACCTCGGGGAACGCCGTGGCGTAGACGGCGTCGATGCCGCCGCGCATCCAGCCCTGGGAGTTGGCCGGGCTGACGATGGCCTGCGCGTGGATGTCCAGCACGGACCCGCGATGCACCCGCACTCCGGCGCGTCCGTCCGCGACGGCGAGCCAGGCGTTCGCCATCGGTTCGTCGACCGCGCACAACACGAGTTCTGGCGCTAGAGCGGGCACGCCCCAAGCATTCCAGTTCGAACGGTCCTGACGGAACCCAGGTTTGGCGGCAGACACAGGCGTGATTTGCGCCTCTGATCGCCGCACTACGCTGACCCGATGCCGCGCATTGCGTACTTCGGACCACAGGGGACCTTCACCGAGCAGGCAGCTTCGAGGTTCGAGGGCGAGCTGGTGCCGTTCGAGACCATCCCGCTCGCCATCGCCGCGCTGCGCAAGGGCGAGACCGAGTTCGCGTGCGTGCCGATCGAGAACTCCGTCGAGGGCGCCGTGCCCGCGACGCTGGACGCGCTCATCCGCGACGAGCCGGTCGTCGCCGTGGCCGAGTCCGTGCTGGACGTCAGGTTCAGCGTCCTGGTCCGTCCGGGGACGACTTCGATCGGGACGATCGCTTCGCACCCGCACGCTCTGGCCCAGGTGCGCGAGTGGATCGCTTCTTCGCTGCCCGGTGTCACGTCGATCGCGACTTCTTCGACCGCTGCTGCCGCTGCGGCCGTGGAGCGCGGCGAGTTCGACGCGGCCGTGACCGCCCCGGTCGCCGTGAACCACTACGCGCTGGACGAGTACGCGACCGACGTGCTGGACGTGGCCGACGCCCGCACCCGCTTCCTGCTGCTGCGCCGACCGGGCGCATTGCCTGAGCCGACCGGAGCAGACCGCACGAGCGTCGTCGTGACCACCCCCGACCGCATGGGCGTGCTGTCCGAGCTGCTCACCGAGCTGGCGTTGCGTGGCATCAATCTCACCGGCCTCGAATCGCGCCCCACGAAGGGCAAACTGGGGGAGTACCGCTTCTACATCGACGTCGAGGGGCACATCGCAGAACCGAGGATCGGTGACGCGCTGGCCGCGCTGCACCGACACTCGCGCGAAATCCGGTTCCTCGGGTCCTTCCCGAAGGCCGACCAGAGGCCTGTCGAGGCCCACAACGCCGAGTTCGCCGCAGCATCCGACTGGGTCGATGCTGTCAGAAAGGGCGAACGCGGGTGAGGTTGCTGCTGGTCAGGCACGGTGAGACGGCGTCGAACATCGAACGCAAACTGGACACGGCCATGCCAGGTCCTCCGCTCACCGAGCTCGGCCAGAAGCAGGCCCGCGAACTGTCCGACGTCCTGGTCGGCGAGGACATCTCCGCCGTCTACGCGAGCATCGGCCTGCGAGCCCAGCAAACCGCTTTGCCGACCGCCGAACGCCTCGGGCTGCCCGTGCAGATCCTGGACGGCATTCACGAGATCCAGGTCGGGTCCTTGGAGGGCCGCAACGACACCGAGGCCTACAAGACCTACCTCGACACCGTGATCAAGTGGGCCGAGGGTTCGCTGGACGTGGCGTTCCCCGGCGGGTGCGAGACCGGGCAGCAGGTGCTGGACCGCTTCCTCGGCGCGATCGAGTCGATCAAGCAGGACGGCACCGTCATGGTGGTGACGCACGGTGGCGCGGGCCGGATGGGTGCGTTGGCGCTGGCGTCGAACGTGCCGGTGGAGCTGGCGGAGAACCTGCTGCCGAACACCGGCGTCGTCGTGCTGGAGACCGAGGGCGACGGCTGGGTGTGCCGCTCCTGGGCGGGCGTCGAGCTCTAGCCCCAGCCCAGCTCGTGCAGGCGCGCGTCGTCCACCCCGAAGTGGTGCGCGATCTCGTGCACCACGGTGATGGTCACTTCCTCCACCACGTCCTCCTCGGAGTCGCAGATCTCGAGGATCGCCTCGCGGTAGATGAAGATGTGGTCCGGCAGCGCACCGCCGTAGTCCGTGCTGCGCTCGGTCAGCGCGATCCCCTGGTACAGCCCGAGCAGTGACGGCTCATCGGGATTGCGGTCCTCGACCAGCACCACCACGTTGTTCATCGCGTGCGTGAACTCCGGCGGGACCAGGTCCAGGGCCTCCTCGACCAGCTCGTCGAAGCGAGCCCTGGTCATCTCGACGGTCATCTGTTCTCGGTGGTCGTGGTGGGCGCGCTCGAGGACGACGACGGCTTGTCGGGCTTGCCGGACTCCGAAGGCTTGCCCGATTCGGAGGGCTTGCCGGATTCGGAGTGCAGCGGGGCGCCGGTAGGCTCGTCCTGCGGCCTGACCGAGGTGGTCTGCGGCGGGTTCGCGGTGGTCAGCGGGGCGCCGTTGGGGTTGCGGACGCTGTCCTTCCACGCCACGAGGTTGTTGCCCTGGGGGACGGCGCCGATCTTGCAGTTGGCCTTGCGCGAGCCGACGGCCCAGCTCTTCTCGGAGCGGGTGTCCCAGGTGACGAGCAGGCCCTTGGCCTTCAGGTCGGCGCCGCCGGTGTACTCGGCGACGATGGCCGCGCACTTCTCGGACATCTCCGAGTCCTGCTTGTCGATCGGCATGAACTCGCCCTCGGGGTGCTGGACGATGCCGACGATCTCGAACGCGTGCGGCTGGGCGCACTCCACCGGGTCGCCGACCGTGTTGTTCTCGCCCAGCGCGACGCACACGCCGGGGTCGTAGACGTTCGACTGGTCCTGGGTCTTGGCGCTGCCGAACGACGGCAGGGCGGCCCCGGACGGCGCGGTGACCTGCAGGCCGCAGCGGATCTGGCGGTAGCCGGTCGACCAGCGGTGCTCGTCCGGGTTCAGCGTGCTGACGCCGTACTTGCCCTCGGGGTCGAGCTTGCCGCCCATGTACGAGGAGGTGGCCTGCGCGCAGTGCTCCTGCGAGATCTTCTCCCAGGCCTCCGCGTTCGGGAACGGCGCTTCCTTCGGGTACGCGCCGGCGATGTCGGCGGTGCCGGTGACCTCGAAGCGGTGAGCGGCGCCGCAGTCGACCTTCTGCGCGTCGGAGAGGTCCTTGCGCTCCCAGTTCAGGCACTCGCCCGCCACGGCCTGGTACGCGGCGTTCACCTTCTCGCGGCTGGAGCCCAGCGGGCCTCCTGCCAGCACGGACGTGAACGCGGACAACATCAACAGCATGAACGCGCCGAGGAAAGCGCCGACCATCACAAGCCGCGTGTCGCGGATGTGACCAGATCGACTCAACCAACCGGCGCTCGGAGACATCTCATCCATGATGCCTGTGCTGTGTGAGGCGGCTGTGCGCCGGGTTGGGTCGAGTGTTGCTATTAGGACACTCGTCACTCAAACGGCCGTGTTTCGGCCACCTCGCTCGGTACCTTGCCCGCGGGAGTGGTGATGACTGACAACAACCTGCCAGGACCTGGCCAGCCGGTGCCCGAGCCGTCCGGAACGCCCGGCCAGCCGCAACAGCCGCCGCCGTACCAGCCGGCGCCGCAGCCGAACGCGCCCGTCAAGGGCAAGGGCAGCGTGCGCCAGCAGCAGGCCGGCGTGACGCAGCCGCGCCAGGCGACGGTGGCCGAGCAACGCGCTCGTGCCGCCGCGTTGAAGGCGCAGCAGGAGCGGTTCGCCGCCGAGTCCGCCGCGTTCGAGAAGAAGCGCAAGAAGCGCAAGCGCCTGCTCATCGGTGGCGGTGTCGCCGTGGGCGTCGTGGCGCTGGTCGCGATCTGGTACGCGGCCGCGAGCCCGTCGAACGTGACGGCGCAGTGCACCGACTCGAACAACGTGATCGTCGACGACGACTACTGCGACCAGACGTACTACAGCAGCCATGGCGGCTACAGCAGCGGTGGCTTCATCTACATCGGTGGCTCTTCGTACCGCTACAACTACGGCGGGTCAGGCTCCGTCGGCCAGAAGGCTGTCGGCGGCAGCTACACGATCCCCAAGGGTGCGAACGTCAGCACGAAGTCGGGCACGTCGGTCCAGCGCGGCGGCTTCGGCGTCAGCAGCGGCTCGTCCAGCAGCGGAGGCTGAACCCAGTTGCGTCGTGAAACCTCGCAACCGCGGCCGAACTGGCAGCGCACGGTCTCGGACCAGGGGTTGGTCTTCGGCCTGCCCGCGAAGTACGCGAACGGCTCCGACCGTCCGTACTGGGACGAGTCGGTGCACTACGTGTTCGAGATGAGCGAGATCCTCTCGCTCGAGGCCGACGTCGAGCTGCTCCACTCCATGTGCCTCGACGCGGTCGACAACGTGGTGCTCACCGAGCGCTACCGGGACTTCGGCATCCCCGAGTGGGTCTGGCCGCACATCGCCGAGTCGTGGCGCCGCCGCGACCCGCACGTCTACGGCCGCTTCGACCTGCGCTACGACGGCTCCGGTCCCGCGAAGATGCTCGAGTACAACGCGGACACCCCCACGTCGCTGCTGGAGGCCGCGTACATCCAGTGGTACTGGAAGACCGACGTCTTCCCGGACGACGACCAGTGGAACTCGCTGCACGAGCGCCTGGTCGAGCGCTGGGCCGAGATCGGTGCCAAGCTGCCGTCCAGTGAGCTGCACTTCAGTTGGTCGAGCGCCGACCCGTCGGGCGAGGACCACCTCACCGCCGCGTGCCTGCAGGAGACGGCCGCCGAGGCCGGTCTGAACACCGTGGGCATCGCGATGGAGGACATCGGCTGGGACACCCTGCTCAACCGGTTCGTCGACCTCGAAGAGGCCCCGATGAACGCGGCGTTCAAGCTCTACCCGTGGGAGTGGGTGGTCGAGGAGCAGTTCGGCCGGCACGCCGTCGAGTCGCTGCCCGGCACCCTGTGGATCGAGCCGCTGTGGAAGATGCTGCTCTCCAACAAGGCGCTGCTCGCGATCCTGTGGGAGATGCACCCGGGCCACCCCAACCTGCTCCCGGCCTACCTGAACGACCCCGGCATGCTCACCGAGTACGTGCGCAAGCCGCTGCTCGGCCGTGAGGGGTCGAACATCCAGATCGTCGCTCCGGGCTACGAGACGCAGACCGGCGGCGTGTACGGCAAAGAAGGTTTCGTTTACCAGCTGTTCGATCCGCTTCCGGAGTTCGACGGCTACCGCCCCGCGTTGGGCGCCTGGGTCGTCGGCGACACGTCGGCAGGCCTCGGCATCCGCGAAACGGTCGGTCTGGTGACCGACGATGGCGCGGCGTTCGTGCCGCATCGAATTGTTGAGTAAGACTCCGAAAGGGAACAGCACATGACGACCACGCTGCTCGCGTTGGACCCCGGCTTCGGCGCGACCTTGGGTCGGAACATCGGCGCGATCGCGCTGTACGCCGTCGTCGGTCTCGTCCTCATGGTGTTCGGCTTCTACGCCATCGACTGGACGACGCCGGGCAAGCTGTCCGCCCTTGTCCGCAACGGCTGCCCCAACGCCGTGATCGTGACCGCCTCCGGCCTGCTGTCGATGGCGTTCATCGTCGTCATCGCGATCACGTCGTCGGTCGGCAAGCTCGACGAGGGCCTGCTGTCCGCGCTGATCTACGGCCTGGTCGGCATCGTCGTGCAGGTCGCCGCCGTGCGTCTGCTGGAGTGGGTGACCAAGCTGGACATCGGTTCGATCATCGAGTCGGACCAGTTCGCGCCGGCCTCGGTCGTCGTCGCCTCCGCGCACGTCGCCCTGGGTCTCGTGGTGGCGGTCGCCATCAGCTAGTCCCGCGCTTCGTCGAAGGACCCGGTGCTCACGAGCCGCCGGGTCCTTCGCGTTTGCGGGGCGCTGGAGGTATCGAAGTCCGACGCCTGACGAGACCAGGCCGGGCGTTGGCTTCGCGACCTCGATATCCGGATGAAGTGCGGATCAGGTGGGGACTACCCTTTTCAGGGTGATTGACCTCAAGGTGTTGCGCGAGAACCCGGAGATCGTGCGCGCGTCACAGCGTGCCCGTGGCGAGGACGAGGGCGTCGTCGACTCCCTGCTGTCCGCTGACGAGCGCAGGCGCAGCGCCATCTCCCGCGCGGACACCCTGCGCGCCGAGCAGAAGGTGCTCGGCAAGGAGGTCGGCAAGGCCAAGGGCGACGACAAGACCGCCCTGCTCGTCAAGGCGAAGGACCTGGCCGCCGAGGTCAAGGCCGCCGAGGCCGAGCAGAACGCCACCGCCGGCGAGGTCAGCGAGCTGCTGGCGAAGATCCCGAACCTTGTGCACCCGGACGCGCCTGTCGGTGGCGAGGACGACTTCCGCGTCGTCAAGCACGTCGGTGAGCCGCGCGAGTTCGACTTCGAGCCGCTCGACCACCTCGACCTGGGCACCCGGCTCGGCGCGATCGACATGGAGCGCGGCGCCAAGGTCGGCGGCAGCCGGTTCTACTTCCTCAAGGGCGTCGGCGCGCAGCTGGAGCTGGCGCTGCTCAACATGGCGGCGGCGCAGGCCACGGCCAACGGCTTCGAGCTGATGATCACGCCCACGCTGGTGCGGCCGGAGATCATGGCGGGCACCGGGTTCCTGGGCGCCCACTCGAGCGAGATCTACCACCTGCCCGCCGACGACCTGTACCTCGTTGGCACGTCGGAGGTGCCGCTGGCCGGCTACCACGCCGACGAGATCCTCGACGGTGAGCGCCGGTACGCCGGCTGGTCGTCGTGCTACCGGCGCGAGGCCGGGTCGTACGGCAAGGACACCCGCGGCATCATCCGCGTGCACCAGTTCAACAAGGTCGAGATGTTCTGCTACGTCAAGCCCGAGGACGCCGAGGCGGAGCACGCGCGGCTGCTCGGGTGGGAAGAGGAGATGCTCGCCAAGATCGAGGTGCCGTACCGCGTCATCGACACGGCGACCGGCGACCTCGGCATGTCGGCGTACCGCAAGTTCGACTGCGAGGCGTGGGTGCCGTCGCAGAAGCGGTACCTGGAGCTGACCTCCACGTCGAACTGCACCACGTTCCAGGCGCGCCGCCTCAACGTGCGCTACCGCGACGACAACGGCAAGACGCAGATCGCGGCCACGCTCAACGGCACGCTGGCCACGACCCGGTGGATCGTCTCGATCCTGGAGAACCACCAGAACGCGGACGGCTCGGTCACGGTTCCTGAGGCCTTGCGGCCGTTCATGGGCGGGCTCGAGCTGCTCAAGTGAGCGAGGCGATGTGGCGCGCGATCTCCAGCGCGCTCGTCGCCGCGGGTGAAGGTGCGTTCAGGACGTGCACCTGACGGGGCGCTGACTCGATGAGGAAGTCGTCGACCAGCGCACCGTTGGGGAGCATGGCCTGAGCGCGCACACCGCTCTCGGACCGGACCAGGTCCGACTCCTCGACCGCGGGCACCAGCCGGGCCAGCGACGCGGCGAACCGGCGGCGGGACAACGACCGCAGCACCTCGTCGACGCCCGTCCGCGCGAACTTCCGCGCCAGCCGCCACGTGCCGGGGAACCGGGCCACGTCGACGACGTCACGCAGCGAGAAGTCGCTCCACCGGTAGCCCTCGCGCCGCAACGCCAGCACGGCGTTCGGCCCGCAGTGCACCGATCCGTCGAGCATGCGGGTGAGGTGCACGCCGAGGAACGGCAGCGTCGGATCCGGCACCGGGTAGATCAACCCGCGCACCAGCGACGTCCGCCGCAGCTCGTAGTACTCGCCGCGGAACGGCACGATCCGGGCGGCGGGGGTCAGTCCGGCCAGCCGCGCGATCCGGTCGCTCTGCAACCCGGCGCAGTTCACCAGCACGTCGCCTCGAACAACGCCCTGCGGCGTGGCCACCTCGACGTGCGACCCGACCGTCCGGATCGCCAGCGCGGGTGACCGCAGCCGCAGGTCGTGCCCGTCCAGCAACCGCACCAGCGCGGCGCAGACTCCCGCGTACGAGATGATCCCGGTGCTTTCGACGCGCAGAGCGGCCACGCAGGCCACCTCGGGCTCGTACTCCAGCGCCTCTTCCGCGGAGATCAGCTTCGCGGGCACCCCGTTGGCCTCGGCACGCGACGCCAGGTCGTGCAGCCGTGGCAGTTCGTCAGCAGAAGTAGCGACCACGAGCTTGCCGCACACCTCGACCGGAACGCCGTGCTCCTGCGCGAACGCGACCATCGACGCGTTGCCGGCCACGGACATCCGGGCCTTCAACGAACCGGGCTTGTAGTAGAGCCCCGCGTGCACGACGTTCGAGTTGTGGCCGGTCTGGTGGGCGCCCCAGCGGGTCTCCTTCTCGAGCACCGTGACGCGGTCCCCGCGCGAGGCCAGCTCGGCCGCCACCGCGAGCCCCACGATTCCGCCACCGATCACCACAACAGAGCGCACAGTGACGGAATCTAGTTTCCGGGGTCCCGTCGTTACAGGTGCCGGTCCAGCGTGGGCAGCACGTTCGCGGCGACGTCCTCCACGACCTGCTCGCTGCCCATGTAGATGCCGTCGTGCCGCGGCCAGTGCGCCACCACGTCGGTGAAGCCCAGCTCAGCCGCCCTGCCCACGGCGTCGGTGAAGCACTCGACGCTCGACAGCGAGTACACCGGCGCCGAGTCGAGGTTCAGGTAGCGGTTCACCCTCGACGTGCGGCCCTGCGTGGCCAACGTCTCAGTGAACTGCTCGGACAGCTGCGCGACGCCGCGCCACCACGCCTCGTGGTCCTCGGTGGGAGGTCCGGTGGTGACCCAGCCCTGGCCGAACCTGGCGGCCACGGTCATCGCCTTCGGACCGTTCGCGGCCACCACGAACGGCACCCGCGGCCGCTGCACGCAACCGGGCGCGCTGCGGGCCTCGTCGGCCGAGTAGAACTCGCCGTGCCACGACGTGCGGTCCTTGACCAGCAGCTGGTCGAGCAGCTCGACGAACTCGCCGAACCGGGTCGTCCGGTCGCGCGGCAGCAACGGCTTCGCGCCCTGCACGACCGTGTCGTACCCGTCCCCACCTGCGCCGACGCCGAGCGTGAAGCGTCCGTCGGACACGTCGTCGATGGTCAGCAGCTCCCGCGCGAACGGCACCGGGTGGCGGAAGTTCGGGCTCGCCACGAAGGTCCCGAGCCTGATCCGCGACGTCACCAGCGCGGCCGCCGTCAGGGTCGGGACCGCGCCGAACCACGGACCGTCGACCAGGGTGCGCCAGCCGAGGTGGTCGTAGGTCCACGCGTGGTGGAAGCCGTACTCCTCAGCCGCGCGCCACTTGGGTTCGGCGATCCACCATCGGTGTTCCGGGAGAATCACGATTCCTGCGCGCACGTACGTACGGTAACCAGCTGTTCAGCTCCCGACGAACTTGGACTCGGATGTCGAAGAGGCAAGATGACGATGTGGAACAGCCGCGCCTGGTCGCCTCCGACGTCGATGGAACCCTGCTCACCCCTCACGAGAGCGTGAGCGCACGCACCGCGAAGGTGGTCGCGCGCGTGATCGCCGCAGGAGTGCCGTTCGTGCTGGCCACCGGCAGGCCGCCGCGCTGGATCCCGCGCATCGCCGCCGAAGCAGGTCTCGACGGTCTCGCCGTCTGCGCGAACGGTGCGGTGCTCTACGACATCGGCCGTGACGAGATCGTCTGGGCGCGCACACTCAGCCCGGTGCAGTTGCACGACATCGCGGCCGCCGTCGACAGCGTGCTGGACGACTGCACGTACGCGGTGGAGCTCGTCGGCACCCCGAAGGACGACAGAACGTTCGTCGCCGAGCTCAGCTACACCCACCCCTGGCCGGAGGGCCCGCACAGCGGCCTCACCCGCGCCGAGACGCTCGGCCACCCCGCGACGAAGCTGCTGATCAGGCACCGCACCATGACCAGCGCCGAGATGGTGTCCGCGATCAACGAGGTGCTGCATGGCGAGGTCGACCTCACCTACTCCACGAACAACGGCCTGATCGAGGCCAGCGTGCACGGCGTCACGAAGGCGTCCGGGCTGGCCGACGTCGCGGAACGGTTCGGCGTCGAGCGCGAGCACGTGATCGCGTTCGGGGACATGCCGAACGACGTGGAGATGCTGACCTGGGCCGGTCACGGCGTGGCGATGGCCAACGGCCACGAGGCCGCGCGAGCCGCCGCGAACGAGATCACGGGCCCGAACGCGGAGGACGGCGTCGCGATGGTGCTCGAACGCTGGTTCTGAGCCACGGATAGCCTGTGCCCAAATCCGGCTTCCGACTTCGAAGAGGTTCCCGTGCGTGCACTCGTGACCGGCGGCGCCGGTTTCATCGGCTCCACCCTGGTCGACCGCCTGCTGCGTGACGGGCACGAGGTCCACGTCGTCGACGACCTGCGCCGCGGCACCCGCACCGCGCCTGCCGACCCGGCCCACGCCGACCGGTACTCCTTCACCCAGCTCGACATCGCGAACCCCGAGCTCGCCGACGTGGTCGCCGGCTTCGAGCCCGAGGTGATCTTCCACCTCGCCGCGCAGATCGACGTGCGGGTCAGCGTCGCCGACCCGATCCTCGACGCGCAGCAGAACGTCATCGGCACGATCAACGTCGCGGAGGCCGCCCGCAAGGCCGGCACCCGCAAGATCTGCTTCGCGTCCTCGGGCGGCTCGATCTACGGCACGCCGGACGTGCTGCCGGTCTCCGAGGCCGTGCCGATCAACCCGAAGTCGCCGTACGCGGCGAGCAAGGTCTCCGGCGAGGTGTACCTGAACACCTACCGCCAGCTGTACGGCCTGGAGTGCACGCACCTCGCGCTCGCGAACGTCTACGGCCCGCGGCAGGACCCGCACGGCGAGGCGGGCGTGGTGGCGATCTTCGCCAACGCCCTGCTGGCGGGCAAGCCGACGAAGCTGTTCGGCGACGGCGGCAACACCCGCGACTACGTCTTCGTCGAGGACGTGGTGGCCGCGTTCGTGGCGGCGTCCGGCGAGAACGGCGGCGGGCAGCGCTACAACATCGGCACCGGCCAGCAGACCTCGGACAAGGAGCTGCACAGCCTGGTCGCGCTGGCCGCGGGGGCGGCCGACGAGCCCGAGTACGCGCCCGCGCGGCTCGGTGACCTGCGGGCCTCCGCCCTGGACTCGTCCAGGGCGACGAGCGAGCTCGGCTGGGTGTCGGAGGTCGATGTCAAGACCGGTGCGGCGCGTACGGTGGAGTACTTCCGCAACGCCTGATGCCACAGCGGTGCGATCAGGGCCGCGACCACGCTGACCGAAACAGGCTTGGAGCATGAACCTCATCCGCTTGCTGCGCGGGCCGATGCCGTTGATGGGCGTCGGCCTCACGCTGGTCATCCTCTCCGGGGCCGCGTTCATCGGCCTGATCAACCGGTCCGAGGTCGACCGGCCGGGCGTCGCGGCGCTGGCCGGCCTCTACTTCCTGGTCAACACGATCGCGCTGGGCTTCTTCATCGGCCTCGAGCAGGAGATGTCGCGCTCGGTCAGCCAGGAGCGCGCGCTCGGCAGGGCGGTCAAGCCCGTCGCCCACTTCGTGTCGCGGCAGGGTGCCAGGCTGCTGGTGCCCGCGATCGCCATCTCGCTGGCGGCGTCGCCCGTGCTGGTCTCGGGACCGTTGCGGGGGCACTGGGAGCTCGTCGGCATGCTCGTCGTGAGCCTGGTCTCCGCGTGGGCGGCGTCCTCGGTCCGCGGCGTCCTCGCGGGCTGTCAGCGGTTCGGCATCTACTCCGCGACGCTGGCTGCTGAGGGCGGGTCGCGGCTGGTGCTCTGCGTCGTGCTGTGGCTGGCCGGGGCCGACTCCGCGTGGACCTTCGGGCTGGCCTTCGTCCTCGGCCAGGCCTTCGCGGCGCTGCTCGGCGTGGTCATGCTGTGGATCAAGGGTCAGCGCGACTGGCGCGCCCCGTCGTCGGCCGCCGCGCCTTCGATCGGCGGCGCGGGCGCGATCAGGTTCGGCGTCTCGTCGGCCCTGACGTTCCTGGTCGCAGCCAACCTGACCAACCAGGCCATCATCAACCTGCCGCCGCTGATGATCGGGGCGCGGTCGGACGTGGAACCCGTGCTGGCCACGGTCATCGCGGGTGCCGTCACGCTGACCCGCCTGCCGATGTTCGCCATCTTCCCGCTGCAGACGATGCTCCTGCCGCGGCTGACCGCCGGAGCGGCGAAGGGCGACCTGCGAGGGGTGCGCAGGCAGGCCTCCCTGGCGGTCGTCGCGTGCGCGGTGTTCGGCCTGCTCGGCATCGCGGTCCTCGGCATCGCGGGTCCGCGCCTGCTCAGCCTCTACCTCGGTACGCCCGTGGACCTGTCCGCCACGGCCATGGCCCTGCTCGGCATCGGCACGATGTTCCTCGCGATCTCGAACGTCACGCAGCCCACGTTGCTGGCGCTGCAGAAGCACCGGATGGTGCTCGTGGCCTTCGTGACCGCCGCCGTCGTCATGGTGCTGGCGTACGTGCTGCCGGCCGAGCCGGTCACCTCCGCGGTGCTGACCACCTCGGCGGGCCCCATCGCTCTCGTGCTCGTCATGGCCGTCGTCCTCGTGCGGGCGACCGGCCGCAACCACCAGCAGTTACTTCCGGACGACACGTCGGCGTCCGCCGAGCTCAGGGAACAAACCACCCGGTGACGTTAGAGATCACAGCGATCGCGACGGCATATCACCCAGGTCAGCGGCTGCTGGCCGTCATCGACGCCGCGAGAGCGTCCTGCGTCGAGGTTCTGGTGGTGGACAACACCCCAGGTGGTGCCGAGTTGCTCGGCGGCGAGCTGCCCGACCGGGTCCGCGTGCTGCGGCCGGGCGGCAACATCGGCCTGGCGGGCGCGCTCAACCTGGGCGTGCGGGAGACGTCACCCGGATCCGACGTCGTGTTGCTGCTCGACCAGGACTCGGTGCTCTCCAAGGACCTGGTCGGCCTGCTGGTCGCGCACCTGGCCGATCCGACCGTCGGTGTCGCGGCCCCCGCTCCCTGGGACAGCGAGCGCGAGTCCTACCTCGACCCGCGCACGGCCCTGATGCCCGAGGTCGCCGACCGGGGAGCCGTGATCACCTCCGGCATGGTGGTGCGGCGCGCGCTGATCGAGGAGCTGGGCGGGTTCCGCGAGGACTTCTTCATGGACTGCGTCGACCAGGACTTCTGCCTGCGGCTGCGGCGCAGGGGGATGCGGATCGTGCAGGACCGGCGGGTCAGGCTTCCGCACGTGCTCGGCGACGTTCGCGCGCACCGGTTCCTGATCGGGCACGTCCGGGTCACTCACCACCCTCAGTGGCGGCTGTACTGGGTGATCCGCAACGGCGTGCTGCTGGTGAGGGAAAACCTGAGTCAGTCGCCGCTGTGGTGCCTCGCGTCCATTCTGATCATGATCCGCTGGGTGTTACTCACGGCACTGTACGAAAAGCCGCGAGGTCCCCGGCTGCGTGCGATGCGGGACGGTCTGCGCGACGGCTTGAAGGCCAGGACCAGCAAGGATTACCTGCCCGCCGACAGCATCCCGGGGGGATCCTGAGCGGGCCCGGCACCGGCCACGAATGGCGTAGCCGCTGCACTACACTGGCAGCGCATTTCCAAGAACTTCGCATTGCGACAGAAAATGGCGTCCTGGAGGACCCCCAGTGGCTGAATGGTCCGACGTCTGGTTGGTCGTTCCCGTGTACAACGAGGCTCAGGTCATCGGGGACGTCGTGCGGAACGCCAGGCAAACGTTTCCGAACATCGTGTGCGTCGACGACGGCAGCGCCGACGCGTCCGCCGAGCAGATCCAGCAGGCAGGCGCCCACCTGGTGCGCCACCCGGTGAACCTCGGCCAGGGCGCCGCACTGCAGACCGGTGTCAGCTACGCCAAGGCGCAGCCGGGTGCGAAGTACTTCGTCACCTTCGACGCCGACGGCCAGCACCAGGTCGACGACGTGCTGCGGATGCTCAAGCGCCTGCAGGCCGAAGACCTGGACATCATCGTCGGCACCCGGTTCATCAAGGGCGCGGACACGAGCCACATCCCGTGGATCAAGCGGTTCGTGCTCAAGACCGTGGTGCTGCTCAGCCCGCGGACCCGGCGCCTGGGCCTGACCGACGCGCACAACGGTCTGCGGGTGTTCAACCGCACGGTCGCGGACAAGCTGAACATCACCAGCAACGGCATGGGCCACGCCTCGGAGTTCGTCGAGCTCATCGACCACCACAAGTGGAAGGTCGGCGAGGAGCACGTGACGATCCTCTACACGGAGTACTCGATGGCCAAGGGCCAGTCGCTCATCAACGGCGTGAACATCGTCTTCGACGGTGTCATGAGGGGTTCGAGGCACTGACATGTTGATCCAGATCCTGCTCATCGCCTCTGTCGTGGCGCTGCTGCTCCTCTTCCTGAGGCACCACGGCAAGAGCAAGACCGCGGCCAGCGTCAAGATCGGCTTCTCGGTCTTCATGATGTTCGGCGTCATCGCGGTGCTGTGGCCGGGAGTGGTCAGCGCGATCGCCAACGCGCTGGGCGTCGGCCGCGGCACCGACCTGCTGCTCTACGGCATGGTGGTCGCGTTCGGGTTCGCCACCATCAACACGTTCCTGCGCTTCAAGGAGCTGGAGCTGCGCTACGCCAAGCTGGTGCGCGCGATGGCCATCCAGAACAGCAAGGCCCCCGACGAGGAGATCAAGCCGACCGACACCTCCGTCGTCTGAAAACACAGCTCTGAAACGCCGAACGCCCCTGGTCAGCAGACCAGGGGCGTTCGTTTTCGCAGTGGCTCAGCCGTTGCCGAAAGCGTGCTTGGCCAGCGCGCGGGCGACGTCGCGCTGCCCGCCCTTCACGGCCGTCGGAAGCAGGGTCAGCGCGTGCAGCCGGGACGCGGAGTGCATGCGTGCGGCCCGCTCGGCGCGTGGCCAGCCCTTGGCCTTCATCCGCTCGGCCATCACCTGGTACAGCCCGCGCTCCTCGGTGAAGCGGTCGCCGTCGAGCGCCATCTTCGACGAGACGCTCTCGAGGTGGCGCCGGTACTGGAAGCAGACCGTGCTGTCGATCAGCATCTGCTCGCCGCGCTCGATCAGCTCGAGCTCCAGCGCGAGGTCCTGGGTGGTGCGCAGGTCGGCGCGGAAGCCGACCGACTTGATGGCCTCGGTGCGCCAGGTGATCGCCGGGAAGTACAGCCAGTTGCCGCGCAGCAGGCTCGCCGCCAGTTCCTCGCCGTCCATCAGCCGGCGGCCGGTCACCTTCGGCGCGTACAGCCTCCGCTTGACCTCGTCGGCGAGCGCCTTGACCGGCTGGCCGTGCTCGTCGATCACCGTCACGCCGGGCTGGATCATGCCGACGCCGGGGTGGTCCTTGTAGGCGGCGAGCACGGTGCTGACGTAGTTGGGCAGCAGCAGGTCGTCGGTGCCGAGCATCGACATGACCTCGTACTCTGCGAGGTCGAGGCACCGGGTGAAGTTCCCGGTGACGCCCAGGTTGCGCTCGTTGCGGAAGTAGCGGATCCGCTCGTCGGCCAGCGACTCGAACCAGCCGGGCACGTCGGGATGCGCCGTGTCGTCGACGACCGTCAGGCGCCAGCCCTCGTCGGTCTGCGACCGCACGCTCTGCACGGCGGCCTGCATGAGCGCGACGTCGCCGTAGTAGGGCAGCATGATATCGATCATCGTCATGGTGCTGGGCTTCTCCTCGCCGACTGTCGACCAGGCCGCCCATGATGCCCTACCTGGTCCGAGCCCTGTCCGTCGAGCCCTGTCCGTGAGGATGGCCGGGAGCTCACGCCGCTATCCTCTGCTCTCGTGCAAATTCGTGAGCTGACCATCGCCGGCGCGTACGAGTTCGTGCCGCGGATCTTCGGTGACAACCGCGGCATGTTCGCCAGCCCGTACTCCGAGCAGGCGCTGACCGAGGCGACCGGCCGCTCGATGCGCGTGGCCCAGACCAACCACTCGGTGTCGAGCCGGGGCACGATCCGCGGCGTGCACTTCGCCGACGTGCCTCCGAGCCAGGCGAAGTACATCTACTGCCCGCGTGGCGCGCTGCTGGACGTCGTGGTCGACATCCGGGTGGGCTCGCCGACCTACGGTCAGTGGGACGCCGTCCGGCTGGACTCGACCGAGTGCCGCGCGCTGTTCGTGTCCGAGGGGCTCGGGCACTCGTTCGTCGCCCTCGAGGACGACACCGTCATGAGCTACCTGTGCGGTGAGGCGTACAACCCGAGCGCGGAACACGGCATCAACCCGCTGGACGCGGCACTCGACCTGCCCTGGCCCACTGATCTTGAGCAGGTGCTTTCCGACAAGGACCTCGCCGCCCCGACCCTCGCCGAGGCCGAAGCGGCCGGTATCCTTCCCCGGTACGAGGACTGTCTCGCCTACTACGAGAAGCTCCGAGCCAACAGCGCGTGATGACGCGCCGCCGGACCGCTTCCGTGTACGCGCTCGACGAGTGCACTGATCTCCAACCAGATGGGAAGAGCGCGCGACGATGAGAGGGATCATTCTCGCCGGCGGCAGCGGTACCCGGCTGCACCCGATCACGCAGGCCGTGTCCAAGCAGTTGCTGCCGGTCTACGACAAGCCGATGGTCTACTACCCGTTGTCGGTGCTGATGCTCGCGGGCATCAAGGAGATCTTGATCATCTCGACGCCGACCGACCTGCCGAACTTCCAGCGCCTGTTCGGTGACGGCTCGCAGTTCGGCATCCGGCTCGAGTACGCCGAGCAGGCCGCGCCCAACGGGCTCGCCGAGGCGTTCGTGATCGGCGCCGACTTCATCGGCGACCAGGACGTGGCGCTGGTGCTCGGTGACAACATCTTCCACGGCCAGGGC
Organism: Lentzea sp. NPDC005914; assembly: GCF_040629405.1. Taxonomy (NCBI): domain Bacteria; kingdom Bacillati; phylum Actinomycetota; class Actinomycetes; order Pseudonocardiales; family Pseudonocardiaceae; genus Lentzea; species Lentzea sp. NPDC005914. Next base: position 89,654 of record NZ_JBEXVQ010000009.1, on the reverse strand, counting down.
TTCGCCAAGGTGCTCCAGCAGCACGCGAGCTCGATCGACGGCTGTGTGCTGTTCGGCTACCCGGTCAAGGACCCGGAGCGCTACGGCGTCGGCGAGGTGGACGCGCAGGGCCAGCTGATCTCGATCGAGGAGAAGCCCGCGCTGCCGAAGTCCAACAAGGCCATCACCGGTCTCTACTTCTACGACAACCAGGTCGTGGAGATCGCTCGCGGACTCGAGCCCTCGGCTCGCGGCGAGCTGGAGATCACCGACGTCAACATGGTCTACCTCAAGCAGGGCAACGCGAAGCTGGTCGACCTCGGGCGCGGGTTCGCCTGGCTGGACACCGGCACGCACGACTCGATGCTCGAGGCGGGCCAGTACGTCCAGGTGCTCGAGCACCGGCAGGGGATCCGGATCGCCTGTCTCGAGGAGATCGCACTGCGGATGGGCTTCATCGACGCCGACGCGTGCTACGCCCTCGGCGAGAAGCTGGCGAAGTCCGGGTACGGCCAGTACGTGATGGAGGTCGCCCGCTCGTCGGGCGCCGGCAGGTGACCATGTCGACGAACGCCCGGCAGACGGGTGCAACGGGGAGCACGATGCGGGTTCTTGTTACTGGTGGCGCGGGATTCATCGGATCCCACTACGTGCGGCAGCTCGTCGGAGGCGCCTACCCGGCGTTCGCCGACGCCGAGGTCGTCGTGCTGGACAAGCTGACCTACGCAGGCAACGAGGCGAACCTCGCACCGGTGGCCGACAGCCCCCGGCTGCAGTTCGTCCGCGGCGACATCTGCGACGCCGAACTGGTCGGCAAGCTGATGGCCGGCACCGACGTGGTGGTGCACTTCGCCGCCGAGTCGCACGTGGACCGGTCCATCTCCGGTGCCGCGGAGTTCGTGGTGACCAACGTCCTCGGCACCCAGACGCTGCTGCAGGGCGCACTGGAGGCAGGCGTCGGCAAGTTCATCCACATCTCCACGGACGAGGTGTACGGCTCGATCGAGACCGGCTCCTGGACCGAGGAGCAGCCGCTGGAGCCGAACTCGCCGTACTCGTCGGCCAAGGCCAGCTCGGACCTGATCGCCCGGTCCTACCACCGCACCTACGGCCTGCCGGTGTGCATCACGCGCTGCTCGAACAACTACGGCGAGTACCAGTTCCCCGAGAAGGTCATCCCGCTGTTCGTGTCGAACCTGATGGACGGCAAGAAGGTGCCGCTCTACGGCGACGGCCTGAACATCCGCGACTGGCTGCACGTCGACGACCACTGCAACGGCATCCAGCTCGTAGTCGAGGGCGGCCGCGCGGGCGAGGTCTACAACATCGGCGGCGGCACCGAGCTCACCAACCACGAGCTGACCGGCCTGCTGCTGGACGCGATGGGCGCCGACTGGTCGTCGGTGGAGCGCGTCACCGACCGCAAGGGTCACGACCGCCGCTACTCGGTCGACATCACCAAGATCTCCACCGAGCTCGGCTACGCCCCGCGCGTGCCGTTCGAGGAGGGCCTGGCCCGGACCGTCGCGTGGTACCGCGACAACCGCAGCTGGTGGGAGCCGCTCAAGGCGCGCGCCGCCCTGGCCTAGGCGCACCTGGTCCTGAAACGACTGAACGCGGCTGATGGGCGCACTCCCACCAGCCGCGTTCTGCTGTGTCGCGACTAGCTGGTGGGGACCTGGTCCAGCCGGATCTTGTAGATCTTCGTGTGCTCGTTGCTGTAGACGAGCTCCAGCGCCTTGACCTTGTCCAGGTCGGTCATACCGGGGATGCGCGTCAGCGTCGGGGCCACGAAGCCCCAGCCCTCGTAGACGTACGTGATGTGCAGCTTCTCGACGGCTGCCCGGACCTCGCGGTCGGTGTCGATCTTGTTGAACCGGGTGAAGAGCGCGACCCTGTCCTCGCCGACGGCCGCCGCCTTCGGGATGTCGTTGAGGACGTGCCCGAACACCGGGTGCACGTCGTCGAGCGCCCACATCCACGGGGAGCCGTCGCCGGGATCGTTCATGACGAGGTCGTTCTTGCCCACGATGGTGGCGAGCTTGTCGATGCCCTCGTGCTCGGACTTGGTCACCGTGGGGTAGCGGCCGTTGTACGCGCCGATGACCCGCCGTGCGTTGCGCTCGGCGTAGAAGCCGTTGCTCAGCAGGGCGAACACCGCGAGGACTAGACCGAGCGCGGTCAGCCGCTGCCAGGTCACGAGCTGTTCGGGGCGGCGGCGCAGCAGGGTTGCCAGGCCGTCGCGCGCGACGACGATGCCGTGGCCCGCGAGCACGACCATGGCCGGGACGACCAGTGCGGCGAACCGCCAGCGGTCGTTCCACCAGAAGCTGGTCAGCGCCGTGACGAGAGCGCCCTTGTAGGACGTCGTCATCACGAACAGCACGGTGAAGATCAGGCCACCGGCGAGCCAGAAGTACAGGGGCTTCAGCGTGCGCACGCCGACGAGGCCGAGAATCATCGCGCCGACCAGCCACCACTGCGGCAGGTCGCTCTCGTGGCTGAGGAAGAAGAGCTCGCCGAGCGCACGGGACGGGCTGGTGTACAGCGGCCAGGAGAACTTGTCCGCCTGTGCGGCGTTCGCGGCGCTCAGCAGCTGAGGCACGGCGTAGATCGCGGACAGCACGCCGACGGCGACGAGCAGGCCCAGTTCGCGCACCGGCACCCGTCGAGCGGTCACCCAGCGCTGGACGAGGTAGCAGACACCGAAGATCACGGCGGTGAGCGTCACGCTGGGGTGCAGCGCGACCAGGCCGCAGATGCCCAGCGCAGTGGTCACCACGAGCGCCGGTCGCAGTGCGTCGAGGGTGTGGACGAGCAGCGCGACCAGCGCCGGCATCAGCGCGATACCGGTCGCGAACGGCCAGACCGGGCCGAAGAACTCGAGGTCGTACGGGAACGCGGAGAACGCGCCGGCCGCGATCGCGCTGCCGAACGCCAGCAGTGGACGGCCACCGGCCACGCGCACCAGGGTGGCGGTGCTGAGTGCGAGCAGTCCGGCGAGCAGCGCCGACTGGCTGTTCAGCACGATCGTGATCGGGGCACCGGTCAGGCCGAGCGCCGTCGCGCCGAGGATGTGGAAGCCGTTCGGGTACGTGAAGGTGGTGCTCGCCTGGTCGTTGATCGCGCGCAGGGCCGTCGGCTGGGACTGGCCGGTCTCCTCGATGAAGCGGACCGCGTTGGCGTGGAAGTTCGCGTCCCAGAACTGGTGGACGTCGGTCAGCATGTGCGTCGCCCGTGCGGTCACGGCCAGGCCGAGCGCGGTCGTCATCAGCACTGCGGCGATCACACCGCCGTGTTGCAGCCTGCTCCACGGCACGAGCGGGCTCGCGGGCTCACCGGCACCGGCCCACCTGCGGGCGACGAGCCGGACGCCCAGGCCGGCGAGCGCGACCACCGCGGTGGCGAGCAGCAGGCCCCAGACGGACCAGCGGCCGAGCACGGCGGGCACCGCCGAAGCGGAGACCGCGATGACGCCGAAGGTCAGCACCGGAGCCGTCCCGACGGCGATCCAGCCGCGCAGGCCAGTGGCGAGTCCGACAGCGAGTCCTGGAGCCATGAGCAGCACGAGGAGCACGCTGAGCACGCCGATCTGGGCCATCATCGGGCTTCCTTTCGGGAAATCACCCGATCAACGGGCTTGGCGACACTGTATTCGGGGCCTGCCGCACGACTTCATCGCGGGCAGCTGCCCTGCAAGAAATGATCACCACGGCAAAAATGATCTGCGTCACCCGCTGGATCGCCGATCGGTCACTCAGGGTAACGGCGTGTCGTCGGATCGGCCCAGTGATGCGCCCGTTGGAGAGTCGGGCGGACCCCGTTCCGCAGTGCCGGTACCATCGGCTGCGTTCGGCTCCCGTCCGCGGTGAGCGCCGATCGACCCCACTCGAGAGACGTGACGGATACGCCTGTGTACTCCCAGCCTTCCCCTGTTTTCGAGGTGCTCGACGACAGCGGTGTCGGACTGAGCGACGGCGACGCCCTGCTCGACGACCGGGAACGACGCCTGGTCGAGGGTGCCGCCAACTTCTACGCGCTGGCAGGACCGGGGCAGACCTTCCGCCTGACGGTCCTCCGCGGCCCCGCGGGCACGATGCCCGCGCTCACCGACGAAGAGCGCACGACGATCGAGTGGGAGGACGACCACGAGGTCGTCGGTTCCCTGGTCGTCCGCAGCCTCATGCACACCATCGCCGACCACCCGCCCTCGGACGGTCTGGTCGACATCGCCGTCGACATCGGCGGCCCTCCCGCCTCGGTCAACGCCTACGACGAGCTCAAGGGCGTGCTGGGCAAGGCCCGCAAGGCCGTGCGCTTCCTCGCGCCCGTCCAGTTCGACGCGCTGCGCCAGTTCCGCACGGACATGGTCGAGCGCAGGGGCCGTGACATCCCGCGCAAGGCGCCGATCCGGCTGTCCCGCGGCGCCACGGCCACCCCGCACGGCGAGACGCCCGCGATCCTGTTCGGCCTGCACTGGCTTGAGCTGGGCGGTGCCGAGCGCTGGGCGATCGACACGATCCGCCTCGCCAAGGAGGCCGGCTTCCTGCCGATCGTGATCACCGACCGCGACTCGCCGCACGAGTGGATCACCCGTCCCGAGCTCGACGGCACGCTCATCGTGCCGCTGACGGTGCCGATGGACCCGAAGCAGGAGTCGGCGTTCCTCAACGGCCTGCTGTCGGCGTTCGACGTGCGCGGCATCCACCTGCACCACTGCACGTGGCTCTACGAGAAGCTGCCGTGGATCAAGTCGGTCCGCCCGGACATCCCGGTCGCCGACTCGTTGCACGTGCTCGAGTGGCGCACCGGCGGGTTCGTCGACATGTCCGTGCGGCTGTCGAACATGATCGACCAGCACCACGTGATCTCGCCGCAGCTGCGCGACTACCTGATCGGCAAGCACGGCCTGGAGCCGAACAAGGTCGTCCTCGCCACACTCGCGGGCCTCACCACCGGCAACATCGTGGTCGGTGGCGCCGGCGAGGCCGTCGAGAGCAACCCGTTCACCGTCGCGTTCGTCGGCCGGTTCACGCAGCAGAAGCGCCCGTACCTGTTCCTGCAGCTGGCGGCCGAGCTGAAGAAGAGCTCGCCGCGCGACGTGCGGTTCATCATCCACGGCCACGGTGAGCTGGCCGCCGAGGTGAACAGCCTGCGCGCCCGCCTGGGCGACTCGATCGAACTGCGCGGTCCCGACCGTCCGGTCAGTGACACGTTCCGCGACTCCGACGTGCTCGTCGTCTCATCGGACAACGAGGGCCTGACTCTCACGTCCTTCGAAGCGACGGCGGCGGGCGTGCCCGTCGTGTCCGCCGACGTCGGCTCGCAGTCGTCGCTGATCGCCGACGACCTGCTCTGCCCGCGTCACCCGTACGCGTTCATCCAGGCCGCCGCGGCCCGGATCCGCACCATGATGACCTCTCCCGACCAGCGCAAGACCTGGCTCGACGAGCAGGCCGCCAAGGCCGAGGCCTTCGCGAAGCTGCCGCGTGCCGAGGACTGGACGCGCGACCTCTACCAAGGATGGCTCAAGTGAGCACTGTCGCCGCCGTTGTCGTCACCTACAACCGCAAGGACAAGCTCACAACGGTCCTCGACCACGTCCTCGCGCAGACCCGCCGTCCCGAGTGGATCGTCGTGGTCGACAACGCCTCCACCGACGGCACCGACGAGGTGCTCAAGGAGTACGAGCAGATCGACGGCGTCGTCGTCGTGCGGCTCAAGGAGAACACCGGCGGCGCCGGTGGTTTCGCGACCGGCATGAACAAGAGCTACGAGCTCGGCGCGGACTTCATCTGGATCATGGATGACGACTGCTACGCCAACTCGGACGCGCTCGAGGAGCTCCTCAACGGCCACGCCAAGGCCGAGGAGGCCATGGGCATGCCGCTGCCGTACGCGTGCTCGCTGGTCAAGTGGGTCGACGGCAACATCTGCGAGATGAACAACCCCGGCACCACCTGGGACTGGGGCAAGCTGATCGCGAAGGGCCAGGAGAACGTCCTGGTCACGCACTGCTCGTTCGTCTCGGTGCTGTTCCCGCGCTGGGCGCTCACCAAGTTCGGCCTGCCGCTCACCGAGTACTTCATCTGGTTCGACGACCAGGAGTACACCCTGCGCATCACCAAGGCCGGCCCCGGCGTGCAGGTGCTGCGCAGCGTCGTCGTGCACGACCTCGGTGTGAACCGCGGTGTGAACTTCGGTGACGCGAACCCGTCGAACCTGTGGAAGTTCGAATACGGCGCCCGCAACGAGTCGTCGTTCCGCCTGCACCACGAGAACCCGGTGTCGTGGCTGAAGTTCGTCTTCCGCCTGGCACAGGGTCTGCGCGGCGGCAACGTGCCGTGGTCCATTCGGGCCAAGCTGTTCCGCAAGGCGATCGAGGGCATCACGTTCAACCCGAAGCCGAAGATGCCGCGCTCCGTGCTCTAAGCGGAGATCAATTCTTCATGTAGCACCACAAGGGCCCCTCGGCGAATTCCTCGCCGGGGGGCCCTTGTAAAATCTGCAGGCGTGAACTTCGCGGGTTATGACCTGATTGTCGTCGGCTCTGGTTTCTACGGCCTGACCGTCGCCGAACGCGCCGCCACCACGCTGAACAAGCGGGTGCTGGTGGTCGAGCGACGCGACCACATCGGTGGTAACGCCTACTCCGAGCAGGAGCCGGAGACAGGCATCGAGGTGCACCGCTACGGCGCGCACCTGTTCCACACGTCCAACAAGCGCGTGTGGGACTACGTCAACCAGTTCACCGAGTTCACCGGGTACCAGCACCGCGTGTTCGCGATGCACGACGGTCAGGCGTACCAGTTCCCGATGGGCCTGGGCCTGCTGTCGCAGTTCGTCGGCCGCTACATGTCGCCGGAGGACGCCAGGGCGTGGGTCGCGGAGCAGGCCTCCGAGATCGACTCCAAGGACGCGAAGAACCTCGAGGAGAAGGCGATCTCCCTGGTCGGCCGTCCTCTGTACGAGGCGTTCATCAGGGACTACACCGCGAAGCAGTGGCAGACGGACCCGAAGGAGCTGCCCGCGGCGGTCATCGCGCGCCTCCCGGTCCGCTACAACTTCGACAACCGCTACTTCAACGACACCTACGAGGGTCTGCCGGTCGACGGCTACACCGCGTGGCTCGAGAAGATGGCGGAGCACGAGAACATCACCGTCGCGCTGTCCACGGACTACTTCGAGGTGCGCGACGAGATCCCCGCGGGCATCCCGGTCGTCTACACCGGCCCTCTGGACCGCTACTTCGACTACTCCGAGGGCTGGCTCGGCTGGCGCACGCTCGACTTCGAGCGGGAGGTCCTGCCGATCGGCGACTTCCAGGGCACGCCGGTCATGAACTACAACGACGCGGACGTCCCGTACACCCGCATCCACGAGTTCCGCCACTTCCACCCGGAGCGCTCGTACCCGACGGACAAGACGGTCATCGTCCGCGAGTTCTCCCGTGCCGCGGAGAAGGACGACGAGCCGTACTACCCGATCAACACCGCTGAGGACCGCGCCAAGCTGGAGCGCTACCGCGAGCTCGCGAAGGCCGAGGCCGCGCAGCGCAACGTGATCTTCGGTGGCCGTCTGGGCACCTACAAGTACCTCGACATGCACATGGCGATCGGCTCCGCGCTGACCGTGTTCGAGAACAAGATCGCGCCGTTCTTCACCGACGGCACCCCGCTGAACGGCTCGCTCGACGACTGATCTGCCTGATGTTGAAGGGCCCGGTCACGCGTGACCGGGCCCTTTGTCATGCCGCGTCGGCGAACCGCCACTTCTGGACGTCGCTGCCGTCGTACGGCGTCTGCGTGACGGGCGCTCCGGCTTTCGCCGGCGCCGTCAGCCGCAGACCGGAGTGCTTGAAGACCAGCTCGTAGTCGCCGTTGGGCTGCCTGATGACCCGCAACGCCTGGTTCGCGTTGCCCGTGCAGCGGAACTGGGTGACGGGCTCGCCCCTGGTCAGGCTCGATCGGGGCACGTCCAGGCACTTGCCGCCGACGTGCAGCGGTGCGACCTCCCAGCCGCCGGTCGTCGCCCGCATCTCGAACTTCTGGTTCGGCGATTCGGCCGGCGTCCACGTGATCAGGCCTGCCGCGTCCTCCGCGGACGCGTTGAGGATCGCCAGCTCGTGCCCGGTCGCGACGTTGCGGATCTTGTAGTGGCCCTGGACGTGCGGACCGGGCTTCGGGTTGTCGGCGTACGGCTCGGGCAACGGCTCGACGAACCCCTCGCGTCACCGCTGGTCCACGAGGTACTGCCGGCGCATCCACTCGCGGTACGCCGGACCGGTCCACCTGGCGGGGGCGCAGTCGGGGCTCGTGGGGCAGATGTCCTGGTCGTGCTGCACGAACGCGGTGAAGACGTCGGTCTTGGTCGCGACCTCGCTGTCGGACAGGTTCTCGGGTTCGCTCGAGATCGAGTAGTCCCGATACGCCTTGACCGGCGTGCCCCGGCCGTCCAGTGCCCACCTGACCAGCCGTGCGGTCGCCAGGTGGTCGAGGTGGATCGAGTTCGAACGGTGGTCGGCGAGCGGGTCGCCGGCCTTGATCTCGTCCGGGCGGAACTCCTGCACGACGTCGCGGAGGAAGCCGCCGAGCCTGTCGCGGGTGAAGGTCTGCGCGGCGTTCCTGTCGCCCTCGCGAGTCTTGACCGGCTGGTTCAACGCGTACAACCGCCACAGCCTGTTCTGCGGTTCGGTGCTTGTGTCGGAAATCCTCAGCTCGACGAGGGAAATCCGCTCGCCGAGCGTCCACTGCGTCGCTTTTCCGGTGTCGTGCGGCGCGGACGACCATTTCGTGGAATCCACACCGGCTGCACGCGCGTAAGCCTCTCGAACGCCGAGCTCGCGCTTGCGCATGTAGTCGTCATTGCTGATCTGCCTGTTGTTCGGATAGTCCGAGGCGACCAGAAAAACGGTTCTGACGCATTTTCCCCGCCGGATGTCGGTGATCAGATCCGGGCTGAGGAACAGCAGGTCGTCGTCGTGATGAGCGACGATGTTGAGAACGCGGCCCTGGCATGCGCCCTCGGCTGCGGCCTGCGTGGGTGCCGATGTGAAAGCGGTGGCGAGAACCGCCGCGCCGGCAACAGCCGCGCGCGTTCTGCTCATTGTGAAATCCCCCTCGTCAGCGCTCGCCGCCCCCAGCGACGAACGACCCCCGAGAGGGATTCTCACTCAGCCCGGCTATTCGGTCCAGGCTGCTCCTGAAGAAGCCCGGCTCACCCCCAGGAGAGCCGGGCTTCACATCCGAGCGCTGATCAGCCGGTGGTCAGCGTCTGGGTCTCGACGTCGTTGGCCAGGTTCGTGTCGGTGCCGCGGAACAGGCCCTTCCACGCCTCGTACTTGATCTCGGCGCCGTCCAGCGGCTTCTCGACGACCACGCGGGCGCCGACCCACTCGGGCAGGCCGCCGGGCTTGCGGTCGTAGAAGTAGCCGGTCACCTTGCCCGCGGGCTCGGTGTCGTAGAACTTCGGCATTTCGCCGAGGCGCTCGACGACGCGCAGACCCTCCGGCAGGGTCAGTTGGCCGCCGAACTGGTCGTACACGTTGCCGTTGTGGACGGTGGAACCGACGATGTCGATCGTGTCGCCGACCTTCGGGTTCGGGTTGCTGATGAAGAGCTGGTTGACCCTGGTGTCGACCACGGCGGTGACGAAGCCGCTGTCGAGCATCCCGTACTTCTGGCCGGCCTCCAGCACAACCGGGCTGGTCAGCTTGCCGGTGGCGGGGCTGAACCTCGAGTCGGCGTACTGCTTGGTCCACCCCTGGCCGTGCGAGAGCGAACGGTCTGCCGAGCCGACGACGTAGCTGCCCGCCGCGAGGCCGGTGATCTCGTAGCGGCCGTCGGAGTCCGACTGCGCGGCCTTGTTGGTGCCGTCGACGTACATCCACTGCCCGGCGATCGGTGCCTCGCCGACCTCACGAATGCCGTTGTTGTTCGCGTCGTTCCACACGAAGCCGTAGATCGAGGCGGTGTTGTCCGCCTGGGCCGGGCCGGCGAAGGCGAGCGGTGCGGTGACGGCGAGTGCGAGAGCGGTGAGACGAGCGACCTTCATCTTGGTTCCCCCCAGGACGTCTGTTCTGACGATGAGAACTCTGCCGGGCGGACCTCCAAGAAACCTCCAAGCCGTCTGCAAGCCCTCTGCAGCCGGATCAGCGCAGCTCAAGTCCCGCGGCGACGTGCCGCAGCCAGGTCACGTTCGCGGCGAGATCCGCGGTGGCGGCCCCGTCGGGTACCGGGTGCCCGCCTGTCCGGAGTGGACGCTCGCCTGCCTGGTGGCGGCGCAGTCCGGCCGCGAGCATGGCGGCTTCCGCGAAGGCGGCACGGACGTCCGGGCGGCGCCGGCGAAGGCGGGGATCGTCGAGTGCTCGGTCGTAGTCCGCGGCGTCGCAGTGGTCGAGCAGAGCGCGGCGGGCGTCCCAGATCTGCACCACCCGCAGGTGCAACCGCAGCGAGAGGTCCTCAACGGCCCACTTCTCGTCGAGCCAGTGCGCGAGCCACGGCCGGTTGAACCGGCGCAGCGTCCACCCGCCGAGCCGGGAGGGCCCGATCGACATCCGGACGTGCGGATGCGCGCTGGTCAGCGCTGACCAGAGCGGGTAGAGCCGTCGGTGGGTGCGCTGCATGGCCCACCACCGCAGCGCCGCCGCGAGCCGCGGCCCCCAGCCCGGCACCGTGATCCCGACCACGACGAACGGCAGCGACGCCGTGATGAGCCAGCCCGTGACCGCGCCGTCCTTGATCAGGATCGGCCTGTCGATCAGATCCAGGACGATCAACGCCGTGCGCACCGCGCAGTACCCGGCGGCGAGCACGTAGCCGATCGTGCCCATCACCAGCCCGCGACGAATCCAGGGCTCGTCGGCCAGTCGCGACCACTTCCACGCCAGAAGTGCCGCGGCGCCGACCATCACGGCGAGGTAGCCGATGAACACCACGAGGTAGATCGAGCTCACCGGCCCGTTGGCGTGATCGGACACGTGCGAGGCGGTGAAGTCCTCCGGTGACGCGGCGATCGCCGGAACCAGCGCGACGACCAGTACGACGAGCAGCGCCGTGCCGTGCCATCTGACGCGCTTGACCGCGTCATCCCGTGTGTAGGCCATGAACACGTACGCGCAGAACGCCAGGTAGATGCCGATCATCGCGAGCATGTGCTGGGTGGTCCCGATGAACCGGGTCGTGGAGGACACCGGCCGAGTCGCCTCGGCGCCGTAGTTGAGCAGGCCGAGGCACAGGCTGAAGGCGAAGCTCTGGGTGCCGAGCCACGCCGCGCGCAACGCGAGGTTGCCCGGCTTCTGCACGACCCGGAACATCAGGTACAGCGCGCACAACGTCGCAACGGTCGACGAGATCACCGTCGGGTCGAGCAGCACCGTCACGAGTCGGCCTTCCGGTTCATCAGCGCGGCCACGAACCGGGCGTTCGCGTCCGCGACGGCACGCGGCCGGTTCGGCACCGGCACCATGCTCCTGGCGGCACCGGCGCGCAGCCACATCAGGGCCGCGGCGATCTCGGCCACCTTCTCCTCGACGCCCGAGTAGCCGTCCCGCTGGGCGAACCTCTGCGCCGTCTCGACGAGCTCGGGCTCCAGTTCGGTCATCGCGTCGTCGGTGAGGTCCTCCAACGAGGTGCCGCGATGCTCGAACAGCACGTGCGCGGCCTCGTGCATGATCACGTGCTCCTGCTGCAACGGTGGCAGCGTCTCGTCGAACACGATCACGAGGTCCTTCGCGCGTTCGATCACCAGCCCTCCGGCCCCGTCGCGGGGCAGCGGCGCCGGGTACAGGCTGATCCGCTTGCCGCGCCGCGCGGAGATCTGCTCGAGCAGGGCGTCGAGGTCGAACGGAACCGGCCACGCCAGCCCGTCGAGCGTCTCGTCGATGAGCCGCCGCAACGTGGCGAGATCGGTGGCCTCGGACCGCAGCGGGTCCGTCACTCGTCCTTCTCCGCCTCGCCGAGCTCCTCGATCAGACGCGCGACCGTGAGCAGACTTTCGGGAGAGAGGCTGCCCAACCGCGCGTTGATGCCCTTCACGCCGTTGCGCTCAGCCGCCTCCTGCAACCGGCGCGCGGCAGCCAGTGAGTCGAGCTCCTGGTCCGCCGCCACGGCCCGCTCGTCGTCGAGGAAGTAGCTCACCTTGACCCCGAAGAACTGGGCCAGCGCCTCCAGCGTCTCGACCTTGGGGTTGGTCTCCTGGCCGGTCCGCAGCTTCCACACCGTCGTGCGCGACTTGCCGATGTGCTCACCGATGACCTGGTCCGCGACGGAGTCGGCCCCGTCCCGCGCGGCCTTCTTCGCGATCAGGGCATTCAGCGCGTCAGCCAGTGTGCGACGGTCGCCGGTGGCCATGTGCCCCCTCGTCTTGTTCATTAAACTTTACTTGACAGCTCTCGCGTGCTGCCCATATTGTCACTGTCGTTGCCAGGCCGGACCCGCCCAGGTCCTGTCCGGCAGCCACCTGGGGGTCTGTCGTTGGCTGTCCGCGCATTTCGCGCGGGCCGTCAATGACAGAATCGCGCGCTCACCCCTTGATGCCGGTCTCCGTGACACCCCGGACCAGCAACCGTTGCAGCGCCACGAACACGATGACCAGAGGCAGGATCGACACCGCCGCGGCGAGGAACAGCTGCACCACGTCGATCGACTGCGCCGTGAGGAACGTCGACAGCGCCACCTGCACGGTCCACGAGTCCTGGTCCTGCGCGATCACGAGCGGCCAGAGGAACTGGTTCCAGCTCGTCACGAACGCGATCACGCCCAGCGCGGCGAAGAACCCCTTCGAGTTCGGCACCACGACCCGCCAGTAAGTGCCCCAGTGCCCGAGGCCGTCGATCCGCGCGGCCTCCTCCAGTTCGCGCGGGAAGTTCAGGAAGTACTGCCGGAACAGGAACGTCGTGAAGCCGCTGAACAGCCCGGGGATCACCAGGCCGCGCAGGTCGGACACCCAGCCCAGCGAAGAAACGACCACGAACGTCGGCACGAACGTCACGGCCGCCGGGACCATCAACGTGGCGACGACGAGGTACAGCACCACGTTCGCGTACCGGTAGGGAATCCGCGCGAGCCCGTACCCCGCCAGCCCGCACAGCAGCAGTTGCCCTGCCGTCTGCAGCACGGCGACGACGAGAGAGTTGACCATGCTGCGCACCAGCGGCACGGCCGGGTTGCTGAACAGCTCGGCGAAGTTCTCCCAGCGGATCGACCGCGGCCAGAACGTCCACGACGCCGCGGTGATCTCCTGCTCGGTCGCCAAGCCGTTGCGCAGCACCAGGTAGAACGGGATCAGGAACAACACCGCCGCCATCGACAGCGCCAGGTACCGCAGAGCCTTCATCGCGTGATCACCCGTCCCTGCAGCAGCGTCACGCCCGCGATGAGCAGGGTGAGGATCACCGCGCCCGCGCTGCCGTGCCCGAAGTCCTGCCCTCCCGACCCCAGCGCCGTGTAGTAGAGGTAGATCAACGGCGGCCGTGCGAACGGCGGGTAACCGCGGTCCGTCCCCAGCACGTTGTAGAACTCGTCGAACGCCTGGTACGCCGCGATGAGCAGCAACAGCACGACCGCCACCGACGTGGTTCGCAGCTGCGGCAACGTGATGTACCGCAGCGTCTGCCAGCCACGGGAAGCGCCGTCGATCCACGCGGCTTCGTAGAGGTGCCGCGGGATCCGCTGCAGCCCGGCGATGAAGAGGATCATGTAGAAACCGAGCTGCAGCCACAGCCGCAGCGTCACGAGCACCAGCCAGTACCAGGGCGGCGAGGTCGACACCGTCCACGCGACCGGTTCCGCGCCGAACCACCCCAGCACCGTGTTCGCGAGCCCGAACCGCACACCGTTGAAGATCGACAGCTTCCACACCAGCGACGCCACGACGTACGAGCACGCGGTCGGCAGGAAGAACACCGAACGGAAGAACCCCTGCATGAAGCTGATCTGGTTGACCAGCAACGCCAGCGCCAGCGCGAGCACGAACGTCAGCGGCACGATGAAGGCCGCGAACACGCTGAACGTGCCCAGGCTCGACAGGAACGGCTGGTCCGTCAGCATGTCCACGTAGTTGCGCAGCCCGACGAACTCGCTCGGCGTCACCGTGTTGCGGGCGTCGAAGAACGACAGCAGCAGGCTCCACCCGATCGGCACGTACACGAACACGACCAGCCCGATCGCGAACGGGCCGACGAACAGCCAGAACGCGCGCCCGTTGTTCATCCGTACAGGCGCTTCAACTCGTCCCGCACCTTGCCCGCAGCGGTTTTCAGCTCCTCATCAGCCTTCGCGCCATCACGGACCACCCGCGACACCGCGTCGTTGAACGCCGTCCGCATCACCGACGTCCAGTCCGGCGGGTTGGACGCTTTCGCGTTGTCCCGCACGAACTTCACCGCGTCGGCCGCTGCACCGGACGTCAGCTTCGACGCCTTCTCGGAGATGCTCTTGCGCGGTGGGATGTGGAAGCCGTAGCCGAGGTTGAAGTCCTCCTGGTAGTCGGTCTTCTCGATCCACAGCCAGCGCACGAACTCCTTCGCCTCGTCGACCCGCTTCGACTTGGCGTTGACCATCGCCCCGAACGCGCCGACCGGCACGCTCGGCCGTCCGTCGGAGGTGAGCTTCGGGAACGGCAGCACCCCGAAGTCGTCGCCCAGCGCCTTCTGCACGGCCGGAACCGCCCAGAGCCCGGTCCACTGCATCGCGACGAGACCCTGGGTGAACGCGTCCGGCTCCGCCCAGTCCTTCACCGCGCCGAGCAGCATGCTGCCGCTGGTGTACAGCTCGCGCAGCTTGCCGATCGCCTGTGCCGCAAGGGGATCGTCGAACCCGACCTGGTGGTCCCGCACGTAGTCGAGCCCCGCCGACCACAGCGCGGGCCCGCCCAGCACCCCGCCGCCACCGTCGTTGCCGGCGAACAGCCCCTTGACCCCGTCCCGCGTGAGCCGCTTCGAAGCATCGACCAGCTCATCCACAGTGGACGGCGGCTGGACACCCGCGGCAGCGAAGAAGCTCTTGCGGTAGAACAACATCTGCATGTCGACGGCCTGCGGTACCCCGTAGATCTTCCCGTCAACGGTGTGCGTCGCGAGAATCGACTCGGAGAAATCGCTCTTGGCGGCGCCGAAGACGTCGTCGAGCGGCACGACCTGATTCGCCCTGACCGAGCTGATCTGCAGGGTGGACTCGAAGACGTCCGGTCCGCCGTCGGACAGCAGGCTCGTCGCGAGCTTGGAGTCGTAGTCGCCGGGGTTCCACTGCACGTCGACCGGGATCTTGGTGTACGCCTTGGCGTAGCGCTCCACGGCCTGCTGCACGCCGGGTTCGCCGTAAGCGTGGTACCACTGCTTGAGGGCTTGGCCGCTGCCGCCCCGCCCGGTGTTCGAGCCGCACGCCGCCAGCAGGGCGCTCGCGCCCGCCAAGGAGAGAAGTCTGCGTCGGGAGATCACCCATCACGTCTTACTCCGATCACGTCGGGTGCGCGAGCGGTTACTCGAAGTGCGCGACGACGACGTTGGCGAAGTTCACGACGTACTCACGACCGTCCGGGCCCGCGATCGGCTGCGTGTGGCCGTTTCGGACGATCTGGGTCAACCGCGGCGCGAGGTCTTCCCGCGTCTCGGTCGTGACCGTGAGGGTGATGGGGTTCGGGTTCGCGGCGAGGAACAGCACAAGTCGGCTCATGCCGTTCAGCAAACCGCGTGCGAGTGCGGTGCTGAGGGCGGTTTCGCTGGTAGCGGTTCCGCCCTCAGCAGATCACTTGCGGAAGAAGCGCTCCCGCTGACCGAGGCGCACGAGCTTGAGCCACTCGACGAACGCCTTCGGGTCCCGCTTCACGGCGAGGAAGTACAGGCCGAACCGGAAGACCTCCAGCGCGCCCAGCTTCCGCATGCCCGGCTGCGACAGCAGGTAGCCGCGGTTGCGGTAGGTGTAGTAGCGCTTGATCGGGTTCTCCGGGTCCTGGGCGTGGAACTTGCCGCCCAGCATCGGCTTGAACTCGTCGGAGCCGTCCGGGTGCACGTACGCGACCCGCAGCGACGTGCCGAACGGCAGGCCGGAGCGGACCATCCGGCGGTGGATCTCCACCTCGTCGCCGCGGAAGAACAACCGGTAGTCCGGCACGCCCACGACGTCCAGCGTGGACGCGCGGAACAGCGCGCCGTTGAACAGCGACGCGATGCCCGGCAGGAAGTCCGTGCCGAGCTCGGCGGCCGAGCGCTTCCACGTCAGGCCGCGCCGCAACGGGAACGCCAGCTTGTCCGGGCTGTCGATGTTCGTGACGACCGGCGAGATCTCGGCGAGCTTGCGGCGCTCGGCCTCTTCGAGCAGCACGGCCAGCACGTGCTCGTCGGCCGGGCGGCCGTCGTCGTCGGCCAGCCACACCCAGTCCGCGCCCAGCGAGAGCGCGTGCAGGATGCCGAGCGCGAAACCGCCGGCGCCACCGAGGTTGCGGTGCGACGGCAGGTAGGTCGTGGGAAGCGGGCACTGCTCGACGAGGTCGTCGACCGGCTGGTCAGGACCGTTGTCGACGACGACCAGGTGGTCGGGGACGCGCGTCTGGGTCGCGAGCGCCTTGAGCGACTCGGCCAGCAGCTCGCGGCGATGGCGGGTGACCACCACCGCCACCACGGAGCCCTTGGGCAGTGCCTGGAGGTTCACGGTCTATTCGCCGCCATTTCCACTGAGGACGGGGGAGGAGTAGCCGAGCCGGGCGATCTGCTCGGGGCTCATGCGCTCGAAGGGGTCGTGGCCCTTGTACGCGGTGAGGACCTCGCGCAGACCGCCGTGCTGCTTGACCCGGCCTTCGTCCATCCAGATCGCCGTGTCGCAGAAGTCCAGCAGCGTCTCGTCCGAGTGGTTCGCGAAGACGAGCAGACCGGACCGCTTCACGAGGTCCTTCAGGCGTTCGCGGGCCTTCGCCATGAACGCCGCGTCGACCGCGCCGATGCCCTCGTCGAGCAGCAGGATCTCGGGGTCGATCGAGGTGACGACGCCGAGCGCGAGCCGCACGCGCATACCCGTCGAGTACGTGCGCAGCGGCATCTGCAGGTAGTCGCCGAGCTCGGTGAACTCCGCGATGTCGTCGACCCGCTTCTCCATCTCCTTGCGGGTCATGCCCAGGAAGAGGCCGCGGATCATGATGTTCTCGTACCCGGAGATCTCCGGGTCCATGCCGACGCCGAGGTCGAAGACCGGCGCGACCTTGCCGACGATGCGCTGGCTGCCGCGGGTCGGCTCGTAGATGCCCGCGAGCAGGCGCAGCAACGTCGACTTGCCGGCGCCGTTGTGGCCGACCAGACCGACTCGGTCGCCGTGCTTGAGCGACAGCGTGATGTCGTGCAGCGCCTCGATGATCGGGACGCGGCCCTCGGAGCCGATCTTGCCGCCGACCTTGCCGAGCGCGAGCTTCTTCAGCGACCTCGACTTGGCGTCGAAGATCGGGAAGTCGACGGATGCGTTCCAGACGTTGATGCTCACCATGATGTGCCGACCTCCCTCAGACCCAGTACGAAACGCGGGCGCGCCAGTTGCGAAGTGCCACGAGCGCGAGCGCCCAGCCGACGACGGTGAAGCCGCCGACCACCGCCCAGTGGTGCCAGTCGATGACGTGGCCCAGCAGCGGCGCTCTGACGACCTCGACGTAGTGGTAGATCGGGTTCAGCTCGGCGATCAGGATTCGCCAGCTGCCGCCGTCCTCACCGGCCACCTTGTTGAGCACACCGGCGTGCCAGACGATCGGCGTCATGAAGAACACCAGGTTGATGAAGCTGGTGACGACCGGCGGGATGTCCCGGAAGCGGGTGCTGATGATGCCGAAGAGCAGCGCGATCCAGATGCCGTTGATCGCCAGCAGCGCGAAGCCCGGGATGGCCAGCAGGATCTCCCAGCTGATGCCGGGCTTCTGCTGCGGGTCGTTGCTCATGAAGTAGGGCTGGCTGAGCGTCGGGAAGAAGATCGCCACCACGACGACGTAGACGATCAGGTTGTGCGCGAAGAACAGCGTTTGGCGCCACACCAACCTCAGCACGTGCACCGTTATGGGTGCCGGGAGGTGCTTGATGAGGCCCTCGTTGGAGATGAAGACGTCCGTGCCCTCGGTCACGCAGCCGAGGATGAAGCCCCAGATGACGAACCCGGCCGTGACGTACGGCAGGAACGTCGGCACGTTCTCCTTGAACAGCTGCGAGTACAGCAGACCGAGCGCCAGGGCTGTGGTGCCCATGGACACGGTGATCCACAGCGGGCCGATGACCGACCGGCGGTAGCGCTGCTTGATGTCCTGCCAGCCCAGATGACCCCACAGCTCACGGTGCTTCCAGGCCGTCGTGATGTCCTCGAAGGCGCGGCCGAACGTCCTGGAGTTCGCGGCAGGGGGTGCCTCAGGATGGTCGAGCGTACTGGTGGCTTGCACGAGGACTGAGCGTACCGGCGAGTTGTGGACGACCTCGCCCCCGGTCGGTCACGGCGAGGTCAATGTCCGATTTGGGCGGGAACTTCGTGAATCTTCACGACCACCTGCTCGTGGTCGACCGAGTACCCCTCGTAGCTGAACTCGATGCCGGTCTTGGCGACGTACTCCATCCACGCCTTGTGCTCGTGGTCGCGCCAGCCCTGGTAGTTGAAGTACTCGTCGAACAGCACGACCGACCCGGCCTGCAGACGAGGCCCGACCAGCTCCAGCACGGTCTTGGTGGAGGAGTAGAGGTCGCAGTCGACGTGCAGGAACGCGACGGGCCCCGCGTGCTCGGCCACGAAGCCGGGCAGCGTGTCGTCGAACCAGCCGGCGATGAGCTCCGCGCCCGGCACGTCCGGCAGCTGGTCGACGCCGAACGCCCCCGCCGCGAACCCGGTGCGCCAGTCCTCCGGCAACCCGGTGAACGAGTCGAAGCCGTACACCTCACGACCGGCGGAGGCCGCCGCGATGATCTTCAGCGTGGTGCCGGTGTAGACGCCGAACTCCAGCACCATGCCGTCGGTGTCCATGAGGCTCAGCGCGTGGTGCAGCGTGGAGTGCGGGTCGGGGAAGTGCGGAGCCGTCCGCATCTGCTCCAGCGCGAACCTGGCGCTGTCCGCGGCGGCGTCCCGTTCGGCCGCGAAGAGCAGGTCGCGGCGCTCGCGGTGCTCGTAGTTCGCGGTCAGCTCCGCGATCCGGTCGCCCTGGTACCGCAGCGCCTCGTTGAGCTGGTGCTGGAGGTCGTCGATGCGCCCCTGCTGAACCATGTGATAGGGCCGTACGACGTCGTCGATCGCCTGCATCAGCCTGCTGCGGACGGCCTTGCGGAAGTAGCCGGGTTCTAGGCTCCGGCGAACTCGGTCGAGCACGTTCGACTCCTCACACCACTCCAGCTGTGCGCCGCATGGTAGGCCCACCGGCGAGTCAGAGGTACTGCCCAGTCCCCTTGCCCGTGGGGCCGCCGTCGTGCGCGTCGCCGCTGCCCGCCGGAAGGGCCCGCCCGCGCATCTGCTCGAGCTGCGCGCGGGCAGCCATCTGCTGGGCGAACAGGGCCGTCTGGATGCCGTGGAACAGGCCTTCGAGCCAGCCGACGAGCTGGGCCTGGGCGATGCGCAGCTCGGCGTCGCTCGGAGTGCCCTCCTCGGTGAACGGCAGCGAGAGGCGCTCCAGCTCGTCGCGCAGCTCCGGTGCCAGGCCGTCCTCGAGCTCCTCGATGGACCGCCGGTGAATCTCCTTGAGCCTGATGCGGCTCGCCTCGTCCAGAGGCGCCGCCCGCACCTCCTCGAGCAGCTGCTTGATCATCGTGCCGATCCGCATGACCTTCGCCGGCTGTTCGACCATGTCGGTGATGTCGCCGTCCTGGCCGCCGACGATGACGACTGGCTGATCCTGGTTCATGGTCTCCATCCTGGCCTCTTTGTCTCCAGTGGGGTCATCCGGGTGCATGTCGGTCCTCGTTCGCGATAGTCGCGGCCGAGGGGCCCGGAGACGGCACCGCCGAAGCAGCCGAATACGCCCGGTATGAGGCTGCTTCGGCGGCACCGTCTCCGGGCCTCTCGCCCGTGACTCTCATCGAACAGAACCAACATGCACCCGGATGCCGGGTGGGGGCTGGCCAACACCGTGTTTGCGTTCATACGTACGGTGTGTGGCATGGCGTTCGACGTCGCGCGGGTACGAGGGCTCTTCCCCGCGCTCGGCGACGGCTGGGTCCACCTCGACGCACCGGCCGGCATGCAGGTGCCCGAGCAGGTGGCCACCGCCGTCTCCACCGCGTTGCGAGCCCCGGTCTCCGGGCCGGGCGGCATCTTCCCCGCCTCGCAACGGGCCGAGGCCATCGTGGACGCCGCCCGCAGGTCCGTGGCGGACCTCGTCGGCGGTGACCCGGCGGGTGTCGTGCTCGGCCCGTCGTCCGCGGTGCTGCTGCAACGTCTCGCTGATGCGATGACGGACGACTGGTTCATGGGCGACGAGGTGCTCGTCTCCAGGCTGGACCACCCGGCGAACATCGCGCCGTGGCTGCGCGCCACCCAGCGCACCGGCAGCGCGGTCAAATGGGCAGAGATCGACATCGAGACCTGCGAGCTGCCCGGCTGGCAGTACGACGAGCTGGTCACCGACCGCACGAAGCTCATCGCGATCACCGCGGCGTCCGGGGTGGTGGGAACCCGCCCGGACCTCGGCAAGATCTCCGCGGTGGCTCGCGCGCACGGGTCGCTGATGGTCGTGGACGCGTCTTCGGCCGCGCCTTTCGTGCCGTTGGACATCGTCGACATGGGTGCCGACGTCGTGGCCATCTCCGCTGGTCAGTGGGGTGGTCCGCCGGTCGGCGCGCTGGTGTTCCGCGACCCGTCGGTGCTGGAGCGGCTGCCGTCGGTCTCGGTCGATCCCACGGCGCGGGGTCCCGAGCGGCTGGAGCTCGGTCCGCACGCCTATCCGATGCTCGCCGGGCTCGTCGCGTCCGTGGAGTACCTCGCGGACCTCGACGACGCGGCTTCGGGCACGCGCCGTGAGCGTCTCGTCACCTCTCTGAGCTCGGTGAAGGCGTACCAGGCCGGACTGCTCGCTAATCTCATCAACGAACTGCGTTCGCTGCGGCACGTGATGGTGATCGGCGACGCCATGCGCAGGGTTCCCGCGCTGGCGTTCACGGTCGCCGGGGTCAAGGCGGAGGACAGCGTGGAACACCTCGCGTCACGAGGCGTCTGCGCGTTCGCCGACCCCGGTCAGCACGGGGTGTTCTCGGTGCTGGGCGTCGGTGAGGTCGGCGGCGCCATCCGCGTCGGGCTCGCGCACTACACGAACGCTGTCGAGGTGGATGACCTGGTGAGGGCGGTAGCCGAACTGGGCTGAGGCTGGGGAGATCATTTCGTTGGACGACTCGCTTGCTCGCGAGCTCGCCGATCTCTCGGCCCTGCAGCGCATCGGATCGCTCGACACCGAGTACCTGCCACAGCTCTCCGGCGACCTGCGTCCGGCGGCCCTCGTCGCCGTGATGGACGAGATCGTGCTCGGCGCGCGGACCGTGCTCGTGGAACTGGGCTGCGGCTCGACCTCGGTCCTGCTCGCACGGTTGTTGCAGCAGCGCGGTTTCGGGCATCTGCTGTGCATCGAGAACGACGAACGCACGGCGGCTTTCGTTGCTTCACAACTACGTCGCGAAGGTCTGGGCTCGGTCGCACGGGTCGTGCACGCGCCGTTGTCGCGGCATCCGGCGGCGTTGTCGCGGCACGGCCAGTGGTACGCGCCGCAGCAGGTGCACGACGAGGTGCTCGCGTACATCGACCAGTTCGGCCTGGTGGACCTGCTGCTCGTGGACGGGCCGGGCTTCGGCGACTCACGTTATCCGGCGTTGCCCGTGTTGCGCGCGGTGCTGGCGCCCGGTGCGACGGTGCTGGTGGACGACGTCGATCGGCCGGACGAGCAGGCCGTGCTGACGCGGTGGTCCGAGGAGTTCGGGCTGAAGTTCCGCACGGCTCCCCGGACCTCGCTGGCGGGAACTACCGCTCTCGCTTGAGCAGGACCTTCCCGAAGACGTCGCTGGCTTCCAGCAGCCGGTGCGCCTCGGCCGCGTCCGACATCGGCACCGTGCGCCCGACGATCGGCTGCACCGCACCGCTTTCGATCAACGGCCACAGGTGCTCGCGGACCTGCGCCACGATCGCGCCCTTGCTGTCGACGCTTCGGCCGCGCAGACCCGTTGCCATCACCGAGGCGCGCTTGGTGAGGAGCTTGCCGATCGGCAGCTCGCCCTTCACGCCGCCCTGCATACCGATGATCATCAACCGGCCGTCCGGGGCGAGGACGTCGATGTTGCGCGGCAGGTAGGAGGCGCCCATGTTGTCGAGGACGACGTCGGCCTGCTTCACCTCGGCCACGAAGTCCTGGGTCTTGTAGTTGACCAGGACGTCCGCGCCGAGCTCAGCGCATTTGGCCAGGCGCTCGTCGGAACCCGCCGTGACCGCGACCGTGCAGCCGAGTGCCTTGGCGACCTGGATCGCGTGCGTGCCGATACCGCCCGCGCCGCCGTGCACGAGGAACGTCTCGCCGAGCTTCAGACGGCCGTCCATCACGACGTTGGACCACACCGTGCACGCCACCTCGGGCAGCGCGGCGGCCGTGACCAGGTCGACGCCCTTGGGCAGCGGCAGGACCTGTGGTGCCGGGACCGCGACCTTCTCCGCGTAGCCGCCGCCGGCCAGCAGCGCGCACACCTCGTCGCCGACGTTCCAGCCGGTCACGCCCTCGCCGAGCGCCGCGATCGTGCCGGAGCACTCCAGGCCGATGATCTCCGGCGCACCGGGTGGCGGCGGGTAGAAGCCCTGGCGTTGCAGCAGATCCGCGCGGTTGACCGCACTCGCGGCGACGTCGATCAGCACCTCACCGGGACCGGGCACGGGATCGGGGACCTCGGTCCACTCGAGCACCTCGGGGCCACCGGGTTCGCGAACAGTGATGGCATGCATACAGTCGACCGTAATACCGTTCGACAGGTCGGGCACCATCGGAACATGGATGCCTGGCCACTGCGACACCTCGTTCTGCGCACCCCGCGCCTGGAGCTGCGCCCGGACGACGACGAGGGCCTGCTCGAGCTCGTCGACGTGGCTCTCGCCGGTGTGCACGACCCGGCGGAGATGCCGTTCAGCGTGCCGTGGACCGACTGGCTTCCGAATGATCACGGCATGGGCATGGTGCAGTTCTACTGGGGGCAGCGCGCGAAGATCGCCCGCGGGGACTGGACGATCAACTTCATCGCGCGATTCGAGGGCAAGGCGATCGGCGTGCAGTCGATCAGCGGGCACGACTTCGGCGCGCTGCGCGAGGTGCACACCGGGTCGTGGCTCGGCCAGAAGTTCCAGGGCAGCGGTCTCGGCACGGAAATGCGGGTCGGCGTGCTTCAGTTCGCGTTCGACCACCTGGACGCGCGCATCGCTCGTTCGGCGGCTTGGCTCGGAAACCACGCGTCGAACCGGGTCAGCGCGAAACTCGGCTACGTGCCCGACGGCACCATCAGCGTCGCACCGCGCGGAGCACGCCTTGAGCAGGTGCGATTGCGGTTGGACGCCTCGGATTTCGTGCGCCCGCAGTGGGACGTCTCGGTCGAGGGCCTTGCTGAGTGTGTTCAGTTGCTCACGAACTGAACTCCCGCCGACCGCAGGTTGTGGCCCAAGTCTCCTTTTTGTGAGGGTTCAGCGAGGTCCGAACGAAGGGGAACGTTCATGTCTGGCAGATCCAAGCTGGCGACAGTGCTTGCCATCTCGGCACTAGTCGCAGCCCCTACCGCCACCGCGTCCGCCGCGGCAGAACCAGCAGGCCCCGCACTGGCCAAGAAACTCGCGAAGAAGGTGACCACCGAGGGGGTCAACCGGCACCTGATCGCGTTGCAGCGCATCGGTGACCGCAACGGCGGCACCCGCGCCGCCCTCACACCCGGCTACGACGCGAGCGTCGACTACGTCGCGGGCAAGCTCCGCGACGAGGGCTTCATCGTCTCGACGCCGACCTTCAGCTTCGACATCCCGGTCACGGACGCCGAGCTGGCCCGCGTCGACGGCGTGAACTACCAGGCGCTGATCATGGCCGCCTCACCGCAGACCCCGGTCGGCGGCATCACCGGCCCGCTGCGCGTCGTCCCGGAGGACACCACCACGGGTTGCGAGGCGTCCGACTTCGCCGGCCAGGACTTCACCGGCTCCATCGCCCTGATCCGCCGCGGCGGCTGCACGTTCGCGCAGAAGCACCTCAACGCGTTCGCGGCAGGCGCCATCGCCGTGCTGGTCTCGAACAACGTCGCCGGTCCGCTGTCCAACGTGACGCTGACCGACCCCGGCAAGATCCCCGTCGGCGGCATCTCCCAGGCCGACGGCACCACGCTGATCGGCAAGGCCGGCGCCTCGGTCACCGTCGACATGCGCTTCCACACCGAGAGCCGCACCCAGCGCAACATCACCGCCCAGACCCGCACCGGCCGCACCAACAACGTCGTCATGGCCGGCTCACACCTCGACTCGGTCGAGGCGGGCCCCGGCATCAACGACAACGGCTCCGGCTCCGCCGCCCTGCTGGAGACCGCGCTGCAACTGGGCTCGCGCCCGAAGGTCGACAACGCCATCCGCTTCGCCTGGTGGGGCGCCGAGGAGCGCGGCCTGATCGGCTCGACCCAGTACGTCCGCTCGCTGACGTTCGAACAGCAGCTGGACATCGCCCTGTACCTGAACTTCGACATGATCGCCTCGCCGAACGCCGCCTACTTCATCTACGACGGCGACAACTCCGACGGCGTGGGCTCCCCTGCCGGCCCGTACGGCTCGGCGCAGATCGAGAAGGCCTTCGCCGACTACTTCGTCGCCACGGGCGTCCCGACCGAGGGCACGGACTTCTCAGGCCGCTCGGACTACGGCGAGTTCATCGCGCAGGGCATCCCGGCCGGCGGCCTGTTCACCGGCGCCGAGGGCGTCAAGACCGCGGCCCAGGCAGCCAAGTGGGGCGGCACCGCGGGCGCCGCCTACGACGCCTGCTACCACTCGAAGTGCGACAACCTGGGCAACCTCGACCGGGTCGCGCTGGGCCGCAACGCAGGCGCCGTCGCGTTCGTGACCGCCACCTATGGCGTGTCCACTGAGGACGTCAACGGCGTGCCCCCGCGCTCGAAGCGCGCGGCGGCTCGTTCGTCGGCCGGCCTGATGAAGGCCGCCACGCACGACGACCACTCGCACGCGGCCGTCGCGTAGTTCCGTGAACGAGGAAGGCCGGGTCTCCTTCGGGAGGCCCGGCCTTCTCGCGTTTCCGGGCTGTCAGCCCAGGTTGTTCGTGTCGAACGTGTTGCAGCGCGCCGGATCCCCGGTCTGCAGCCCCGTCGTGAACCACTTCTGCCGCTGCGCCGAGGTGCCGTGGCTGAACTTGGTCGTGTCGACCCGCCCGCCACCGAGCTCGCGCTGGATGAAGTCGTCACCGATGCGCGAGGCGGCGTCCAGGGCGGCGTTGACGTCCTCCTGGGTGATGTTCGAGATGAGCGGCTGACCGTTGGACGACGGGACCGTCGTCGCGTGGTTGCCCCACGCACCCGCGTAGCAGTCGGCCTGCAGCTCCAGCCGCACCGAGTCCGACGTGGGGCCGGTGCGGGAGCTGACGCGATCTGAGGTGCCCAGCTGGTTCTGGATGTGGTGGCCGTACTCGTGGGCCAGCACGTAGGCCTCGACGAACGGGCCGCCCTGCGCGCCGAACTTGGTGCGCAGCTCGTTGAAGAAGTCGAGGTCGATGTACACCTGGGAGTCGGCCGGGCAGTAGAACGGGCCGACCGCCGAGGTGGCGTTGCCGCAGCGGGTGTTCACGCTGTTGCGGAAGAAGTTGGTCTTGGTGACCTGGTAGGTCTTGCCGGAGCGCGCGAACTGGTCCTGCCAGAAGCCCTGGATCGAGTTGATCGTGGCCACGATCCGGCAGTCGGCGTCGCGGTTCGCGTCGGCGCCGGTCTTGCACTTCTCGGCCAGCTGGCCCGACTCGACCTGGGTGTTGCTGCCCATGCCCTCCAGGCCGCTCGTGGGCAGCTGGATGCCGGTGAACTGCTGCACCAGGAAGTAGATGATCAGGCCGACCACGCCGAGACCGCCGCCGACGCCGGCGACACGGCCGCCCACGCCGCGCTGGTCCGAGACCTGAGAAAGATCGAGTTCCGCACCTTCGTTGAACTGCACCGCAATCCTCCCGCCAAGGACCCCGTGGGGTGGGTGCCGCAAACGATAAAGCACGAAACATGCCTTGGTGCGGAGCCCGACGTCGGGGCACCGCACCAAGGCTTTCCCATTTGGTAGTGACGACTACGGCCCACGAAAGTTGGCGTGGCGCTCAGCCGGTGACGCCATGAGACGTCAGCGATGCCGAGCTCAACAGCGTCGAAGTGCACCGAGCGACGCCGATGGCGCCTGGGCACCCGAAACCTCGTGTCCCGTTGCTACACAGTCGCGACCGGACCGGTCACGTCCGATCCACTCGCGGGGATGCAACAGACCGCGTTTCGCCACAGCGAGGAGATACCTGCACAGCACCACCTACCCCTTCTGGGCGTGGCCTCCGGTGGTCTAGTTCATTCACCTTCCGGTTGCCAGCTCGTTATCGAGCATGCGCTTGATCGCCACATTTCTCAACACCTCACCCGAAACCTGAATTGGTGAAGTCAGACGGGTGACCAGCGGAGATCGACTGTGCAGACAGCAATCGCCCGGCGAGAGCGTGCTCGCCGGGCGATTGTGAGAAACAGTCAGAAAACGAACTGAAAACGATCAGAGTTCGATGATCAGGCCTTCGTGACGCGACGTGCGCCGCGGCGTGCCATGACGCCCGCGGTCATCAGGCCGAGGCCCACCAGCAGGAACTCCAGCGGGTCCGCGCCGGTCCTGGACAGGTTCAGGATCGGGGAGGCCTGCGACGCCTTGTTGCCGGTCTGCGGGACGCCGGCACCCGAGTCGTCGTTGCCGGTGTTGCCGCCGCCGGAGTTGTTGTCGTCGTTGTTGCCGCCGCCGGGGGTGCCGCCGTTGTCGGGCGGGGTCTGGCCGGGAGGCGTCTGCCCCGGAGGCGTCTGTCCGGGCGGGGTCTGGCCGGGGGGCTGCTCGCCGGGGGGCTCCTCGCCCGGAGGCTCCTCACCGGGGGCCTCGGTCTTGCCGCAGTCACCGCTCGCGGTGCCGAGCACGGCCGCGCTGGTGCCGCAGACGGTCACCGGGGCCTCGATGGTGCCGTTGGGCTTCTCCGGCTTGGTCTCGCCGCAGCTGCCAGAGCCGCCGCCGGCGACGCCGACCGAGTTGCCGCACACCGTGACCGGTGCGGAGACGAGCGCCTTGTCGGCCTGGACGCGCGCGGCGGGCTTCTCGTCGCACGTGGCGTCGCTGTTGCCCAGCACGTTGATCGCGTTGCCGCAGATCTTGACCGGGACGCTCACCAGGTTGCCGACGCGGACCTCGTCGTCGACGTTGAGCGGTACCGGAACGGCCTGGGCGAACCCGGCGGTCCCGACCATGATGCCGCCGGCCAGGAGGGCCGCGGACATGGTCCTGTTGAGGTTCTTGCGCATGACTGTTCTCCCTGGAGTGGAATGACTGATCCCTGTGCGTGGCTGTGTCGCCGCGGGATCAATCCGGGGAGAACGTCGGTTCCTCCGCGCGCACGATGCGCGGCACGTCTTGCTGCTCTGTGCTGATGAGAGACGTCGTGGTGGTGGGCGGGCGCATCGCGTACGTGAGCGTGCCCGCCGGGATCTGGTTGCTCGTGCTCGTCCCGGCGCCGCTCTGCGGGAGTGTGCCGGTGATCGGCTGCTCCACCTGCGGTTGCTGGGGCACGGGAGCGGGGTTCGTGGGCCGCGTCGTCAACGGCGGCGGCGACGTGTGCTGCTCCTGCGGCGCCTCGGCGGGGACGACCGGCGCTTCGACGACCGGCCGAGGCGCCGGCGGGGCCGCGGGAACTGGTTCGGGAGGCTCGACACGCGGGGCCGGCGCTGGTGGCCGGGGTGCTTCCGGTTGCTGCGGAACGAGCCCGGTCTCGACCTTCAGGCCGACGTCGACGACGGGGAGCTTCACCTCGACCTGGAGCTGGTCGATCTCGACCTTGACGTCGGCGTTCGCCTCACCTGAGCTGCCCAGCAGCCAGGCGCCGGTCACCAGACCGGCGAGCAGCAGGAGCCGACGCAACCAGGACATCGGCCCTCACCCTAGATCAAATGGAGCAGCCTGACACGCGAAAAGGCCATCTCGGCGACTTTCGTCGCCGAGATGGCCTTCAGCTGCGTTCTGCGGTTACGGCTGCTGCGTGATGCGGTCGGTCGCCGGAGCCTTCTGGTTGGGATGTGCGCCCAGGTAGTCGGCGAACGCGAGCAGGTCGTCCTTTCCACCGGTGGTTTCGTCCTTGGGAGCCTTGGTGAACTCGCTGAAACCGTCACCACCGCTCGCGAGGAAGTTGTTGACCGTCACGCGGTACTTCGCGCTCGGGTCGAGAGCAACGCCGTTGATCGTGACGCCGGAGACCTTCGAGCCGAACGCCGCCGAGGCGGTCCAGGTGTACTTCAGGCCCGCGGAGGGCTGCAGCACGAACGTCCTGGCCGCGGTGAACTGCTGCTCCAACACGTTCTTGAGCTGCTCGCCGGTCAGCGTGATCGTCTGCAGGAGGTTGCTGAACGGCTGAACGGTGAAGCCCTCTTCGTAGGTCACCACGCCGTCGCCTTCAGCCCCCTTCGCCTTGTACGTCAGGTCCGCACGCACGCCGCCGGGGTTCATCAGCGCGACCACCGCGCTGCCGGTGCTCTTGGTGGACTCGAGCTGCGCGTCGGCGATCAGGTTGCCCAGCGGCGACTCACCGGAGGGGGCCTGCGCCTTGACGATGTCCTCGCTGATCGAGCCGATCGGCTTGACCGCGATCGGGCCGGACTTCTGCTTGGCCAGGTCGATCACGGACTGGATGACCGGGTCCGGCGTGACCGTGCGGGTGACGATCTTGTTGTCGGCCTTGGTCTCGCCGCGGACGACGTCGCGCGTCCGGCGGTCGATCTTGAGGTCGACCACGCTGAGCTCACGACCGAACGCCAGACCCTCGATGAACGGCCGCGGGTTGCCGGCCGGGTCCTTGACCACGCAGTTGTAGTGCTGGTGGCTGTGGCCGGAGAAGACCGCGTCGATCTTCGGGCTGACCTGGGTGGCGATGGTGGTGCCGGGGTTGTTCGGCGCGACGTTGCAGGCGTTGGGCCCACCGGTCGGCGCGGTGACCTGGTCGCCCTGGTGGATCAGCAGGACGATGGACTTCACGCCGATCGCGTCGAGGAAGTTGGCGTACTTGTTGGCCGCCTTGACCTCGTCGCCGAACTGGAGCTCCTTGATGCCGTCCGGGTTGACCAGGATCGGCACGTCCTTGAGCGGCATGCCGATGAAACCGATCGGCATGCCGTCGCGGATCTCCACCCAGAACGGCGGCAGCGCGGGCAGCCCGGTCTTGGCGCTGGTGACGTTCGCACCGAGGATCGGGAAGTGCGCGCCGGGGTAGGTGTCGCGGAACTGGCAGCCGTCAGTCGGGTGGCAGCCACCGCGCTGCATGCGCAGAAGCTCCTTGTAGCCCTCGTCGAACTCGTGGTTGCCCGCCGCGGTCGCGTCCATGCCGACCTTGTTGAGCACCTCGATCGTGGGCTCGTCGTGGAACAGCGCCGACACGAGCGGCGATCCGCCGATCAGGTCACCCTGCCCGACGACCACCGAGTTCTTGACCTCCTTCTGGAGGTTCTTGATGTGCGTCGCGTTGAAGGCGGCACCACCGGCGTCGACGGTCGTGCCGTCAGGCTGGATGACGCGCCCGGACGACCCGGTCGGCGGCTCGAGGTTGCCGTGCAGGTCGTTGATACCGATCAGGCGCACGTCCACGGTGCCTCGACCGCGCAGTGACTGGACATCGGCCTGCGCGGGCCCGGTGGTGCTGATGACAGTGGCCGCGGCAGCGGTGATCGCCAGAACGGTAAGCCGTCTGAACGAACTCATGGGTAAGAGCCTCTCCGACAAGGCGTGGTTAACGCGCGTGTACGGCGGAGGAGTCTGCCTCCCGATCGTCGCGTTTACCAGAGGAATGACCTTATCGACACTTGCAGGTTTAGCCTTGTTCTCGTGACGTCTAGTGAGCACGAGCCGCGCTGGCTCGATGACGGCGAGATGCGTGCGTGGCGCACCTACGTGAACGGTTCCTCCATGCTCATGGACCGCCTGCACCGAGAGCTGCAGGACACCCACGGAGTGTCACTGGCCGACTACGAAATCTTGGTCAGGTTGTCGGAGCAGCCCAACCAACGCATGCGCATGACCCAGCTGGCCGAGGACGTGGCCTCCTCGAAGTCCCGCGTCTCCCATCAGGTGGCCCGCATGGAGAAGGCCGGCCTGGTGCTGCGCCGCGAGTGCACCGAGGACGGCCGCGGCGTACTGGCCGAACTGACCCAGAAGGGCATGGCCCAGTTGGTGGAAGCAGCCCCGACACACCTCGCCGGAGTGCGCGCGCACATCGTCGACCTGCTCACGCCCGAGGAGGGCGAGGTGCTTGCCAAGGTGTTCGACCGGGTCATGACACACCTGCGGGAGTCGAACGGCTAGGCTTCTCGGCTGACGCCGGTGGCGTCGGGGAAGCGTGGCAGAGCGGCCGAATGCACCCGCCTTGAAAGCGGGAGACGGGCAACCGTCCGGGGGTTCAAATCCCTCCGCTTCCGCAATCCGACCAGGGGCGGTGCACCACGGTGCACCGCCCCTGAGCTGCATCTACCCCCAGAACCCGCACTGGTGCTGAGCCACGAAGTCGACGGGCCCGACCTGCCCCGGCGCCAGACTCTCCACCACGCCCCGAGGCCATCCAGGCCTGCCGGAAGCCGCGAACCGGGCCCAGGCGTCGATCATCTGGTCCGACAGCTGCCGCTGCTCAGGCGTCAACGTCGTGCCGTACGTGAACAGGTACTGCAGTTCCGACGAGTGATACGCCTTGTAGGGGAACGGTGGTAGCCGCAGGAACATCGGCGCGTTCCGGTCCGCGAACTCGTAGCGGAAGGCGGAGAGCAGCAGCCCCTCGTGATGTGCTGGGCAGGCCCAGGACCGGTCGGTGACGGTGGCGGACAGTTCCGGGCGCGCGTCGCCGTCTCCGTCCAGCGGGTATCGGGCGACGAGCGCGTCCGCCCGTTCCGGCCCGTGTCGTTTTACGAGCTCCGCCCGGTACTGCGCATCCGGAATCGGCGACGGATTGAACAGCGAGGTGAACAACGTGTCCTCGTCGCGAGTTCCGCCGATCATCACGGGCATCCGGTGGAACCGTCCGTCCTCAATGGCCTCCACCGGATTATGAGGCAGCACGGAAGTCCCATAGGCAGGGCGGTTGAACGTCCGGACGACAGTGCCGTCGAGGAAACGGGAGACGTCCAGGGAGCGCAGGCATTGGATGGACGAGCAGCCCAGGTCCAGGGCCGCGCCGTTCTGCTCCACCTGGGATCGGGGCAACCAGGTGGGCGCGAAAACCGTTGGGCCGCCACCGAACAACGTTCCGCAGGCACCGCTTTGAATGATGGCCTTGTCGAACAGGCGCCGCGGCGACGTCAGCAGTCCACATGCGCTCATGCCGCCCGCGGACTCACCGAAGATCGTGACGTTCGCCGGGTTGCCGCCGAAGGCCGCGGCGTTGCGGCGAACCCAGGACAGGGCCTTCTGCTGGTCGTCCAGACCGAACGAGCCGGAGCCCGGCAGCCCTGGATAGCCGAAGAAACCCAGCGCGCCCAGCCGGTAGTTGATCGTCACCACGACGACGCCAGCGCGGGCGGCGAACGCTCGGGCGTCGTACTCGCCGCCGCTGCCCGTCATGAAGTTGCCGCCGTGAATCCACACCATCACCGGCAGACGGTGTCCGGACGCGGGCGTGGTCACGTTCAGGTACAGGCAGTCTTCCGCCGTGCTGGCGGGGGTTCCGAGTCCGGCGACCTGGGCGCAGCGCGGCGCTGGGGCCGTCGCGTCGCGGACGCCTTGCCAGGGGGCTGCGGGTTCGGCGAAGCGGAAACGGACGGGCGGCGCCGCGTACGGGATGCCCTGGAACAGCCGGTAGGTGCTGGTGGCGGTGCCGCGGACCACGCCCTTGTCGGTGCGGACGTGATCGTTGGCGGAAGCGTGGGCCGTCACGGGCGTGGTCAGGGTCAGAGCGATGAGCGCGGTCAAGAGTCTTCGCATCGGGGAACTCCCTCGTCCACCTCGGGCGATGGAACATAGGCCGGGGCCAGGGGGCGCCGATACGGTCGAGGCGCAAATGTGGTCGAAGGGCCGGAGCCCGGCCCTTCGACTGGATCAGCGGCGCGCTACGGCCAGCAACCGGTGGCTGCCGACCTGGAACGCACTTCCGTCGGTGTCGCCGAACAGCTCGACCGAACCGAACCCGGCGCCCTGCAGCATCCGGGTCAGCTCGCCGGCCGTGTAGACGTGTTGTACGCAGGTCGACTGCTGGGTCCGCTCACCGTCGGTGAACGTGAAGTCGATCAGCAGTCGGCCTGAGGCCACGTCGTAGGAATTCACGGCGACCATGTCGACGCCGCCGGCGGACAGCGAGATCGAGCCCGGCAAGGACGGCAGCAACGACTCCGCCGCGCAGTTGTAGTCGATCACGAGAACTGGTGCGGCGGCGGCGAAATCGGACAGCAGGCGCAGAGAACCCGCGTGGTCCAAATAGCCGAAGCTGTTTCCCAGGCACAGCGCCAGGTCGGCATCAATGCCGTGAGACGCCAGGGAGGAAAGGTCTCCCTGGCGCCAGTCCAGTGAAGGTGCCGACGCGCGGGCGAAAGCGATGGCCTCGGCGGAAATGTCGAGACCGACCACCGAGTAGCCGCGCCGCGCCAGTTCGATGCTGTGCCGGCCGCTCCCGCACGGGGCGTCCAGCACGCGCGGGCCGGCTCCCAGGCCGACGATGAAGTCGACCTCCGACCGGGTCTGCGAGGGCTGGACGGCACCGCGCCAGAAACCGTTGGCGAGATCGGTGAAGAACGAGGTGTACCAAGTCAAGGTAGGAACTCCTGGTGAGCACGAAGTGAGGAAACGTGTCACCGGGCACTGAAGAGGCGCCCGGTGTGTCCGGGGCTGCCCATGGCATCAACCTTGTCTCGAGAGAGGTTGGGCTCCACTGAACCACGTCCGGACCGGAACCAGAACTGGTTTTACGGCTGGACGGACCGGGGCGTGGAGAAGCGGATCATGTTGCCCGACGGGTCGCGGAAGGCGCAGTCGCGGACGCCGTAGAACTGGTCCATCGGCTCCTGCAGCACCTCGGCGCCGGTCGCGCGGACCTGTTCGAACTTCGCGTCCACGTCGTCGATCTCGAAGATGACGCCGTGCAGGGATCCCTTGGCCAGCAACGCGTTCAGCGTCTCGTGGTCGGTGGGCGGGACGGGTGGACCTACCAAGGACAGGCCGATCTCGATGTCCGGCTGGCCGGCGGGACCGACGGTGAGCCAGCGGTAGTCCTCGACGGACTCGTCGGTGCGGACTTCGAGACCCACGACGTCGCGGTAGAACTTCAGCGCCGCGTCCTGGTCGTGGACGAAGAGGAACGTGTGCGAGAGCTTCATGTCACGAAAACCTAGCCACGGCCCGTGCGCGACGCTTCTCGAAACCTGCTCGGTCGCGTCAGGCCCTTCAGATGGCATCCCGGCACGGCGGCCAGCGCGGAATGGGAGCGCGCCCGGTAGGCGGACGGGGTCTCGCCGACCAGTTCGGTGAAGCGGGCGGAGAACGAGCCGAGCGACGTGCAGCCGACCTCGACGCAGACCTCGGTCACGGACAGGGTTCCCAACCGCAGCAACGCCTTCGCGCGCTCGATGCGCCTGGTCATCAGGTAGCCGTACGGGGTTTCGCCGTAGGCCGCGCGGAACTGGCGGGCGAAGTGCGAGGGTGACATCAGGGCGGCGCGGGCCATCGCCGGCACGTCCAGCGGCCTGGCGTACTCGCGGTCCATCAGGTCGCGCGCCCGGCGCAGGTGCGCGAGGTCCGAAGGTGTCACGAACCCAGCATGCCAGCAGGGGCCAGGCACAGCTGTGCGCGCTGTGCTCACGCTTTAGGAAGGCCTTTGGTTGCCCCGCGAGCGAGAAAATCTTCAATGGATTTTCGTGACCACCTTGACACTTCCGCGAGCACTGTGCGTGCGGTACTTTTCGGGCGTCTTGCGGACGCGTGCGGGGGTTCTGACGTCGGCAGACAGTATTTGTCACGGGGGTTCTTGGGGGATCCATTGTCCGAGGGGTCGGTCGGCCGCGCACTGTTGAGCGGCGATGTGTTTGACGATCGCTGCCGACGAGGCCTGCTCAGGGTCACGGCCCTCGTCGCCACGACGGTGCTTGTGTTCGGCTCGGCGTCCGCCGCCGCGTTCGCGCAGGACGACCCGACGAGCACGAGCACACCTCCGCCGTCGACCTCGCAGCCCACGCCGAGCAACGACCCGGAGCCACCCCCGGTCGTCGAGCCTGAGCCCGAGCCGGACAAGACCACCGGCAACGTCACCGGCGTCCTGTACGCCGACAAGAACCGCAACGGCCGGCAAGATCCCCAGGAAGCCATCTCCGGCGGCAAGGTCGAGATCTTCGGCGGCGGAGACGGTTCCAGGCACCGCACGACCAGCGACGCGAACGGCAAGTTCACGTTCACGGGCCTCGTGCCCGGCACCTACGAGCCGACCTACGACCTGGCCGGTGGCTGGGCCGTGCACCACACCCAGATCAACGGCGACCTGATCACGGTCGCCGCGGACACGGTGACCGAGGTCGAGGCACGCGCGGAGCGGCGCTACGACGAGCAGATCAAGGCGACCGCGACGCTCGACCGCGAGAGCTACAAGCACCCGGCGAACGCGACGATCAGGCTCAGCCTGACCAACACCACCGACCGCCCGATCAACGGCATCCAGGCCGTCTGCGACCGCGAGGAGACCGCGAACGCACTCGGCCGCGTCGACGGCTGGAACCTGCTGAAGGGCAACGGTCTGCGGCTCGAGCCCGGTGAGCAGCGCACGATCTTCATCGTCGAGGAGATCCCGGACGCCGCCCGCGAGAAGGGCTCCGTCAAGCTCGACTGCGACTTCGCGCCGTTCGCCGACTGGAACACCGACGGCCCCTCGGTGCACGACGAGGCGGCGGTGACCGGCGGCTCCGGCAGCTACACGATGATCGTCGGCTACGACTGGAACGCCGACAACCGCATCGACCCCGGCGAGGTCGTCGACGGCGCCCAGGTCGTGCTGCTGCACCCGCAGACCGGCGCCGAGGTCGCCGAGGGCCGCAGCGACCAGACCGGCAAGATCCAGTTCACGGGTCTCGCGGTCGGGGACTACCGGGCGGTGGTCCTCGGCGGGTGGGGGTTCCGCGACGCCGGTCAGGACCAGGTGACCATCACCGACAAGGACACGTCCGGCTACCGGATCCTGAAGTACGCGAGGCCCGCGGACCTGCGCGGCACGGTGAAGTTCGAGAAGGACCGCTACGAGTCGCACGAGATCGTGCGCATGTGGCTGACCGTCACGAACGTCGGCGGCCAGACGGCCGAGCGGGCCCGCCTGGAGCACCGGTTGCAGTCGCTGGACGTCCCGGACGAGCAGTGGGGCGACTTCAGGCCCTACGGTCCCGGCACCCGGATCCCCGCCGGCGAGTCCCGCACGTTCGAGGTCACGGGCAAGATCCACGACTTCCGCGACGGCAGGCTGACGGTGTCGAGGTGGCTCGACTACCTCGGCCGGCCGAACCCGCACAACAGCTACTTCAGCGGCGACGTCGAGGTCGTGCAGACCCGCGGCGACCTCACCGGTGTCGTCTACGCCGACGCCAACGGCAACGGGCAGCAGGACCCCGGCGAGACCGCGCCGTTCGTCGTGGTCGAGGCCAACGGCGGTGCGCCGTACGGGTACCTGAAGACGACCACGGACGTCTTCGGACGCTTCTCGTTCAAGGACGTGCCCTCCGGCGACTACCTGATCAGGTACACGCTGGCCGACGGGTGGATCGTCCACGTCGAGGGCGACGACCCGCCGAGCCGCGTGGAGCCAGGAGCAGCCGTCAAGCTCGTCGCACGGGCGGAGCGGCCGTACCGCGAGACGCTCAAGTCGAGCGTGGTGCTCGACAAGTCCACCTACGCGGTCGGGGACATCGCCAAGATCACGATCAAGCTGACGAACACCGGCAACCGCGAGATCAGCGGCATCCAGGCCGGGTGCAACCGGGTCGGCGACGCCAACCACCTCGGCGGCAGCGACGAGGACCCGATGACCGGCTGGGGCGATCTGAGCTTCTGGGGCAAGGGCGTGACCGTCACCCCCGGTGAGACCAAGACGCTGGTGGTCACGGAGAAAGTGCCCAAGGCGTCGCGCAACAAGCGCCGGGTGGTCATCTCCTGCGACTTCGAGCCGAACCCCGGCTACAACACCGACGGTCCGTACGGCTTCGACTGGGCCAGCGTTCCCGGTGGGTCCGGCGGGATCACGGGACCGCTCTACTACGACCGCGACAACAACCACAGGGTCGACCCCGGCGAGGCCATCGCGAACACCAGGATCCTGCTGCTCACCGACAAGGAGGACGGCCTGACCGTCGCCGAGACGACGTCGGACGCACTGGGCAACGTGCGCTTCGAGAAGATCCCGCCGGGTGAGTTCTGGTTGTGGGTCGACGGGCCGTGGAAGTTCGACGGCGAGTGGGGCGGCCACGTGCAGGTCTTCGGTGACGTCGTGGCCGACTACAACTTCCCGGTGGTCCCGGGCCCGGCACCGAAGCCGGACGGCGAAGAGCCCGGCCAGGACACCGGCGACGACACCGGCGAGTACTTCGCGGACACGGGCGGTGCGCTCGCCAAGACCGGCGCCAGCGTGCTCGGACTCGGTGTGGTCGCCGCGCTCCTCATCGCGTTCGGCTTCGGCGCGCGCGTCGCGGGTCGCCGCAAAAATTCTTGATTCACCGGCACTAACTCCTGGGGAAACCAGATGTCAGAGAGATCGGCCAGAGGCCTGCTCAGATTCACGGCTCTAGCCACCGCGGCGGTGCTGGCGCTCGGCGGAGCGTCCACCGCACTCGCGCAGGAAGACCCGACGAGCAGCGCGCCGACCCCGACGGAAACGGTGACGCCACCGCCGTCGTCCTCGACCCCGGAGCCCACGCCTCCCGCCTCGACCGAGCCCACTGCACCGTCGTCGACCGAGCCCGCCCCGCCGTCCGACCCGGCCCCGCCCGTCGCCCCACCTGCCGCGACGGTCGAGCCCGCGAAGCCGCAGGAGCAGAAGGTCGAGGCCAGGCAGGCCGCGCCGGACCTCCAGCTCTCCGTGAAGTTCGACCGCCCCGAGTTCACCCAGGGCGACCCGATCAGCCTCACGGTCAACGTCCGCAACGCCGGTGACGCGCCCGCGAACCAGATCCGGTTCGCCAGCGACCTCTACGCGATCTACCTGACCACCGGCGTCGACGAGCTGGTCTCCCGCCCGAGCCTGGCGCCCGGCGAGTCGAAGACGATCAAGCTCGGCGCCACCACCGAGGGGCAGCTCGGCGACAGGATCGCGCTCACCCTGCGGGCCTACGTCGAGGGCGCGACCGACAAGACGCCGAACGACAACCAGGTGCGGGCCGAGGCGAAGTTCGTCAAGAAGACGGGCCGCCTGTCCGGTGTGGTGTACGAGGACAAGAACGGCAACGGTGTCGCCGACCCCGGCGAGAACGCGCCCAACTACCTGCAGCTGAAGCTGACCGGCGGCCCCGACTTCCCCGGCTCGACGTTCTACGTCTACGACGGCAAGTTCTCGTTCTGGGACATGCCCGCCGGCACCTACCAGGCACGCGTGGCCGCCGCGTACAACCCCGACGGCATCGCGGTGAGCCCCGGCCAGTTCATCGTCGTGAAGAACGGCGAGAGCACCGAGGTCGCGCTCCGGCTCGGGCCGACGCTCGCCCGCACGCTGCAGGTGTCCGGGTACTCGTTCGACAAGGCGAAGTACCTCAAGGGCGACCCGATCTCGGTGACGGTCAACCTGAGGAACACCGGCACGAAGCCGATCACCAACCTGGTCGCGGTGTGCGACCCGGAGAACGACCCGGCGACGCTGGACGGCACCGGGCCCGGCTGGGGTGAGCTGCGGCCGGACCGCGGCGGCATCACGATCGGTGTGGGCGAGACCAAGTCCGTCACCGTCACCGACACCGTGCCCGACGCCGACTTCCCGACCGGCAAGGTCTACTTCGCGTGCGCCTTCAGCGTCGACGGCCGCAACATCGAGGGCAAGTACGGCTCGCCCGGTTACTCCGACCCCGGCCTCACCGCTGGTGCGGCGGTCGCCGGCACCATCGGCACGGTGTCCGGCCGCGTGCTGCGCAACGGCACGCCGGTCAGCAACCAGCAGGTCAAGGTCGTCGCGTTCAACGCGGCGAACCGGATCGTGGGTGACGCCCAGACCTACGACATGACCGCCAGGTGGTCGATGTCGAACGTGCCGCAGGGCAAGGTCGCGCTGCAGGTCGTCGGCCGGTGGAAACTCGCCGACGGCAGCGCTCAGCGGCTCGTCAACGCCGTGGGCGACCAGGACGTCAGTGTCGACCTGGAGGTCGTGGACGGTCCCGAGGTGAAGGACCCGACGTTCTTCGCCCCCGACCTCAAGGTGTCGGTCACCTTCGACAAGGAGACCTACGACATCTCCGACCCGGTGCGGATGACGCTCAAGGTCGAGAACATCGGCACCGGCAAGAACCCCGCGCGGGGTGACTGGCGCAACCCCTACGTCGAGGAACAGCCGTACTTCGACTACCAGCAGATCCGCAAGTTCGTGGAAGCACCGATCGAGCTGTGGCCGGGTGAGAGCAAGCAGATCATCCTGACCGGCAAGGCGCGGGACGGCGGCTCGGACCCGGA
This sequence comes from Lentzea sp. NPDC005914, assembly GCF_040629405.1. Taxonomy (NCBI): domain Bacteria; kingdom Bacillati; phylum Actinomycetota; class Actinomycetes; order Pseudonocardiales; family Pseudonocardiaceae; genus Lentzea; species Lentzea sp. NPDC005914. The sequence continues at coordinate 50,838 of NZ_JBEXVQ010000009.1, read as the reverse complement.
GAAGCTCCGCACGCTGCGCTACGCCGCCGAGGTCGGCACGCAGTCCGCTGATCCGAACCCCGGCAACAACAAGGCCGAGGCCCGGGCGGCGGTCGGCTGGGGCTCCGGCTCGCTGACGGTCTTCTTCTACGGCGACCGCAACCTGAACGGACAGCCGGACGCGGGCGAGGAGCTCGCGAACCGGAACATGCGGATCGGCGGCGGACGGCCCTACGTCAACGTGAACGGCAAGACCGACGCGTCCGGCAAGGTCCGGTTCACCGGACTGCCCGCGGGCAGCTACGGCGCCTGGGACAGCATCGAGTCCCAGGGCGGCTGGGTGGACTCCGGACCCAGCCCGGACGCGGTGGTCAACCCCGGCGACGAGGACACCCTGTCGATCAGGCTGGTCCGGCCGCTGTCGGACAAGCTGAAGGCGACGCTGAAGTTCGACCAGCCGTCCTACCCGGCGGGTGCCAGGGTCGGCATCACCGCGACGATCACGAACAACACCGACAAGCCGGTCCAGATCAAGGCGGACTGCGGCAGTGCGTGGGGCTCGCATCTGGGCAACGAAACCGACGAGTGGGGCGTGCTGAAGAAGAACGGCCCCGGCGTGGAGGTCGCGGTCGGTGCGACGTACACCCACCGTGTCAGCTCCGCGATGCCGGCGGACTCGCCGGACTACGGCTACGTCGGCATCAGCTGCGGGATCGGGCTGGAGGGCAACTCCGGCAACCCCTGGGTCAGTGCGGAGACCAGGGTGCCGGGCGTGACGCAGACGTTCCGCGGCATGGTCGTCACCGGCGCCTGGGAGAACCCGCAGCCGGTGCCGAACGTGAAACTGGTGCTGCTCGACCCGGACACCAACCAGCCGGTCGCGAGCACCACCGCCGATGCGGACGGCAAGTGGATCTTCCCGGACCTGGCGGTCGGCGCGTACAAGCCGGTCGTGGTCGGCCCGTGGCGGGTCAAGGACGAGCTCTGGCAGGAGGGTGAGGGTTTCATCAACGTCCGCGGCAGGAACGAGCCGAACCCGCTCTGGGTCGATCCGGGCCCCGTCGTCGCCGACCCGGAGGTCGTCACCTCCGGTGGCGGACCGGGCAAGGGTGGTAAGCACACCGGCCTGCTGCCCGCGAAGAAGATGAAGACGCTGAAGACGATCAGGAACACCAGCGCGCTCGCGAACACGGGCGTGAGCGTCCTCGGGCTCGTCCTCTTCGGCGGCCTGCTCGTGCTGGCCGGGGCGGCGATGCGACGCAGGCCCGCGGTCAGGTAGCACCACGCACCGACGCCGGTGGGGCGGTGCTCGCCACGAGTGTCACCCCACCGCGTTACAGCTGCGTCCAACGTCACACCTGCCGTCCACACTGGACAGTTGATGTTGGAAACGGCTTTCCAGCAACAGGTTCGCTGCGGTAGCTTGCCCTCGTCCGGTAGACGCGTGCGGGGGTTCGACGTCAGCGGACCACACCTACTGGGGTCTTTGGGGGATTCCTTTGTCCGAGAAATCGGTCAGCCGTGCCCTGCTCAGAATCGGGGCCTTGACCACCGCTGCCGTGCTCGCGTTCGGCGGCGCCACGACCGGTGCGCTCGCGCAGGAGCCGGAGACGCCGAGCTCCAGCGCCGAGCCGACGCCGACTTCCACTCCGGCACCGACGAGTGAGACCGGCACACCTCCGTCCACTTCGGAACAGCCGGCGCCGCCGACGTCCACCGAACCGGTACCACCGTCCTCGACGGAACCGGCTCCGTCCACTCCGGACGCGAAGCCGGACGTGAAGACGGAGCACGAGAAGACCCCGCAGCCGCTTCCCGCGAACACGAGCGAGAAGCGCGCGGACCTCTCCGTGCAGGTGACCCCGGACAAGGCCGAGTTCCAGCCCGGCGAGGACCTCGGTCTCACGCTGACCGTGACCAACAAGGGCGACGCTCCGGCCGTCAACATCAGGTTCGGCTACGAGAGCGTCCAGGCCTGGCTGGCCGCCGGTGCCGACGAGCTGAGCTCGCGCCCTTCGCTCGCGCCCGGCCAGAAGAAGGTCTTCCGCGTGGTTCTGCGGCCGACCAGCACGTCCTCGCCGTCGATTCCGTTCGTGTTCCGCGCGACCGTGGACGGCGTCGCCGACCCGACGCCGGGTGACAACGGCACGACCGCCGACATCAAGGTGCAGCAGCTCCGCGGCACGGTGTCCGGCGTCGTGTACTTCGACAAGAACGGCAACGGCGGCTTCGACGAGGGCGAAGGCCTGGCGAGCAGCTGGATCAGCACGCGGGGCGGAGTGCCCAGCGGTTCGAACACCGGCATCACCGATGCAGGCGGCGCGTTCAAGATCTACAGCGTGCCGGCCGGGCAGCACAAGGTCTGGAGCATCGGCTTCGACTCCAAGTACGTCGTGCAGCCGGGCTTCGCGGACTTCGTGGTGCGCGACGGCCAGGAAACCAAGATCATGGTGCCGGTCGTGGCGCCGGTCAGCTCCACGCTGAGCGCGTCGGTGACGTTCGACAAGGACTCGTACGGGCCCTCCGACGAGGTCGGGCTGAACATCACGCTGAGCAACAGCGGCACCCAGCCGCTCACCGGTGTGGTCGCGGTGTGCCGCAACTACGACGGGTACCTCACCAGCGCCCGCTGGGGTGCGCTGGCCCCGGACGGTGCCGGCGTCACGGTGCCGGCGGGTGGCCAGACGAAGCTCCGCATCGCCGACAGCGTGCCGAAGAACCTGAGCTACACCACGTTCTACGCGGACTGCGCGTTCGGCAACGCGGGTGCCAACGAGACCGGCTACACGCGCGCGGCCTTCGTGTCCGCTCGGGTGCACGGCGTCTTCGGCCGCGTTTCGGGCAAGGTCGTGAACTCCACGACCGGTGAGCCGGTCCGCAACACGCCGGTGAGCGTGCTGGACGCCGTCACGCGGCGCCCGCTGAAGGACGCGAGCACCTGGGACGACGGCACCCTGTCCATCTGGGACGTGCCGGTCGGCAAGGTCGTCTTCGTGGTCGCCGGCAAGTGGGCGCCCAAGGACGGCGAGGAGTTCACCGCGGACATCGCCGCGGACACGACGGCCAGGGCGGACCTCCAGGTCGTGCCGAGCGACGTCGACGTACCGGCGCCGGCCAAGCACCAGCCGGACTTCACCGTCACGGCGAAGTTCGACAAGGACTCCTACGACATCGCCGAGCCGATGCGCGTGCACGTCACGGTGAAGAACGTAGGCACGGGCTACCAGTCCGGCGTGAGCCTCTCCACCGAGTGGATGAGCGGCACCAGCGAGTTCGAGTTCGACAGGTCGCAGTTCGGCGAGTTCGCCGACATGAAGTCCGTGCGGTTGTGGCCGGGCGAGAGCCGCGAGCTGACCCTGGTCGGCCGTGCGCCGTTCTTCCTGCGTGACGGCAACAAGGTCACGCTGAAGCTCAAGACCAGTTCCTACGAGGACAAGAACGCGGCGAACGACTCGTCGACGGCGACTACTGCCGTCACGTTCCTCAAGGGTGACGCGGTGGTCGTGCTGTACGGCGACCGCAACGGCAACGGCCGGATGGACGCGGGCGAGGAGCTCGCCGACACCAAGCTGTCGGTGTCCGGTGGCACCACTTCGAGCATGTGGAAGGACGGCAAGACCGACTCTTCCGGCCGCGCGCGGTTCCGCGATCTGCCGGTCGGGGTGTTCAGCGTCTTCGCCTACTACAACGACGGCTGGGTCCGGCACGACCGCGCCGAGCTGACCGTCAGCGCGAACGCCGAGTCGGTGCTCGAGGTCGGCGCGGTGCGGCCGTTGTCCGACAAGCTCTCCGCCTCGATCAGGTTCACCAAGCGCGTGTACGCGCCGGGCGAGCGCTACGAGGCCGACCTCACGATCACCAACAACACGGGCGCGGACCTGCCCGCGGTGAAGGCGTTCTGCAGTGGCGCCGGTGAGCCGGGCGAGATCTACAACTGGGACGGCGCATGGGGTCCGCTGTCCTCGGACGGCGCGGGTGTGCCCGTGGCGAACGGTCAGACCAGGACGTTCCGCGTCGGGGGCGAGCAGCCGGAGGACGCACCGCGCATCGGCTACGCCACGATCGGCTGCGTCGTCGGACCCGACACGTCCGAGAGCGGTGCACCGCTGGCGCACGACGAGCTGCGGGTGCCCGGTCAGCGTGCCGACGCCATCGGCGTGCTGCTGAAGGACGACCCGGCCGGCGGCGTGGACGACTTCCCGGTGGCCAAGGCGACCGTCGTGCTGACGGACACCGTCTCGAAGAAGGTCGTCGCCCGCACCATCACCGACGAGCAGGGCAAGTTCAAGTTCTTCACCCTGCCGGTGGGCCGGTACGACGTGCTCGTCCCCGGTCCGTGGCAGGTCGAGTACCGCCGCATCAACCCGTACTTCCACGTGAAGGTCGGCGGCGAGACGACCGAGCAGAGGCTCTGGGTCGTGCCGGGTCCCGAAGTCACCGATCCGGGCGACCCGCTGCCGGAGGACCAGACGCCGGGCACGAACGTCCCGCCCGTCAAGGCCTCCGCGGGCGGTAGCGCCGAGGTGCTCGCCAAGACCGGTGCCAGCGTGCTCGGTCTGGGCGTGCTGGGTGCGCTGCTCGTCGCCTTCGGGCTCGGTGCCAGCGTGATCGGCCGCCGCAAGAACGCATGACGAACGAGTTCCCGGCCGGCACTCACCTCGAGTGCCGGCCGTTCCACCAGACCTGGGGGATCCATTGTCCGAGAGATCGGTCAGACGTGCCCTGCTCAGCATCGGGGCCCTGACCACCGCTGTCGTCCTGACGCTCGGCGCGGCCACCACCGGTGCGCTCGCGCAGGAGCCGGAGACGCCGAGCTCGAGCGCCGAGCCGACGCCGAGCTCCGCACCGCCGAGTTCCACACCGCCGACCGAGCCGAGCACGCCACCGTCCACTTCGGAGGATCCAGCTCCGCCGTCGACCACGGACCCGGCACCGCCCACGTCGACTTCGCCGTCACAGCCGGGCACGCCGCCGAGCAGCTCGTCGGCGACCCAGCCACCCGTGACGACGTCGAGCAGCACGCCTCCACCCGGCAATCCCGCACTGCCGGACCTCAAGGTGACCGCGACGCTGGACAAGTCCGGCTACCAGTCGCACGAGCCGGTGCGCGCCACCCTGACCATCACCAACCAGAGCTCGGTCGCCGCGGAACGAGTGCGGGGCAGCGCCTGGGGCATCGCGGTCGACGACGACCAGTGGGGCGACTTCTCCTGGCGCACCGGAGGCGGCCGCCTCGCGCCCGGTGAGACTCGCACGATCACCGTGGCGGGCACGATCCAGCAGCTGGAGGCGGACGGCCGGGTGCTCGTGCGCGGCACGGTCGAGTCCGGTGCGGGCGACGCCAACACGTCCGACAACTTCTTCTCCGCGTACGCCAACGTGACCAAGACGTTCGGCAGCGTGAGCGGGGTCGTCTTCGCCGACGCCAACCGCAACGGCCAGGTGGACGCCGGTGAGCAGGTCGCCGGCGGCAAGGTCGCCGTCTACGGAGGCAGCCCGGCCGCCGAGTACCGCACGGTCACCGACGCGAACGGCTTCTTCAGCCTCGCCAACGTTCCGACCGGTAAGTACTACCCCTACTACGAGCTGCCCGACGGCTGGCTCGTGCACGCCGAGGCCGGCCAGGAGACCTTCACGGTCGCCCCTGACCAGACGACCGACCTGAAGGCACGTGCCGAGCGCCCGTTCTCCGAGGTGCTGACGGCCTCGGGGTCGCTCGACCGCGAGAGCTACACCTACCCGGCCAAGGCGAAGATCTCCCTGACGCTCAAGAACATCAGCGCCTACCCGGTCAGCGGCATCCAGGCCGGGTGCAACCGGGTCGGCGACGCCAACCACCTCGGCAGCGGCTCCGGCTGGGCCGACTTCGCCCAGGGCGTCACGCTCGCGCCGGGCGAGAGCAGGTCGTTCGAGATCGTCGAGGACATCCCTCAAGCGGCGCTGACCAGTGGCACCGTGCAGCTCTACTGCGACTTCGCGCCCAACGTCGGCTACAACGCCGACGGCCCGCAGATCGGCGATTCCGCGACGGTGAAGTCCTCGACCGGCAAGTTCACGGTCAAGTTCGTCCACGACAAGAACGGCAACAACTGGGACGACGCCGGTGAGGAGATCGCCGGTCTCAAGGTGGCCGTGCTGAACCAGACCACCGGTGCCAAGGCCGCCGACTTCGTGAGCGGACCGGACGGCAAGATCGTGTTCACCGGGATTCCGGCCGGGCAGTACTGGGGTGTGTTCGGTGCCGGCTGGAAGCTGCGGGGTGCCCAGGGCGGCATGCCGGTGTACGTCCCGGAGTCCGACACCGGTGGCGGCGCCGTCTACTTCATGGAGCCGGGAACGTCCGCCGCCGAACTGCGCGGCTCGCTGACGGCCGAGAAGTCGAGCTACGAGTCGCACGAGACGGTGCGCATGACGGCGACCGTCACCAACATCGGTGGTCAGGCAGCACACCACGCCAAGCTGATGTGGTCGCTGTACGACGTGGAGACCCCTGAAGAGCAGTGGGGCGAATTCGGCTGGCGTGGTGCCGGCATCGAGCTGGCCTCAGGGGAGTCGCGCTCGTTCCAGGTCTCCGGTCCGATCCGCAACATCATGAACGGCAAGGTGCGGCCGTCGACCATCATCGACTGGGACGGCCGGCCGAACCCGTGCCAGTGCGGGCTCTCCGGCGAGGTCACCGTCGTGCAGACCAAGGGTGAGATCTCCGGTCTCGCCTACGCGGACAAGAACCGCAACGGACAGCAGGACGCGGGCGAGGCCGCCGCGGGTGTCGTGGTCGAGGCCAACGGCGGCGTGCCGTACGGCTACTTCAAGACCACCACGGACGCGGACGGCCGTTACTCGTTCAAGGACCTGCCGTCGGGTGACTACTACGTCGGCTACACCTTCGCGGACGGCTGGGTGGTCCACTCGGACGGCGGCGACTCGAAGATCCGCGTGCAGCCGGGTGCTCCGGTCTCGCTGACCGCACGCGGGGAGCGTCCGTACACCGAGTCGCTCAGCGCGACGCTGACGCTCGACAAGGAGACCTACCAGGTCGGCGAGGAGGCCAAGATCACGATCACGCTGACGAACTCGGGTGATCGGCCGCTCGCCAACATCCAGGCCTGGTGCAACCGGATCGGCGACGGCAACCAGCTCGGCGGCTCGCCGAACGGCCCCGCCACCGGCTGGGGCGAGCTGATCCCGCCCGGCAAGGGTGTGACGGTCGGTGCCGGCGAGACCAGGACGTTCATCGCCACTGAGAAGGTGCCGCAGGCCGCGTTCACCTACGGCACGGTTGTCGCGTCCTGCGGCTTCGCGCCGCATGCCGGCTGGAACACCGACGCCGCCGAGGCATCCGACAGCGCTCGTGTTCCCGGAGGGTTCGGTGCGCTGGTCGGCAAGCTCTACTACGACCGCAACGGCAACTGGATGATCGACGCGGGCGAGGCCATCGGCAACACCCGGATCGTGCTGCGCGACCGCGAGCAGAACGCCGACGTCGCCGAGACGGCCTCGGACGCTGAGGGCAACGTGCGTTTCGACCGCGTTCCCGCCGGTGACTGGTGGGCGCAGGTCGACGGGCCGTGGAGGTTCGAGGGCGAGTACGGCGGTCACGTCCGGGTCTTCGCCGGCAGCGAGTGGGGCAACGACTTCATCGTCGTGCCCGACACGCGGCCCGCGACCGGTGGTGGCGGTGGCAACACCCCGCCGCCCGCGGCGGGCGCCAAGACCGGTGACGCGCTCGCCAAGACCGGTGCCAGCGTGCTCGGTCTCGGCCTGGTCGGCGCGCTGCTCGTGGCCTTCGGGTTCGGCGCGTCGGTGATCGGCCGCCGTCGCACGGCATAACTTCCCACCAACAGGGCCCGCACTCACGCCGAGTGCGGGCCCTGTTGTCATCAGCGCCACACTTCGCTGTCCCGAGTGGAGTGTTAGCGTCGCTAACCATTGGGTACCTGGGGGTGACATGACGGTCTGGGAAGCAATCGCCGTGGTCATCGCGGGTGTGTTCGCAGGCGGCATCAACACCGTCGTCGGCAGCGGCACGCTCGTGACGTTCCCCGTGCTGCTCGCCGTCGGGTACCCGCCCGTGGTCGCCAACGTGTCCAACAGCCTCGGCCTCGTGCCCGGTTCGCTGTCCGGCGCGTGGGGGTACCGCGAGGAGCTCAAGGGGCAGAAGTCGCGCATCGCGAAGCTGCTGCCCGCGTCGATCCTCGGCGGCATCGTCGGCGCGATCCTGCTGGTGACGCTGCCGGAAGGCGCGTTCAAGGCGATCGTGCCGGTGCTGATCGTGATCGCGCTGGTCCTCGTGGTGATCCAGCCGTGGCTCAACCGCAAGCTCTCGCACAGGCGCAGCAACGGTGACGGCGGCGTGCTGCTGTGGATCGGCGTGTTCGCGGCGGGCATCTACGGCGGCTACTTCGGGGCCGCGCAGGGCGTGCTGGTCATGGGGATCATGGGCGTGCTCGTCAACGAGCACCTGCAGCGGATGAACGCGCTGAAGAACCTGCTGACCGCGTTCGTGAACCTGGTCGCGGGCGTCCTGTTCATCTTCATCGCCGACGTGGCGTGGACGGCAGTGCTGCTGCTGGCCGTCGGGTCCGTCGTCGGCGGTCAGATCGGGGCCAAGATCGGCCGCAAACTCCCACCCGCCGTGTTGCGCGGCGTCATCGTGGTGGTGGGAGTCGCGGCGATCGTTCAGCTGCTGACCAAGTAGAAGCTCACACGGCGAACGCCCGAGCGGCGGCCAGGAACGCGTCGTTCTCCTCCGGCTCACCGATCGTCACGCGGGTGCCGTCACCCACGAACGCGCGCACCACGACCTTGTGCGCCAGGCAGTGCTCGTTGAACGCGGCCGTGCGCTCACCCAGCGGCAGCCACACGAAGTTCGCCTGGCTCGGCGGCACCTCGTAGCCCATCGCGAGCAACTCGCCGCGCACGCGGGTGCGTTCGGCGACGATCGCGCGGCAGCGGATCATCAGCTCGTCCTCGGCGTCCAGCGAGGCCATCGCGGCCACCTGCGCGAGCGCGTTCACGGAGAACGGCACGTAGACCTTGCGCAGCGCCTCGGCCACGGCGGGCTGGGCGACCGCGTAGCCGATCCGCAGGCCCGCGAGGCCGTACGCCTTGGAGAACGTCCGCAGCACCGCCACGTTGTCGCGACCAGCGGCCCACTGCTGCTTCGCGAGCTCGACGCCGTCCGGGATGTGCGCGTCGTCCACGAACTCCTTGTAGGCCTCGTCGATCACCACGAGCACGTCGGACGGCACGCGGGCGATGAACGCCTCGATCTCCTCGGTGCGCAGCGCGGTGCCGGTCGGGTTGTTCGGGTTGCAGACGAACACCATGCGCGTCTGCGGTGTGATCGCGGCGGCCATCGCGTCCAGGTCGTGCACGTGCTCGGCCGAGAGCGGCACGCGGACCTGCTTCGCGCCCGCCACGTGGACGACGATCGGGTAGGCCTCGAACGACCTCCACGCGAACAGCACCTCGTCGTTCTCGGTGCAGGTCGCCTGGACGAGCTGCTGGCACAGGGTCACCGAGCCGCAGCCGATCGCCAGGTGGTCCGCGGGGACGCCGAGCTTGTCGGAGAGACGGCCGGTGAGTTCGGTGCAGCCCGTGTCGGGGTACCTGTTGATACCGGTCGCCGCCTCGGCGATGGCTTTGACGACGCTCGGGAGCGGTCCGGCGGACACCTCGTTGCTCGCGAGCTTGATGGCGCCCGGGATGGTCCTGCCGGGCACGTAGGACGGCAGGGACGCCAGGTCAGCACGGGTTCGCACGGTCATGCGCACGATCCTCGCATTGCTCCGTCCGATTGGTCACGTTGACTGGAGTTCACCCCGGCGTGGAAGGGTAAGAACATGACCAGTACCCGCATCGAGACGCTTTCCCTCACCGACGGCCGTGAGCTGCGGGTGACGATCGCCGAACCCGACTCCGCAGTACGGGGCGGGCTAGTGGTGCTGCACGAGGCTCGCGGCATCACCGCGAAGGTCCGTTCGCTCGTCAGCAGCCTGGCCGCGGAGGGCTGGCTCGCCATCGCGCCGCACCTCTACGACGCGGACCGCGTGCACGGCGACGACATCAAGGACCAGGTCAGCAAGCTGTCGGGAGACCGCCTGCTGGAGGACACCGACGTCGCGTTCGTCTGGCTGGGTCAGCAGGGCGTGAGCGCGGACCGCATGGGCGTTGTGGGGTTCGACATCGGCGGTACGGTCGCGATGGTGGTCGCCGCGAGTCGCACGATCGGGGCAGCCGTCACCGTCGCGGGGCCCGGGATCCTCGAGCCGCTGTCGGACGGGTTGCCCGCGCTGGTGGACGTCGCGAGCGACCTGACGTGCCCGTGGCTCGGCATCTACCGAGACGACGACTCGGAAGAAGTGAGCAAGCTTCGGGATGCTGTGATCAGCTCGGAAACTGCGTCTGATGTGGTGCGTTTCGACGTTTCCAGTGACGAAGCGTGGGCTCGTGCGTTGAACTGGTTCGACGCACACATGAGGTAAGAGTCTTTACGGCGGATTGGAACCGAACCGTCCTCCAGGTACATCTAAGGGATGCTTCGGACGGCTGACTGGGTGTAGCTGTGAGTAACGCTCAGTGCTGCGGTGACGAGAAGGCATTGCAGGGGGTTGTGTAGGGATGGCTGAAGGCACTGGGACAGGCACTGGGACCGGCACACCGGCGGTGACACCGGCGGTATCGACGGCTACCACGACGCCGATCACGGCGGAGCAGCTGGCGGCGGTGAAACCTGTTCTCCAGCAGCAGATGCTGGTGGACAAGGCGGAGGCGAGCCACGCCGCGGCCAAGCTCGACCAGGCGGCGGACAGCGGCAAGCTGACGCTCGACGTCGACGCCGCCGACGCGTTGATCAAGGCGGTCGACACCGCGCGCGACCAGGTGATGGACCTCTGGAAGCGCACGAGTGACCAGCTGGCGACACCGTTGCAGCTGGGCGAGAACCCGGTCGCCAAGGCGATCAGCGCGCGGTTCTCCGATCTCGCCGTCGGTGAGGAGTCGGGCGCCGCGAAGGCGTTGCTCGACCTCTTCAAGGTCCTCGACGACATCAGCAACGCGCTGAGCAAGAACCGCGACACGATCCGCGGCGCCGAGGACGATGCCGAGAAGAGCTTCAAGAGCACCGGGGGGTCCTGGTGAGTCAGGGTTCGCACGACAACAAGGGCAACGGTGGCAAGGACGACAAGTCGTCCGACCACCACGACGACAACTACGGCCGCGAGCGCATCCACGACCCGATCGACTGGATGACGTACTCGCACGAGGCCCTCTACAACATGGTGCACAACGGCGTGAACCTCGCCGGTGCCCAGGCCGCCGCGACGAACTGGCAGAAGATCGGCGAGGACATCGCGGGCGTGCGGGCGAACCTGCTCAAGGCCGTCGAGGACTCGTCCGTCGGCTGGAACAGCGAGTCGGCGCGCCTGGCCCGTGACGGTCTGACCGAGGTCACCAACTGGGTCGACGACACGTCGAACTACGCGCACAAGGTGTCGGCGGCGATCACGACGGAGACCACCAACGTCGAGGCCGCCCGTGCCGCGATGCCGCCGCCTCCCAAGGAGCCGGTCCCGCCGGTGCCGGTGGACCCGGTCGCACCGCGGCCGGTGCTGCGCGCCGCGGACAGGCTGTCGACGATCGACGGGGTTGCCGCTTTCGGCGGGGTCGAGAGCCTGAAGCGCGACCCGCGCCTGGTGCGGACGCTGCCCGGCGAGTTCAGCGGCTTCGAGACCGTCGGTGCCAGCCCGGTCGAGACCCTTGCGGCCAACGACGCCTCGCACCGTCTCGCGGCGGACGTGATGGCGGCGTTCCAGCGCAACTCGGCGGCGGTCGACCAGACGGTGCCCGCGCAGTTCACGCCTCCGGTGAACCCGGTCAACCCGAACACCCCGACGCTCGGCGGCGGCGACCTCAGCGGCCGCACCCCGACGGACAACACGTCGGCCGGTGGCGCCGGTGGCCCGGTCACGACCACGGCCAGTGGCGTCAACCACAGCAACACCAACACGTCTTCGTCGCGCAGCTACGGCGGTGGAGCCGGTGTCCGCACCGGTGGTGGTGGCGGAGGCGGCGGTGGTTTCACCGGCGGCATGATGCCCGGCCGTTTCGGGCAGAACTCCGGTAACCAGGGCGCAGCCGGTGGTGGAGGCGGTGCCGGTGGCGCTGCCGCATCGGGTGGCATGGCCGGCGTGAACGAGCGTGCCGGCGCGGGTGCTGCCGCCGCGGCCGCGGCGTCCACGCCCGGCAACCAGACCAGGGCGTTCCAGAACCCGCTCGCGATGGGTGGCGCGCCGATGGCCGGTGCTCCCGCGGCGGGCCAGGGCCGTGACGACGAGCGCGAGCACAAGAGCGCGAGCTACCTGGAAGAGGACGACAACGTCTTCGGCCTGGACCGCAAGGCGGCCCCGCCGGTGATCGGTCAGTGAGTGAACGCCAGTTCACGGTGAGCTCGCAGGAGTTCTTCCTGCTGTGGCAGGCCGTGCACGGCGAGGACCGCGTCGTGCCGCTCGGGACGCCCCACGTGGGCGCCACCCGAGCGGCGCGGCAGCGTCTCGTCGAAGAGAGCTCGCAGGCGCTCTACGCCCGCGGGCTGGGCACCGTGCACCGCCCGGACCCGGACCTGCGGGCGCTGGTGAGCGGTCTCGGCGAGTTCGACCGTGCTCTGGAAATCGCTTATTTCAAGGGAACCGAACTGGCCCGCGGCATCGCCTGCGCGGGCTGGAGCGGTGCGTTCGCCGCACGCGTGAACAACGAGGTGCACCTGTACCCGTTCCGCCCCAACGCGCTGGCTTCGGCCACGGTGTCATCGTTGCCAGGCCTCTCGCCCGGCACCGGCCGTTCCGTGAACGTGCGCTGGGACGACTACGTGCGCGCGGGCAAAGCAGGCGAGCAGGAGGGCAAGCAGGCGTTCCTGGACGTCCTGCGCGACGCGGGCATCCGCGAGCCCGAGGCCCACACGCTGATGCGCATCGTGACGTCCCGGATCGGCGGCGGCGAGCTGGGCCTCACCGCCCGCAACCGCGACGGCGTGCCCCGCCCGACCGGCCGTTCGGTGTCCTGGCTGGACACCCGCGAGGGCCGCTACCTCCTGCGCAGGCAGGACGGCTGGCTCGTGCTGGCCCCGGCCGACGCGTCGCGGCTGACCAGCGCCGTCGACGAGCTGCTCGCGGCGGGATAGTTCCACACCGATGGTGGACGTCCTGTCCACCAATCACACATGGACGTGCGGTTCTGCCTCAACTAGACATGGGGCATGACCGACACCGACGTCGAACTGCTGTGGCGCCCCGACCCCACGAGGGACAACGGGATGACCGCCTTCCGGTCGTGGCTCGCTGACCGTGGCCACTCGTTTGCCGACTACGAGTCGCTGTGGGAGTGGTCCGTCTCCGACCTCGAGGGGTTCTGGGGCGCCATAGCTTCGTACTTCGACGTCCAGTTCCACACGCCTCCCACGCGGGTGCTGGGGTCCTCGGACATGCCGGGCGCCCAGTGGTTCCCGGGTTCGACCCTGAACTACGCCGAGCACGCCCTGCGCCGTGGAGCCGACGACGACCTCGCCGTGATCTTCCACCGCGAGGACGGCCTCACCTCGTCGCTGACGTTCGGCACCCTGCGCTCGCGAGTGGCAGCTTTCCGGGCCGCGCTGGCCTCCCTGGGCGTCTCCGAGGGAGACCGGGTGGTGGCACTCGTCCCGAACGCCCCCGAAGCCCTCATCGCCTTCCTGGCGGCCGCCTCGCTGGGCGCCACGTGGTCGTCCTGCTCCCCGGACTTCGGTGCCCGAGCGGTGGCCGACCGCTTCACCCAGATCTCCCCGACGGTGTTCGTCGCCGTCGCCGGTTACGTCTACAACGGACGGTCCTTCGACTGCCGCCCGGTGGTCGAGGAGATCCGCTCGCAAATCCCGTCGCTGCGCGCGACCGTCCTGATCGACTACCTGGACAACGGCGCCTCGCTGCCGGACACGCACTCGTTCTCCGAACTGGTGGCTTCGTTCGACGGCGCGGCTTTGGAGTTCACGCCGGTGCCGTTCGACCATCCGCTCTGGGTGCTCTACTCGTCCGGCACGACGGGCCTGCCCAAGGGCATCGTCCAGGGCCACGGCGGCATCGTGGTCGAGCACCTGAAGATGCTGGCCCTGCACAGCGACCTCGGCCCCGGCGACCGCTTCTTCTGGTTCACCACCACCGGCTGGATGATGTGGAACTACCTGGTCGGCGGGTTGCTGGTGGGCACCACGATCGTCCTGTACGACGGCAGCCCGGCGTTCCCTTCGCTGAACACGTTGTGGCACCTGGCCGAACAGCACCGCGTCACCTACTTCGGCACCTCGGCCCCGTACGTCCAGTCCTGCCTGAAAGAGGGCCTCGAGCCGTCCACCCGCTACGACCTGACGGGCCTGCGCGTGGTCGGCTCGACCGGCGCACCTCTGACGCCCGAAGGCTTCCGCTGGATCGCCTCCGCCGTGGGCAAGGACGTCCAGATCGCCTCGGTCTCGGGCGGCACCGACCTCTGCACGGCCTTCGTGGCCGCCTCGCCCGACCGCCCGGTCTGGCTGGGCGAACTCTCCTGCCGCGCCCTCGGTGCAGCCATCTACGCCTACGACGAGGCCGGTGTGGCGCTGGACGATGCCGTCGGCGAACTCGTGATCACGGCGCCGATGCCGTCCATGCCGGTCTTCTTCTGGGGCGACGCCGACGGCTCCCGTCTGCGCGACGCCTACTTCGACACCTACCCGGGAATCTGGCGCCACGGCGACTGGATCCGCATCACCCCACGAGGCTCGGCGGTGATCTACGGCCGCTCCGACTCGACCCTGAACCGAGGCGGCGTCCGCATGGGCACCTCGGAGTTCTACCGGGTCGTCGAGTCCATTCCGGGCGTGGTCGACTCGCTCGTCATCGACACCTCAGGTGTCTCCGAGGGCGAACTGCTCTGCTTCGTCGTGCTCGACGGCGTGACTTTGGCCGACGTGGAACCGTTGCTGCGCCAGGAATTGCGCTCATCCCTGTCCCCACGCCACGTCCCGAACCGCTTCGTGGCCGTGGCCGAGATCCCCAGGACCCTGAACGGCAAGAAGTGCGAGGTCCCGGTGAAGAAGATCCTCGCCGGCGCCGACCCGGATCTAGCCGTCAGCCGCGGCGCACTGCGCAATCCCGAGTCCCTCCAACCGTTCCTGGAACTCGCCTCGGGATGATCTAGGTCACTCCCGCTCTGGTGAACAGGCGTTTAACGCCCCTCCCGACCCTTCCGAACGTGCCCTGACCAGCGCGTTCCACGGTTCGAGGGGGGCGTTTTGCAACTCGGCTGAGGACCTGTGTAACCTATGCGTCGTGGCCAAGGATGGTCCCGGGAGGCTTCGCCTAGTCTGGTCTATGGCGCCGCACTGCTAATGCGGTTTGGGGTAACCCCCCATCCCGGGTTCAAATCCCGGAGCCTCCGCAAGGCCGAGCCTCTAGGGGATCGGTTATAATTGAATACCTGCGCTCGTAGCTCAACGGATAGAGCATCTGACTACGGATCAGAAGGTTACAGGTTCGAATCCTGTCGAGCGCGCAAGCTCAGAGCCCCTGTGGAGAAGTTTCCACAGGGGCTCTGATCGTATTGTGACCGCTGTTGACCTCTCGGCCGCCGTCTCAGCTCATGCAGTCGTCCACCGTGACGTTCGGTGCCGGTTCGGGCTCCCCGCGCTCCTCGACGTCCGTTCTGGCCACGCCGCTGGTCGTGGTCAGGTAGCCGTGTTCGAAGTACTGCAGGAGGCCGGTCGGCCGTTCCGTCGCGGTGCCGACTGGTCGTCCTAGCCTTCCTCGCGGTCCGCCGATTGCCTTGTAGCGCTGCCAGATGTCCTTGGGAATCCAGACGAGCTTGCCGGTCTTGGCGTTGGTGACCATGGCGCCCGGAGTCTGGACGCTGCCGGCGACGGTGAACTCGGCTTCGTCCAGCAAGGCGACTTCGGCGTTGCCGCACGGTTTGAGGTCTGAAACGGGGTAGCCCATGTGTTGCGCGGCATTGACGCCCAGGACCTTGTCGCCCAAGTTCTTGCCGAAGGTATATGCCTGGAAGTAGTCGCCCTGCATGATGAACACCCGGTCAGGGTCCTTGAGGGTCATGATTCGCGCCTGGCCGGCTCTGCCACCAGCCAGGTCCTGGCTCATTCCCTTGGCCCAGGGGTGGACGTAACCCGAGGGGTCCTCCGTGATCGGGCAACCCAAGGCCGCTGCCGAGCCACCTCGTTCGTACGCGTTCTTGAACGGCTCGTACCAGACCGGGTCGCGTACACCTCGCCTTTTGTTTCCGATGTCCTCACATGTTGCCGGCGTGTCGGAGGACGACGGGGTGAACAGCTTTACGACTACAACGCCGAGCGCGAGTGTGGCGACGACTGCGAAGAGTGCTGCCCACCTTTGCCGCGCGTAGAAGTGCACTCCTCCATGAACTACGCCTGCCTGGACCACGTTTTCAGCGGAACCTGCCACCAGTTCGTTGTGAGTGCTTCCCGCGAGGTCGGAGTTGACGGCCATCCGCTCGTCGAGCCAGGTGCGACCTCGCCACTCCAGCGGAAAGTCGTGCTCAGCGCCGAGTTCGGTGAACCACGCGTGCAGGCCCGGCGTGAGATCCGTTGGTACGACGAGGATCCACCGGCTTGGACGGTGCTCGGCGGCCCGCGCCAGCGACTCCTGGATCTGGCGCTGCTGCGGACCCGCTACCTGGGTGAACTTCCGGCACTCGAAGATGACCAAGCCGTCCGGACCGGCCCACCGCACGTCGGTTCCGCCGTCGATGGACGTAGCCCCGTCGTGCTCCCGCGAGATGAGTTCCTCGACCACTCGCTCGAACGCTGAATCCTCGAAGTCCTCCCACCGCAACCCGGACACGGTCTACCTCCAGCAGGCAGCGATCCAAGCGAAGCACGATACGGCCATCCAGGTTCCCCGTCCGGCATGCTCGGGCAACGGGCCGGCTGGCCTCGGCGTATACGTTCTGGATGTAGTCGTCACGCAGGGGAGGGCGTGTGGGCGGGGATCCTGAGCAGGTGAAGACGCGGGCTGACCTGGTTCGTCAGCTCGAGGTGCTGCGGGGCAACGCGGCGCGGGGCAGCGGGCGCACGAGGGTGTCGCTGGCTGATCTGGCCAAGCGGATCGAGGTGCCCCGGTCGACGGTCCACACGTACCTGACTGGGCAGACGCTGTTGCCAGCCGAGGTGCTGGACCGGATCGTCATCGCGCTGGGAGGCACGAACGCTGATCAACGGCTGTGGGCGGATGCGTGGGACCGGGTCGCGGCGCACGAGCATTCGAGCAAGCAACCCCAGCAGACGTCCAAGCCCCGGCAGTTGCCGCAGGACGTCACCGCGTTCACCGGGCGCGAGGCCGAGATCCGGGAGCTCGACGAGCTGGTGCGGCGGCCGGCGAGGACCGTGTTGCTGTCGGCGATCGCGGGCACGCCCGGTGTGGGGAAGACGGCGCTCGCGGTGCACTGGGGGCACCGCATCGCGGAGGAGTTCCCCGACGGGCAGCTCTACCTGAACCTCCGCGGCTACGACGTCGGGGCGCCGGTGTCGGCGGCGGATGCGGCGCTGACGTTGTTGCGGGCCTTGGGGATCAGCGAGGTGCCGCAGGGGCTGGACGAGCGGGCCGGGCTGTTGCGGTCGGTGCTGAACGGCAAGAGGGTGCTGCTCGTGCTCGACAACGCGAGCAGTGCGGAACAGGTGCGGCCGTTGTTGCCCGGGACGGAGTCGTGCTTCACGGTGGTCACCAGCCGGGACGCGCTCACCGGGCTGGCGGTGGTGGACGGGGCGCATCGGCTCGACCTCGACGTGCTGACGTTGGAAGAGGCCCTGCAGCTGCTCACCAGCCTGCTGGGGCAACGCGTCTACTACGAGCGGCAGGCGGCGATCGAGCTCGCGGAGCTGTGCGCCCGGCTGCCGCTCGCGATCCGGATCGCGGCCGAGTTCGCGCGGCACGAGCCGTTGGCGCAGGTCGTCCGTGATCTGCGGGCCGAACGTCTCGACCTGCTCGACAGCAGCGGTGATCCGCGCAGCATGGTGCGCGCGGTGTTCCTGTGGTCGTACCGGCAGCTCCGGCCCGAGGCAGCCGAACTCTTCCGCCTGCTCGGGCACCATCCCGGCCGCGACTTCGACATTCCACTGGCGGCGGCCCTCACGAGCACCGGCCTGGCCGACGCCGCGTTGCGCGTCGAGCTGTTGATCAGCGCGAACCTGGTGCAGGGCAACGGTCGCTACGAGATGCACGACCTCCTCCGCGCCTACAGCAGGGAACTCGCTGACGAGCCGGAGGCCGCCGCACGGTTGATCGACCACTACATCGACGCGCACACCGCGGCGCTGGCGCTCGTCTACCCCAACCATGCCGATTCGGCGGAACGGCCGGAGGTGTCCTGGCTGACCGACGCCGACACCGCACGGGCGTGGCTGACGGCCGAGGCGGACAACGTGGTCGAGGTCGTCGAGCTCGCCGCCGGCACGGGGCTGGGGCAGAAGGCGCGGCGCCTGGCGCACGCGGCCAAGCGGCACCTCGAAACCACCTCCCGCGGCCCGCAGGCGATGCGCATGCACCACCTGGAGCTCTCCACCGCGCGGGCGGACGGGGATCTGGCGGGCGAAGGCGAGGCGTTGCGCAACCTCGGCATCGCCGCCGAGGTGACGGGCAGGCAGCTCGAGTCGCTCGACTGGCTGCGGCAGAGCGCGGAGGTCTGGCGCCGGCTGGACGACCGCGAACGCCAGGCCGGCACGTTGAGCAGCATCGGCATCACGCTCAGCTCGCTCGGCCGGTTCGACGAGGCGATCGAAGCCCACGAGGAGTCCATCGAGCTGCTCAGGCACCTCGGCCGGCCGCAGCACCTCGCGATGGGACTGCTGAACCTCGGTGTCACCCTGGAAGAACGGGGCGAGCTCAGCCGCGCGCTGACCAACCAGCGTGCGGCGCTGGAGACGTTCAAAACGCTCGGCGACCAGCTCGGCCAGGCCCACGCGCTGACCAACCTCGGCAACGTGCTCAACCAGCTGGGCGAGCACGGCGAGGCGCTGCTGATGTTCGAGGAGGCACTGGCCGCCTACCAGGCGCTGGGCAGCCGCGTCGGCGAGGCGTTCGTGGTCAAGTTCCTCGGCTCGGTGCACGTCGCGAAGGGCGAGCACGGCTTCGCGATCCCGCGGTACGAGGAGGCGCTGCGGATGTGCCGCGAGGTGGGCGACGCGTCACTGCAGTCCGAGGTGCTCAACCACCTCGGCTTCGCCCGCTCCCTGTCCGGCGACCAGCCCGGGGCCCGCGAGGCGCACCACGAGGCGTTGGCCCTCGCCACCGAACACGGCTACCGGCTGGAGGAGGCGCGGGCGCTGGAAGGACTCGGCACCGTCGCCAGGGCCACCGGTGCCGCGGTGAGCGCGAAACGGCACTGGCGCCAGGCGTTGGAGCGGTACGAGGCGATCGGCGTGCCGGCGGCGGAACGGCTGCGGGCGGCCCTCGCCGAGCTGTGACCGTCCAGCTTTGTCCAGCCCTGTCCAGACCCGGGCCTGAACAAGATCCTCGCTGGTGAGGTGTGCGTGCGCCGCAAACGGGCGGCGCACGCACCACGAGGGGGATTCGTGATGATCAGGAACACCTCGGGCCCGTGGCAGTACCGGCCCTAGTCGAAGTCGTACACCGTGGTGGCGACGTCGTGCGCCAGCAGGGTTTCCGCGATGAGCGGCTCGACCCGCTCCCACCGGCCGCCCGCCAGCCCGCAGCCGATGCGCGGCATGTGCACGCTCGCCCCGAGGCGCGTGGCGTGCTCGGTCAACGCGACGAGGCACCGTTCGATCGCGTCGTACCGCACCGGCGGTCCCTTGCTCCCCGTGCGGGTACCCCGCTGTCCCACCATGTTCGCCACCCAGGTGTCCGCCCTCACCTGGACCAGCTGCACGGCCCCGAGCCCGAAGTCATTGCCCGCCCGGCCCCGATGCCACTCGCGGTAGGCGCGCTCCGGCTCGGGCCACCGCTTCGACACCGCCAGCACGAAACCCTTGCCCCACCCGCCGAGGTCGTTGCAGACGTGCGCGACGATCTTCGGCCCCTTGGCCTGGGGGCTCGTCGCGTCCCCCTTGATCATCCGCAGCGTCTCCACAGCGAGCACGATGCCAGTCCGGCACCACGAGTTCCGCTCATTTTTCTACTGCCGACAAAGATCGGAAGCAATCGATTCCACAGTGGTTGATCTGCGGAAACCGGTTTGGGATCCGCGACGACCGGTCGTCGTTCCGCGTACACCGTTCGGCGCGGACAGAGGCCTTTCGGCGACGTGACGGACCGCGCGCACACGCGTCTTGGCCACACTCGAAGTATGGCGATTCTGGCGGGCAAGGCCGTGGTCATCACCGGTGCCGGGCAGGGTTTGGGCCGGGCGTTCGCCACTCACGCCGCCCGCAGCGGTGCCGCCGTGGTGATCAACGACGTCGACGAGCCGCTCGCCAGGCAGGTCGCCGAGCTCATCACCCTCAAGGGCGGCAGGGCGGTCGTCAGCGCCGGCAGCGTCACGGATCCCGACCAGGCCCAGGCCATGATCGACACGTGCACGGCCGCGTTCGGGCGGATCGACGGGCTCGTCAACAACGCGGGCATCAGGTACCAGGCGGCCATCGGCCTGGACGACCCCGCGAAGATGCGCGAGCTCATCGAGGTCAACGTCCTCGGCACCCTCTACTGCACCAACGCCGCCGTCCAGAGCATGCGGCGCGGGTCGATCGTCAACCTCGGCTCGGTCGCGATGGTGGGCCAGCCGTCCGCGCTGACCTACTCGGCGTCCAAGGGGGCCGTTGCGAGCATCACGGCGGGGGCGGCGGCCGAGCTTCACGACCTGGGCATCAGGGTCAACGCCGTGTGCCCGATCGCCTGGACGCGGATGTCGGCGGCCGACTCCAAGGCCGTCCCCGGCGGACCGCCCGAGACGATCGCGCCGCTGGTCACGTACCTGCTCAGCGACCGCGCGGCCAAGATCACCGGCCAGCTCATCCGGTTCGCCCACGGGCGGCTGCACGTCATGGCCCAGACGTCACCGAAGGCACCCGTCCTGGAAAACGACGTGTGGGACGTCGACAGCATCGCCGAGGCCTTCGAGGAACGGCTCGAGCCCGAGGACACGGCGTGGGTGCGTTGGGGCGTCAGAACGTGACGCACACGCGGGAAGCGGGCAGAGTGGCCGCGTGGACCAGCGGGAGATCATGCAGCGGGCGCTCGGCGTCCTGACGCTCACCTACGGCGCCGACGAGTCGGGCGACTACCTGCGCACGGCCCTCAAGTCGTTGCAGGAGGGCGTGTTCAGCTACGAGGTCAAGGTCGACGGCGAACTGAACGAGGCCGGCGCGCAGGCTCTCAAGCAGGCCATGGACCAGGTGCTCGGGCAGTTCGGCTGGTTCACCGCTGGGCTGCTCTACGCCTTCCACGGCGTCGCGCAGGCGTACGAGAACGACTGCGAGGACGCCGACGTGAAAGAAGTCCTGCGGCAGCTCGCCCTCAGGCTCGCTGACTGAGTTCTGCGCGGACGCCGTCGGAGAACGGCGTCCAGGCCTCGACCGCCCACGGCCCGAAACGCAGATCCGTCAAAGCGACACAGGCAGCGGAAATCTCGGGATCGACCCACAGGAAAGTGCCGGACTGCCCGAAGTGGCCAAAAGTCCTGGGTGAGAAAGACAGTCCGGTCCAGTGCGGCGACTTGCCGTCACGGATCTCGAACCCGAGACCCCAGTCGTTCGGCTTCTGCATCCCATATCCGGGCAGAACGCCATTCAGCCCCGGGAACACCACCGAAGTCGCCTCGTGGACCAGTGAGGCGGAAACCAGCTTCGGCGACAACAGCTCGGCCGCGAACAAAGCCAGATCCGCGGCACACGACTCGGCGCCGGCTCCGGCAGAGCCGACCAGAGCGGACGAACTCATCCCCAAAGGCGCGAACACGGCCTCGTGCAGATAAGTGGCGAACGGCATCTCGCAAGCCGTGCCGACAAAAGAAGCCAGCACGTCGAAACCCGCGTTCGAGTAGATCCGGCGCGTGCCGGGCGCGGCCTGCACCTCGGCCTTGTCGAACGCGTACCCGGCCGTGTGCGAGATCAGGTGCCGGACGGTCGAGCCCTCCGGGCCGGCGGGCTGGTCCCACTCGACGGCACCCTCCTCAACGGCCACCAGCACCCCGTAGGAGGTCAGCAGCTTCGTCACCGACGCCAGCGGGAACACGCGCTGCTGATCACCCAGCGAGCCCACCACCGCGCCGCCGGACACGACCGCCACCGCAACGTTCGGGACAGGCCACGACGCCGCCACTTCCACGCTCTGCATGGGACAGACGTTAACGTCATGGTGTGACAGTCCGGGAACTGATCGTCCTGGGAACGGCCAGCCAGGTTCCCACGCGCCAGCGCAACCACAACGGCTATCTGCTGAGGTGGGACGGCGAGGGCTTCCTCTTCGACCCGGGCGACGGCTCCCAGCGCCAGCTGCTCCGCTCCGGCGCCGCTGCGAGCGACATCACGAGAATCTGCATCACGCACTTCCACGGCGACCACTGCCTGGGCGTGCCGGGCATCGTCCAGAGGCTCTCCCTGGACCGTGTCCCGCACACCGTCCACGCCCACTTCCCGAAGAGCGGCGCCCATTTCTTCGAACGTCTCCGCTACGCCAGCGCCTTCTACGACGCCGCGGACATCAAGGAAGAGCCGGTCGACGACGACGGCGAAATAGCGACCGGCAAGTTCGGCAGGCTGGAGGCGTACCGGCTCGACCACGGCATCGACAGCTTCGGTTATCGCCTGGTCGAACCCGACGGCCACCGGATGCTCCCGGAGAAGCTCGCGGAGCACGGCATCCAGGGCCCGCGGGTCCGCACGCTCCAGCAGCAGGGCGAGCTCGACGGCATCAGGCTCGAAGACGTCAGCGAACCCCGCAAAGGCCAGAAGTTCGCGTTCGTCATGGACACCCGCCTGTGCGACAACGTCTACGAGCTCGCAGACCAGGCCGACATGCTGGTGATCGAGTCGACCTACCTCGCCCGCGACACCAAGCTCGCCGGCGACCACGGCCACCTCACCGCCCAGCAGGCCGCCCGCGTCGCGCAGGACTGCAAGGTCCGCAAGCTGGTCCTGACCCACTTCTCCCAGCGCTACGAGGACCCCGCCGAGTTCCACGCGGAAGCCGCGCAGGAGTTCGGCGGCGAGATCGTCATCGCGAAGGACCTGGACCGGGTGCAGGTGCCGAAGCGCTCCACTGGTCCTTGACGATGTCCAGGAGCGCCGAGTAGGAGGGTTCCCAGCCCAACGCGCGCAACCGCGACACGTCCGCCCGCTGCACCCGCACCTCACTGGGATGCGCGGGCCGCCACGTCACGTCCACAGGCCGGCCCGACACCTCGGCGACGGCCTCCAGAACGTCACGGACGGACGCGGGCGTGGCCCCGACGTTGTAGACCGCGGCCGAGCCCACCGTGCAGGCCTCCAGCGCGACGACGAACGCGCGCGCAACGTCCCGCACGTGCACAAAATCGCGTACGGCCGTCCCGTCGCCGTAGACGTCCATCCCGTCCACGGTCCCGGCGGCGAGAGCCACTGCTCGGGTGATCACCCGAGTGGTGTCGGTGTCACCACCTCCAGCGACGTTGAACAAACGCAGCGTGCTCGCCCCGATCCGCCCGGACCGCGCCGCCCACGCCACAAGATCTTCAGCGGCGGCCTTCGACGCCGCGTACGGAGAGGAGGGGTCCCGGACTGACGACTCGGTCAGCGGGTCGGCGGACGGCCGGTAGACCCCGGAAGTCGATGCGAGCAGGAATCGTTGCCCCTCCAACGCTTTCAGCAGGTTCAGCGTCCCGCCCACGTTCGTCGCGTAGTACGAAAGTGGATCTTCGAACGACTCCCGCACGCGGGCGGCACCGGCCAGGTGGATGACGGCGTCGGCGTCGATCGACCCGAACGGCTCGGACACCCGCTGACGGGACAAAACAGGTTCATGCCCGTGAACCTGCAGCTCACGCACCACGGCACGGCCTACATACCCAGTGGCACCGGTCACTAGAACTCGCACAAGTTGACCCTAAAGGTCGACGGAGGTTGCGCCGATAACACACGAGTGAGTTACCCCCATCGCGCTGTGCACACAAGCATCGCCGGACTCCTGCACGACGTGGTCGTGCACGAGTTCAAGCGGCAGGAGTTCCTCCGCAACGTGGCCGAGATCGTGGGAGCCGCACCCGCACCTCAGTCGACCGAGCTCACCGCACCGCTCCAGGCGATCAACCCCAGGCGCAGTTTCCTCAACCGCGTTGACCAGGTCCTTCGGGACGCGGCACGCGCCTAGTGCGCACCTAGATCATCCACTGATCCACTTGCCGTGAGGCCCGCTCCCGCGGGCCTGCCGCAAGATTCATCCGGCCGTTGCCGGACCGTGCTTCGACACGCATACCGGGTGGCTCTACGCTACGCGTCACCCGGCGATCGCCGGCGCATCCTCTGCTTCTCTCAAAGCGGGTTCTCGGCGATGGATCATGTCTTCGCAGCGCTCAACGAGCGCCTGGGCGGATTGTTTGGTGACCGGCTGGTAGTGCTGGCCGGCGGTACGCGTTTGGCGAAGCGCGCGCATGAGCTTCATGCGCTCGGTGCTCGCCATACGCTCGTGCTGGATACCGACGATCATGCCCCGCTGCATGACTCGGTGATCGCCAGGTGGGTCTCGCTGGGCATCAAGGGCGGCTTCGTCGCCGTCGAACAGCGCCGCCTGGGCAAGCTGCTGACCAAGCCGAGTGCCGAGGTCCGCGCGATCCTCGAGGACTTCGACCCCGAGGCCGAAGCCCTCGTGATCAGCACGCCCTACAACGAGATCGGCACCTTCCAGGGCCGTCCCGTGCTCAACGCGCGCGAGCACAAGTGGGCCGAGCTGGAGAACAAGACCACCATCGACGCGCTGTGGGACGAGCTGTCGGCCCGCCGCGCGCCCGCGATGGTGTTCGACCTCGACTTCGAACGCCTCTGGGGCGCCTCGGAGATCCTCGACCGCGGCGCCGGCGTCGTCTGGTCCGGTGACGGCCCCGCGATCAACGGCGGTGCCAACTTCGTGCGTCGCGTGCGGACGTACGAGGAGGCTAAGGACGCCTACGAAGTGCTCGCCCCCAAGTGCGAGCAGGTGCGTGTCATGCCGTTCCTGGAAGGCATTCCGGTGAGCGTGCACGGCATCGTGTTCCCCGACGGCACCGCGGTGCTGCGTCCGATCGAGATGGTCGTGCCGCGCCGCCAGGGCCAGGCCAAGTTCCTCTACGCGGGCTGCGCGTCGTACTACGACCCGCCCGTGTGGATCCGCGACGAGATGCGCAACCTGGCCCGCCGCGTCGGCGAGCACCTGCGCGAGACCGTCGGCTACCGCGGCACGTTCACGCTGGACGGCATCGCGACCGAGGACGGCTTCCTGCCGACCGAGATCAACACCCGCTACGGCGGCGCGATGGTCTGCTTCGAGGACGCCGTCCCGTCGCTGCCCCTCGCGCTCGTGCAGGTCGCCCTGGTCGCGGGCTGGGACCTCGGCATCTCCTCCATGCGGTTCGAGGAGCTCGTCCTGCAGGCGGCGGACAACCTGCGTTCGGGTGCGGTGGGCGCCAACGTGCGTGCCGTGCAGCCGACCCAGGTCGACGAGCGCCGCGTGATCTTCACGGGCTGGGCGTGCCGGCTGGCGCACCCCGAGGAGCCCGCGCACGCGACGTTGCGGCTGAGCCCGTCGCCGATCGGTGGACGCCTGGACCTCGACCTGCACCGCGAGAACATGCCGGTCGGCGCGCCCGTGGCGGCGTTGACGGTCGCGGCGTTCGCACTGGCGGACCAGGAGTGGGGGACGGGCCTCGGTGCTCTGGAACCCGCGATCGCCGTCGAGGACGAGGCCCAGCTCGAGCAGAGCATCATCGAAGAGGCTGTGACCGCTTAGGACGGTCTACCAGGCGCCCTCGTCGCCGTACGCGGAGATGAGGGCGAACCGGTAGCCCATCAACGCCGCGGCGACCTCGCGTGGCTGGTGCGCCGGACGCACCAGCCCCTCGCCGAGCACCTTCGGCCGGGGCAGGTCCACACCCAGCAACTCGGGCGAGCGCTTCAGCAGCGCCACGGCGATCTCGGCCGCGTCGGCGAGCATCTCCTCGCCCGGCAGCTCGACCATGTCCTGCATCAGCCCCATGACGAACGCGGGCTGCTTCTCCGGCACCGCGCATGCGAGCGCCACCAGGCACGCCACCCGTTCGGACGCCAGCGCCTCGAAGATCTTCGGAGCGCCCTGGGCGACGGCGTGCCGGGTCTGGGTCAGCCAGTCGGGTGCCGTGCGGGGGAGTTCGCGGCCCAGAGCGTTCCACCGGCGGTGCGTGCGCCGTCCGTCCTCGGTGAACCCCTTGCCCGCCAACGCCATGGCGGCCAGCAGGAAGATCACCCGGTCCCGCACGTCCCCGGCGACCTTGTACGACGCCCCCAGCTCCACCAGGTACGGCACGGCGCAGAACGAGGCCTCGGAGACCGTGTCGTCGGTCAGCAGTCGGTCCGCCAACGAGCTGAGCGCGTCGAGGCGCACGTCGGCGCTGGGGTCCATGAGCGAGCGGAGCAGACGAGGCACGCGACCGGCCCCACCTCGGCCGTCGTAGACCTCGACCCAGGAAATCCTGTCGAGGCCACGCAACGGGTCAGGCCGTTGCCACGCACGCGGCAGCTCCATAGGGCGGAAAGGTACGGGATGTCAGGGAAGGGTCCTCGGAGCCTCGCCCGTACGATCTCGTGGTGTCCTTCTCGGTGGCCGACATCTTCTCGGGTGCGGGCGGCATGAGCTTCGGCTTCCACGCCCACCGCGACTTCCGGGTCGTCGGTGCCGCTGACGCGCAGATCGGCAAGCCGTCTTCCCGCTTGGGTTCGTTGCGCTGCAACGACACGTACCGCGCGAACATCGGCGTCGACCCGTTGGAGGTCGACCTCTCGAAGGTGTCGCCGTCGGCGTTGCGCGAGGTCTGGGGCCTGCAGCGGGGCCAGCTCGACGTGCTGCTGGCGTGCCCGCCGTGCTCGGGCTTCAGCCGCATCACCGCCCAGAACCACCTGGTCGACGACCCGCGGAACTCGCTGGTCGGCCGGATCGCGGTCTACGCCCAGGAACTGCGCCCGAAGGTCGTGCTCGTCGAGAACGCCCGCGAGCTCGTCAAAGGCAAGCAACGCCACCACTTCGACAGCCTGGCGCAGGACCTGACCAGCCTCGGCTACTCGGTCGCCGGTGGCACGCACATGCTGTCCAAGTTCGGGTTGCCGCAACTGCGCGAGCGGACGCTGATGGTGGCCGTCGACGCCGGTCTGCCGTTGCTCACGCTCGACGACCTGTGGGACGGCCGGGTGATCCGCCCGTCCGCGATCACGGTCAGGCGCGCGATCGGCAAGCTGCCCCGGATCGAGGCCGGCGTGGCCGACCTGGAAGACCCCATTCACGTGTCGCCGACCTTTTCCCAGGACCGCAGTCTCGAACGAATGCGTGCAATTCCCGCGAACGGTGGCTCGTGGGCGGATCTGCTCAGGTCACCCGATACCGCGGAGTTGTTGAATCCTGCACAACGCAGGATCGTCGAAGAGCAGAACTGGGGTTCGCACCCGGACGTCTACGGCCGCATGTGGTGGGACGAACCGGCCCGGACGATCAAGAGGGAATGCGGCCACGTCGGCAACGGCCGTTATGCCCACCCAGAGCAGCATCGCCTCTGCACGGTCCGCGAGATGGCCCTCTTGCAGGGCTTTCCCCGCCAGTTCAGGTTCGACGTGTCGATTCTCGGCAACGCCTACCGGCACGTAGGCGACGCCGTTCCGCCGCTGATCGCCTACCAGTTGGCCGGGCTCACGCGGTGGATTCTCACCGGCCGCCGCCCGGAACCCCGCGAGATGTGCCTGCGCGGCACTTCACTGCGGCCCGGCGACATTCGACCGGTGGAAGTTACCGAATTGGTGGCGTGAGGCCTGAACCGTTGTCGCAGGTCATCCGTAGCGAAACGTCTCAATTGATAACTGTTGGGCAACGAATCTAACGTCACCTGACAAAATTGATGCATCGCGGACCTATCCACTGTGGACACCCTCGGTAGCTTTCCGCTGGTCACGTACGGTTTGTAGCGGCCCTCATACCTCACTCCATCGGGTGTAACTCGATCGGCTAGTGTCCCGGACGCTTCCTGTCGGTTCAGTGTCGATCTCGGCGTGCCGACCGTCCCGGCGGGCGAATGACTTCCCACGCGTTCGGGCTAACTTCAGCGAACAAGGAGACCCATGGCTTCCCGGTTGAGGATCGGCGCTGCGCTGCTGGGCGCCACCGCCCTTCTGTCCCTGTCGACGCTGGCTGCGGCCGCTGACGTGATCGTCAAGCCCGTTCCGGACGACAAGCTGCCCGACTCCGACAAGAAGTTCGGCTACTCGGTCACCATCGACAAGACGACCCTGCCGCCGGGCGCGAAGGACGAGAAGGAGTACGGGACCAGGCTCATCCCGCTCGACCTGCAGGAGAACGGCAAGAACAGCAGGGTTTTCGCGTACTGCGTGGAGCTGCCGACCAACCTGGACCACAACAAGGGTCTCAAGGAAGTCGAGTGGGACAAGCACCCCAACCCGAACACCAAGTTCAAGGGTGAGAACGCCGGCAAGGTCCTCTGGATCCTGACCAACTCGTTCCCGACCGTCGACACGAACAAGCTGGACGACAAGTACGACGGCGACTACGACGAGGAAGAAGCCATCGCTGCCACGCAGGCCGCGATCTGGCACTTCAGCGACGGCATCGAGATCACCGGTGCGACTTCCGGCAAGAAGGAAGCGGACGCGGACGTCGTCAAGCTCTACAAGAAGCTGATCGAGCAGGCGCAGGACCTCAAGGTGCAGCCGAAGCCGACGCTGGACATCAAGCCGACCTCGCAGTCCGGCAAGTCCGGCCAGAAGATCGGGCCGTTCACGGTCACCACGTCCGCGACCGAGCTGAAGCTGACCGCGGAGCTCCCGGACGGTGTCACCATCACCGACGCCGACGGCAAGCCGCTCAACGTCGAGAAGAAGGCCGGCAAGGCCGAGCTGACCACCAAGCCCGAGGGCGACAAGGTCTCCGAGTTCTACGTCAACGTGCCGGAGAACGCCCCCAAGGGCGAGGCGAAGATGAACGTCTCCGCTGAGGCCACGCTGCACGCCGGCCGCTTGTTCGTCGCCATGGACGACAGCTACAAGACCCAGTCGCTGGTCATCGCGGAGGACTCGAAGGTCAAGGTCGACAAGGACGCCAAGGCCGACTGGGTCCTCGGCGAGCAGCCGACCACGCCGCCGAGCACCACGACCACGACCACGCCGGAGACCACGACTCCGACCACCACCACGACGACCACGAACAACCCGGCTCCGGGTGGCGGCACGGACGACCTCGCGTCGACCGGTGCGTCGATCCTGTGGCCGCTCGTCGGTGGCCTGGCGCTCGTCGGTGCCGGTATCGGTGCGCTGTTCGTCGTGCGCCGCAAGAAGGCTGGTGCTGCTGAGTAATCAGCACCCCTAGACGAACGCCCCCAGGGTCCGCGCCGGTCCTGGGGGCGTTTGCCGTTCCGAGCTTCTTACCTGCGGCTGATGCCGGCCACGCTGATGTCTCCGTCAGCGATCGCGACGTCCCGGTCGGACGACGCACCCGAGAAGATCGCGCGGGCGGGATCGCGGAAGTTCTCCACGATCTCGACGCGCTGCACCGGCTTGGCCGTCGGGATGACGGTCTCCGGCGTCCACGTGCAGCCGAACCGCACCAGGTAGGTGTTCACGTTCGGCTTGCCGTCCTCGGTGGCGTACACGCGCCAGGTGAACGGGTCGATCTGCTCCATGTCACGGGTGCGCAGTCCCCGTGCCACCTCCTTGGTCTCCCAGCTCCGACCGTTCCAAGTGGACATGAAGTTGTGCAGTGGGCCCTTGTCCTGATCGCCCATGAACCACAGGACGAACGGCCTGCCCAGCGTCGTGCCCACCTGCTGGATGTAGTCGGGGGACTTCACGGCGTTCGGCAGGGTCAGCGGGGTGTCCGCGATCTTCAGGTACGTCTCCTGGTCGGCGTCGTCGATCTGGGTGCCCAGATCCTTGCCGGCGGCCGAGTAGAAGTGCAGGTTCCGCGGGTCGAACGTCGCGTAGTACATGTTGCGGTGGTAGCGGTCGTGCAGATGTCCTTCCGTGCCACCACCAGCGAGCGTGTACGCGATCCGCACGCGGCCGTTGTCCTCCTGCCGCAGCTGACCGATGTAGATCTCGTTCATGTTGTCCGCGCGGGAGGTCGACCCGATCGCGAACCGGTCGCCGGTCAGTTCCGTGGAGGTCTTCCACGTCTTGCCGTTGTCCTTGGACGCCACGTAGAGCATCGGACGTGTGTCCGTGGGCGTCACGTGGTCGAGGTCGCGCGTCGTCTCGCGGTAGAAGACGTAGATCGTGCCGTCGCGCGTGACGAACGGCATCGGGTACGTGGCCGCGTTCTTGGAGATCAGCGTCTCCTCCCACACGCCGTCGGCCGAGTTGGCCTGGGGCGAGCGGGACATGCGCAGCTCGACGTTGTGCATGCCGCGGAAGATCAGCAGGTGCCCGTCGCGGGCCTGCACCATGGTCGGGTAGTTGTGCGAGTCCTTGTCCCCGTCCGCGACCCGGTTGGGCGCGGACCAGGTGGACTTGCGGTGGTCGTACGTCTGGACGTAGCTGTCCTCGTACTGACCCGCCCACGAGATGAAGGTCTTTCCGGCCTTGCGGTCGTAGACCCCGCCCGCGACGGGCCGGCGGTCACTGCGGGCCGCGACGCTCGTGGCCGTGTTCGTCACCGTGAACTTGGCTTTGCCCAGGTCGGAGCTCTGAGTGTCGGCTGTGGCGTGGGCCGACGAGACAACGACGAGCGGCAACAGCAGTACAGCGGACATAACTCCACGCAGGAGCCGTGTCATGTGGCGTGTCCTCCTGGTTCTGGCCGCGACGGCGGCCGACCAGGCGGCGGCGGGGTCATCATCCGTGTCGCCGAGCCGACTTGTCCAGGCGGAGTTAGCGTGATCGCGGCTATCACCACGCGGGCCCCACTCGGGTACCCTGCGTCAGGAGTGGAGGAGCACCACATGAACTTCGACGAGATCAAGAACAAGGCCATGGACCTCGCTGAGGAGCACCACGAGCAGGTCGACAAGGGCGTGGACGCCGCGGCGGACTTCGTCGCAGGCAAGTTCGGTCACGACGACCAGGTCGACTCGGTTGCCGAGAAGATCAAGGACATCCTTCCAGGTGGATGAGTGAACTCCTTCAACGCCACTGACGCAGGGCGGGTCACCTCCACCGGAGAGACCCGCTCTCCTTCTGCCCGCAGGCCAGAGATGATCACCTGGCAGGGCATCCACGAGCCCCGGCTGGAGCAGGTCCGCCTGCTTCTCTCCAGCGACCAACGCCTCCGCGCCACCGGCCGCCTGGTCGCCGCGGGCCCCGACGAGCAGTTCAACGCCTCCTTCGAGGTCTCCGTGGGCGAGAGCGGCCAGGTCAACCGCCTGTTGCTCCGCACCGCCACGGTCTCGGAGGAGCGCCAGTGCTCCTTGTCCCGCACCGAGGACGGCGCCTGGCTCGTGGACCACGGCCAGGGCAGCAAGCGCGAGACGTTCAACGACGCGTTGGACGTCGACGTCCAGTTCGCCGTGCTGTTCAACGCCATCCCGATCCGGCGCCTGGGCCTGCACCGCGAGGAGGGCGAGCACGCGCTGCCCGTCGTGCGCGTGAATCTGCCTGATCTGTCGGTGAAGGCCGTGACCCAGACCTATCGCACGGTGTCCGTGGGGGACGACGTCTCGGTCGTGCGGTTCAAGAGCGGCGGGTTCGAGCAGAACATCAAGGTCGACCAGAACGGGCTCGTGGTCGAGTACCCGCTGATCTCGAAGCGGATTTAGAAGGCTTCCAAGAAGCCGACCACCCCTGCCCGAGTCGGCGAAGGGTGGTCGGCCTTCCGAGCGGTCGTCAGACCATCTCGCCGAGAACCTCGGGGTCGATGGCGATCGGCGCCGGGCGGTAGGCCGGCGGCTCGACCCCCATCAGCGAGCGCACCAGGAAGTCCCAGCAGCGCGTCCGCACATAGGCCAGCCGGTCGATGAACAGGTGCTCGGCGCCCGGCACGATCAGCATCTCGAACTCCTTGCCGGCAGCGATAAGAGCGTCCGCCAGCCGCAGCGCGTGGTCTGGGTGCACCGTGTCGTCGAGCTCGCCGTGCACCAGCAGCAGCTTGCCCGCCAACCGGTCCGCGAGTTCGACGTTCGACGCGCGGGCCCAAGCCTCGGGGTTCGCAGCGCCGTCGCACGACTCCGCCCACCCCAGCCCGATGTACCGGGCATCGTGCGAGCCGGACAGCGCGACACCGGCGTGGAACGTCTCGGGGAACGCCAGCATCGCTCGCCCCGCCGCGAACCCGCCGCCGGAGTGGCCCATCACGCCCACGCGCGAAAGGTCCATCCACGGGCGCGAAGCAGCCAACTGCGCCAAGGCCGCCACATGGTCGTCGAGGCTTCCCGCGTCGGCCAGGTGGCCGTACGAGACGTCGAGGAAAGCCTTGCTGCGGCCCGGGGTGCCGCGTCCGTCCAGGGCGACGACCACGAAGCCGAGTGCTGCCAACGGTTCCGCGTCCATGCCCATGCCGCCGGGGTCGAAGCACGGGTCGACCCTCGTGACCTGCGGGCCGGGGTACACGTTGTCGACCACCGGATAGCGAACAGCCGGGTCGAAGCCGCGCGGCTTGTACAGCACGCCGTAGATGTCGGTGACACCGTCGGCTGCCTTGACGCAGAAGCGTTCCGGCGCGGTCCAGCCGGTGTCGAGCAACCGGCTGATGTCGGCTCGCTCCAACGAGACCAGCACGCGGCCGGACCAGTCGCGCACCGACGTCACCGGCGGTGAGTCCACAGTGGACGCAGAGTCGACGAAGTACTTTCCGGAAGGCGACACCGTGACGACGTGGTCCAGAGTGTCGTCGGTGACCAGAGCGAACCCGGTGCCGTCCAAGCCGGCCGAACAAACCGTGCGGCGGTAGGGATCTTCGGCCACGAGTCCGGAAGCGGTGAAGTAGACGACGCGCGCGGACTCGTCGACGTGCAGAATCTCGCGCACCAGCCACGAACCGGACGTGACTTGGCCGAGCAACGCGCCGGTGTGCAGGTCGTAGCGGTAGAGGTGGCCCCAGCCGTCGCGCTGCGAGAACCACAGCACCTCGTCGGCCAGCACCCGGATGATCGGCAGGCCGTACATGAACTGGGTGGGGCCGACCCGGTTGGTGCTGGTCTCGCTCACCACGACGGTGACTTCACCGGTCGCGGCGTCGAGGCGGTTCAGGGTGAGCGAGTGCTGGTCGCGGGGACGGCTGAGGAAGTAGACGGCCGAACTGTCCGGCGCCCACCACGCCCAGCCCGCCATGATCGGCGAGAACTCCGGCATGAGCAGTGGTTCGCACGAAGCGCGGACCATCGTGCCCTCGGCCAGGTCGAACACGACCAGCTCGGCGAGTGGCATGTCCGGGTCGCCGGGGTAGGCGTAGCGCTGCGAATGAAGAACAGGCGCGCTCCCATCGGCGGGGCGGGACTCGTGCAGGTAGGTCTGGCGGACGTTGCGCTCGTCGGTGCGGTGCGCCAGAACCTTCGCCGAATCCGGTGACCAGGCGAGCGCCGGCGGCATGTGCGGCAGGCCGAACTTCCGCATCAACGTCGAGTAGCTCATCGCGGCGGGGCCGTAGCCGTAGCCGTGGTCCGGAGCACCGTCTGTGGTCAGGGCCCACGAGTCTCCGCCGGAGCGTGCCCACAGGTCCTGGCCGCGGCGCGAGACCGCGAACTTGCCGTCAGGAGAGGCGACCTCCAATGGATTTCCTGGCGGCGCCACGAACGGCATCGGGTCGAAGTCCGGCGTGCGGGTGCCCGCGGAGGGATCGACGACGTAGAACCTTCGGTCGGCGCCATCGCGGACCTGGTACCAGAAGCGGGCACCACCGTCGATCCACTGTGGACGGACCTTGTCGCCGACGACCAGTTCGCCCGGGGTGGCCGCGCGGCGGAGGAGCAGTTCTGCGGCCTGGTAGTTCTCGGTGGTGCTCATGGTTTCTCCCCAGTTCTCAAGAAAGTGGTCAGAGGCTGCTGGCGGTGATGTCGCCGTACGACGTGGTGGCGCGGATGGTCAGGTCGGGCGTACCGGCGTTCTTGAGGGAGTTGTTGATCCGGCCGT
This sequence comes from Lentzea sp. NPDC005914, assembly GCF_040629405.1. Lineage (NCBI taxonomy): Bacteria > Bacillati > Actinomycetota > Actinomycetes > Pseudonocardiales > Pseudonocardiaceae > Lentzea > Lentzea sp. NPDC005914. The sequence continues at coordinate 16,613 of NZ_JBEXVQ010000009.1, read as the reverse complement.
AGGAGGTGCCGGCGTCCAGGGCGGCGGAGAGCCCGGCGGCCACACCGACCTTGATGTCGCCCTTCTGCGTGCTGATCTCCGCGGAACCGCTGAGGCTGCCGACGGTGACGTCACCGGCCTGGGTCTTCACCAGGACGTTCGCGGCCTCGTCGACCTTGATGTCGCTCTGCGCGGCCTCGAAGGCGATGTCACCGAGCCGGCCGACGCCGCGGAACTCGGCGCTCGCGGCCTTCGCCTCGACGCGGGAACCGGCGGGCAGTTGGACGGTGATCTCGACGGAGCCGGACGAACCGAGGATCTTGCCGCCCTTGGCGCCGTTGATCCGCAGGACACCGTCGGCGAACTCGACCGAGGTCTCCTCGGCGGCCTTCACGTCGCGGCTCTTCGACGCGTCGGCGGGGCGGACCTCGACGGCGGTGTCGGCGCGGTCGGCGGCGATGAACTGGACGAGGCCCGCGGGGATGTCGAGGATGGCGGCGATCGGGGCGGTGGTGGCGAACTTCTGCATCTCTTGCTCCTGTGACTCGGTGTTTCTGATGAGCGAAAAGCTACGTTGCGTTCATCAAGTCAGCAACGAACTTCGTTGCATCAAAGTCGCATAACAGCAGTTCAAAGCCTGCAAAGTGTTGCAATGGGTTTGAAATCTAATGCAACGATCATGCGCAGCCCGTTGCAATGAACTAAGCTGAACGCTATGCCAGGAGGCCGACTCACCCACCAGGAACGACGACAGATCGCGCTCGGCCTGGCCGACGGCCTCGCCTACGCGGAGATCGCCAGAAGCCTCGACCGGCCCACCTCGACCGTCACGCGTGAGGTCATGCGCAACGGCGGCCCGACCGGCTACAAGGCGGATCTCGCCCAGGTCGGCACCGAACATCGCGCCCAACGGCGCAAGGCCACGCACAAACAACCGGTCGCGCGCACGGACGGACGTGACCCGGAGGCAATGCGCGAGTACGAGGAGTCGTTCGTCGCGATCCTGGAGCAGTCCGGACTGCCGAAGATGACGTCGAGGATGCTGACCGTCCTCTACACATCGGACACGGGCAGCGCGACGGCGGCGGAGTTCGTCGCAAGGCTCCAGGTCAGCCCCGCGACCGTCTCCAAGGCCATGGCGTCACTCGAAGGCCTCGGCCTGATCAGAAGAGAACGCGACGACCGCCGCCGCGAGCGCTACATCGTCGACAACGACGTCTGGTACCAGTCGATGATCGCCGGGGCCCGGTCCAACGCGCAGTTCGCCGAGACCGCGCGCCAGGGCGTCGCAGTTCTAGGCGCGGGCACCCCTGCGGCCGTCAGGCTCGAGAACATCGCACGGTTCATGGACTTCGTCAGCGAGAGCATCATCCGTGCCGCGGAACAGGCCCGCGACGTCCTGAAGACCTAGACGCGCACCGCCACGGCCACGCCCTGGCCCACACCAACGCAAGCAGCCGCAATGCCGACGCCACCACCACGTGCGCGCAGGTGCCGCGCCACATCGATGATCACGCGCGGCATCGACGCACCCAAAGGATGTCCGTACGCGATCGCGCCGCCGTGGACGTTGACCTTCTCGCGGTCGATCTCCGGCAGGTGGTGCAGCACCGACAGCGCCATGGCGGCGAACGCCTCGTTGATCTCCCACAGGTCGACCTGAGAAGCCTCGAGATGCAGGCGCTTCAACAACTTCCGGATCGCAGACACCGGCGCGATCGTGAACCGGTGCGGCTCCTCGCCGGTCGCGGCGCTCCCCAACACCTCGCCCAACGGCTCCACGCCGAGTTCGGAGGCCATGGCTTCGGTGCCCATCAACGCGGCCAGAGCGCCGTCGTTCAACGGAGAAGCGTTGCCGGCGGTCACCGACCCGTTCTCGGAGAACGCGGGCTTCAACTTGCCCAGCTTCTCGATGCTCGTGTCGGCGCGGACGTTCTCGTCGCGCCGCACGGCAGTTCCGTCCGGCAGCTGCACGGCGAATGCGAAGCCCTCGTGCACACCGGCGTCCCACGCAGCAGCAGCGCGCCGGTGCGAGCGCAACGCGAAGTTGTCCATCTCGGCGCGCGTGATGCCCAGCTCGTGAGCCACGTTCTCGGCGGCCAGCCCCAACGGCACGGTGTAGTGCTTCGGCATCCGCGGGTTGACCAGCCGCCAGCCCAGCGCCGTCGACACGGTCTCCATCCGGTCAGGGAAGGCCTTGTCCGGACGGGCCGTCACGAACGGCGCCCGCGACATCCCCTCCACACCGCCGGCGACGAGCAGGTCCGCGTCACCCGCGGCCAACGCTCGAGCGGCCTGCACCACTGCCTCGCCACCGGAGGCGCACAGCCGGTTGAGCGTCACGCCCGGCACGGAGACCGGCAGCCCTGCTAGCAACGCGGCCATGCGGGCGACGTTGCGGTTGTCCTCGCCGGCGCCGTTCGCGTCGCCCAGCAGCACGTCGTCGATGCGTGCCAGGTCCAGCGACGGGTAGCGGCGCAGCAGGTCGACGATGGGCAGCGCCGCGAGGTCGTCCACCCGGATGCCGGACAGACCTCCCCGGTACCTGCCGAACGGCGTGCGGGCGGCGTCGAGGATCAGTGCGCGAGCCATCTGTCCATCTTGCGCCAATCAGGCCTTCAGCAGGAACGGGACGTAACCCGTTTCGGGGTGCACGTCTGAATCGGTGCTGAAGGCCTTGACCTCGATGGCGTGCGGTCCTTCGGACATCGAGGCGGTGTTCAGTGAAATCCGCCACCGGCCCGCGGCGGCCGGTCCGTCGGCCGTGGTGGGCACGGTCGCGACGTGGTTGCCGTCGAGCCGGACCTCGAATCCGGCGAGGCCCGCCACGGAGGCGTCCAGGGCGGTGACGCGGACCTCCAGCACCACGCGGCCCCGGTTGAACGCGGCCCCGTTCTCGATCGGCTGTCCACTGGCGTCCAGCACCTCGGGAACAGGATCGGCGAGCACCGGGTGAGCGTCGACCAGAGGCGTTCCGGCCTGGCGTTGCGGCGGACTCTTCGGGCCGGTCAGCTCGACGTCGGTGTGCGTGACCTGGATGCGTTCCTGCGTCACCAGCTGGACGTTGAGGTTGTCGGTGAAGGCCTCTTTGGGCAGGTCGGCGATAGCCGGGTACTCGGCGCCGGGCTTCCACGGCGTCCCCGGCACGGCTGCTCGCAGCGGCACCTCGACCCCGTTGATCTTCACGGCCGCCACGGGCTCGCTCTCCCGTGACGGGATCAGGGCGATCCGCAGCTGGCCCGAGGTGACGTCCGGGATCGGGTAGGTGCTGCTCACCGGCCCGTCGATGCGGACCTGCGGCGTCGGGACGGCCGGAGGCGCGTCGGACATGGCGGTCCGGTAGCCGATGAGGTCGACGCCGGCGCGGATCCGGTCGCCCGCGAGCGCCGCGACGCCGATCAACGCCGTCGCCTCGCGCCACTGCGGTACGAACGGCGACGTGGCGACGACCTCGCCGTCACGGGTGATCTGCGTGCCGGTCCTGGTCAGCACGATCTCCCAGCGCACGGTCACGCCGGGCACAGCGGGCGGGACGGCCCTCGCCGTGCCGTCGGGGACGAGCTCGACCATCGAGTTGCCGGAGACGTCGGTCGAGATGGTCGCGCGGATGGCACCTGGCAGGACCGGGTCGCCCTGGACGCTGACCGGTCCCGGCACCAGGTCCAGCAGCAGCTTGCCGCCCGTGCCAGGAGCGTCGGTCTCGATCACGAACCGGCTCTCGTCGTCGCTGCGGACGAACGGCGTGCGCGACCTCAACGTCACCGCGCGCGTACCGCAGCTGCTGCTGATGACCAACCGGTCGTGGTCCTCGGCGTCACCCGAGGTGGCACGAGCGCAGTCGGTGCGCTTGGCGAGGCGCCAGCGTTGGAGATCGGGCTCGTCAGGGCTGTCGAAGCGGTCGACGAACGTGTACGGGGCGTTGTCGGCGCGGGGTGTGGCCTTCGTCTTCGCGGGCTGGGAGCGTTGGCCGAACGAGTCGACCGCGCGGATCTCGATCTGCTGCTCGCGCTCGTTCTCCAGGCCGTTGAGCTGGGTGCCGGGCCTGATCACGAGCTTGGTCTTGTCGCCCCACCGCACCTCGTACGCGGGAGCGTCGCCGGACCAGTTGAGCTGGATCTTGTGGTGGCCGCCGCGGGCGACGACGTTCGCCGGCATCGACGGACGTCCCTGCGGTCCCGGCACCAGCACCTGCTCCGCGACGAACGGCTTGAGCTTCGTCGGCGGCGGGGGAGCCGTGGGCAGCGCCGAGTTACCCCCGTCGGTGTCGCGCAGGACGATCACGCCCACCACCAACGCGAGGCCCGCGACAGCGAAGGCGACCCGCTTCATGCGAGTCACGCTAAGGCGTTGTGCCCAGCTCGAACACGGTTTCGGTGGTAACGGGTTCGCCATGGTCCGCCGGAAGGACGCTCAGCTTGAGCCGAGCGCGTGACCCGGGCGCCAGGTTCTTCGCGTCGAGCCAGAATTCGTGCCTTCCCGGCACGGCCTCGCCCTGCTCGTCGGTCGGCAGCGCGACGATCCGCTTGCCGTCCAGTTCGAGCTCGATCCCGCGGTGGCCGATGGCGTTGATCTCGGCCGTGACGAGGATGCGGCCCTTCGCCGGGAGCGGTTGCGGGGGCTTGGTGCCGTCCTCGTGCATGACGTGCAGCCGCGGCCCGCCGGTCTTGATGCCGCCGGGCCGGTCGGAGAGCTTCGGCAGGGTGCCGGGGCGGCTCTCGGGCTTGCGGATGACCACGAGCTGGGCGGGCTCGGCGGCCACGATCTTCCCCGCCGTCACGGGAAGGTCGGTGACCCTGACCTGGTTGCCCGCCTCGGGCATGACGATCTTGGCGGCCACCGCGTCCGCCGGCACCTCGGTGTCCGGGAGGATCGAGATCACCTCGGTGGGCACGACCCGTTCCGGCACGCCACCGACGCCGAACGCGTCCAGGAAACCGCCGCCGTCGATCCGGATCCTGGGGTGGACCAGCGGTTCCTTGAGAGCCACCGGTTCGTAGGCGACGACTATTCCGTCTCTGAGCGCCAGCACCGCGTCCGGCAGCACCCGCATCTCCCACCGGTGCCGCACGCCCGCGACGAGCCCGGTCAGCGGCGCGTCGCCGAGCTGGACCTGCTTGCCGGTGCGGGGGAGGTCAGGGTCCGCGACGATCCGCGTCCCCTGGGTGGTGATGTCCAGGCTGACCGCGCCGTGCGGCTGGACGTCGTTCTCCTTGAGGTACTGCCACGGGTCCGGCAGCAGTGTGAGCCGGACGTGGCTCGACTCGACCGCTCCCGCGACGCTGATGATCGCCCGCCCGATGGCGCCGTCACCGGCCGGAACTCCGAACCGGATGGGCGTGTTCGACTGGAACGCCGCCATCGAGCAGTCGACGTCGATGCGCTTGCTCGTGCCGAACGGCCGCAGCCCCAGGCACTCCGGTTCGGCCTCGACGCGCCACCTGCGCGGGTCGAGCGCCTCCGGTCCGTCGAACTTGTCGATCTGGCCGACGAGCTGGTCGTCCCACTTGTCGTCGTAGAGGTCTTTGGGCGTCGCGGCGATCTTGAGGGGCTCGGACCGCTTGCCGGTCGCGCTGACCGCCCTGATCTCGACGTCCACCTGAGCCTCGGGGCTCAGTCCGGGGATCTCGACCTCGGGCCCTGGAACGAGCTGTTCGTTGCCGTTCCAGCGCACCTCGTAGGCCGACGCCGAGCCGTTCCACGAGATCTGCAGCGCGTCCGCGTCGAGCGCCTGGGCCCTCGGGTTCGCGGGTTTCGTGGGCTCCTGCTGCTGCACGACCTCAACGGAGTCGTCGATCTCGCGCTTCAACGTGTCCGGCGCGTCTCCGGTTCTGAGCGCCACCACGGCGGCGATGACGAGCGCGAGTCCACCGAGCCCACCGGCGAGCGTCCGTCGATCCACCCGGAGACCTTACGATGTTTCCGCTGTGGCGGTGCTGCCTTTCAGCCCAACCACACGTCCACCACGTGACCCGAGGTTTCGCAGTGCCGCGAGTGCTCCCGGCTTGGTCAGGTCGATGGTGATCCCGGTGCGTTGCGGCTGGTTTACCAGCATGTTCCGGCCGTCGTGGCCCGCCTCGATCGTCTTGGCGAGCCCACCGGTGGACGCGAGCGATCCGCGTGCCGCTCCGAGCCTGCCGAGGGCGTCGTCGACGGCCGTCAGGAGTGCGTCCCGGTTGCCCTCGCACATGGCGCGGACGAGCTCCGGCCTGCTGCCCGCGACGCGCGTGCCGTCACCGAAGCTGCCCGCCGCGAGCGCCATCGCGAGTGGCCCGCCATCGGCTCCGGTTGCGGCCAGGATCGCGGCCATGACGTGCGGCAGGTGGCTGATCCGCGCCACGGCCTCGTCGTGCTCCTCCGGCGTGGTCGGCACGACGTGGGCGCCGAGGTCGAGCGCGAGCTGCATGACGTCGTTGAGGTGGTCGTCGGCCTCTTCCGGCGTGACGACCCAGGCCGCCCCCTGGAACAGGGTGGCGTTGCCGGCGTCCCAGCCGCTCTGGCTCGTGCCGGCCATGGGGTGCCCGCCGACGAATCTGACCTGTGGCGCGTACCGGTGGACGGCGTCGTGGACGGGACCCTTCACGCTGGTCACGTCCGTGAGACGGGTGCCGCTGGGGACCTTGCGGAGGAGGTCCGGCAGCGCGGGCATCGGCACGGCGAGCACGACGAGAGCCTCGGGGTCACGGCTGAGGGCCTCGTCCACGCTCACGATGTCGAAGCCCTCGGCCCGCGCCCTGTCCGCGTCCTCTTTGCTCGCCGTCGCACCCCACACCGTGCGCCCGGCAGCCTTGGCGGCTCGCAGCACGGAGCCGCCGATCAGTCCCAGTCCGATCACGCACACGTCTCGCACCCGTCCATCATTCCGTGCGACAGGTGCTCGTAACTACCGGAGGGCGTCGAGCGCGAACGCCGCGTACGTCGCCACCCCGTGTTCCATCGCGGCCTCGTCGAACAGCACCCGGTTGGAGTGGTTCGGCGGTGCCTCCTCGAGGTCTGTCCCGCGCGGGCACGCACCGAGGAACGCCAGCGCGCCCGGCACCCGTTGCAGCACGTAGGAGAAGTCCTCGGCGCCCATCAGCGGGTCCAGCATCGGCTCGCTCCAGGTCGGCCCCATCGCCTTCGCCGCGAGGTCCACCACGTGCTGGCCGATCACGTCGTCGTTCACCGTGACCGGGTAACCCGGCACGATGCTGACCTCGGCGTGGCACCCGTAGGCGGCGGCCGTGTGCTTGATGACCTGCTTGAGCTCCTTGTGCACCAGCTTGCGCGTGGCCTCCGACAACGTCCGGATCGTCCCGTCGAGCGTCGCGGTCTCCGGGATGATGTTCGTCGTCGTACCGGCGTTGATCTGCGCGACCGTCACCACGGCCGGCTCGTGCACGCTGATCCGCCGGCCGAGCATCGTCTGCAGCGCCCCGACCATCGCCGCGGCGGCGGGCACCGGGTCCAGGGCGTTGTGCGGCATCGCCCCGTGCCCGCCGCGCCCCTTCACGTGGACGTGGAACGTGTCCCCGGACGCCATGATCGGCCCGGGCCGGCAAGTCACCACGCCGGACTTCAGGCTCGAGGTGATGTGGAGCGCGAACGCCTTCTCCACGCCGTCGTCGAGCAGGCCTTCCTCGATCATGTACCGGGCGCCGTGGTAGCCCTCCTCGCCCGGCTGGAACATGAACAGCACCTTGCCCCGCAGCGCGTCCCGCCGATCAACGAGCAGCCGCGCGGAACTCGCCAGCATCGCCACGTGCGTGTCGTGCCCGCAGGCGTGCATGGCGCCGTCCACTTCGGACGCGTAGGGCAGCCCGGTGTCCTCCTGCAGCGGGAGCCCGTCCATGTCGCCGCGCAACAGCACCGTCGGCCCCGGACGATCACCCTCGAGCACCGCCACGACCGAGGTGGTCGACTCACCCTTCGTGACCTTGAGCGGCAACCCCTCCAAGGCGTGCAGGATCGCCGCCTGCGTCTTGGGGAGCTGAAGGCCCTGTTCAGGGTGACGGTGGATCTGCCTGCGCAGCGCCACGGTGCGGGGCTGAAGCGAGCGCGCCCCCTCGAGCAATCCGACGAAACGGGGGTCCGGCGTGTTTGTGCTCATCCCCCATAGTCGCACCACCTCGGCTACCGGGAAGGTCGTCTGGGCCCTACGGTGTGCACATGACACAGCAGGAGCCGGTCAACGGCTTCGCGGTCGCGGTCGTCCGGGAGGACGGCCGCTGGCGGTGCAGCAGGATGGACAGCTCCGCGCTGTCGGAGCTGGACGCGGCGATCACTCAGCTGCGCCAACTACGGTCGACCGGTGCGGCGTTCGGCCTGCTGGCCGTAGACGACGAGTTCTTCATCATCCTGCGCCCCGTGCCCGGCGGTGTGGCGTTGCTGCTCTCCGACGCGGCCGCCGCCCTCGACTACGACATCGCCGCCGACGTCCTCGACCTCCTGCGCGTCGAACCGCCGGACGAGGAGGACACCGAACTCTGGCCGGAAGGCGACCTGGGCGTGCTGTCCGACCTCGGCATGCCGTCGCACGAGCTCCAGATCATCGTCGACGAGGTCGACCTCTACCCGGACGAGCAGCTCCAGATGATCGCCCAGCGCATCGGCTTCATCGACGAGTTCACGAAGCTGCTCGACACGATCCAGGCGTGATCTCCTCCTCTGAAGCCATGATCCGAGCCGCACTGCGGGCCGCCGCGGGCTCCGGCGCGGACGTCCCGATCGGCGCGGTCGTCTTCGCGCCCGACGGCTCGGTGCTGGCCGAGGCCTGCAACGCCCGTGAGGCTCAAGGCGACCCCACCGCGCACGCCGAGATCCTGGCCCTGCGCGAGGCGGCCTCGCGCTTCGGCGACGGCTGGCGGCTCGACGGCTGCACGCTCGCGGTGACCTTGGAACCGTGCACGATGTGCGCCGGCGCCCTGGTGCTCGCGCGTGTTTCTCGTCTCGTCTTCGGTGCCTGGGAGCCCAAAACCGGGGCTGTGGGGTCCCTTTGGGACGTCGTGCGCGACCGCCGGCTCAACCATCGGCCGGAGGTTCAGGGCGGTGTGCTCGAGGAAGAGTGCGCTGAGCTGCTCGAACGCTTCTTCCGGACCCAGCGTTAACCCGGTGGCTCGGCACCTGTATTGTTCTTACCGGTGGCGTGTCCGAGCGGCCGAAGGAGCACGCCTCGAAAGCGTGTGAGGTGAAAGCCTCCGTGGGTTCAAATCCCACCGCCACCGCTGACAAAGGGCCCCGGAGCGATCCGGGGCCCTTTTCGCATCTTCAGAACCTCGCCCGGCTCAGGAACTCCTTCAGCAGCGCGCTGTCGCCCGACACGTCGAGGCCGTCCGGCCCCTTGCGCCGGTACAGCGTCAGCACCAGATCCGCTGCCGGTCCGCGCACGGTCACCGCGCCCGAGCCGCTGCCCTCACGGGCCATCGGCGCGGATCCGGTCAGATCCACGTGCCACGAAGCGTCGACGTCGGTCGCCTCGAAGGCCAGGGTGCCCGCTCCGAGCAGTTCGGCGAACTCGGGCCGCCGCAGAAACACGATCTGCAGCCCCACCGTCATCCACTCGTACAGTCCGTCCGCGGCCACCACCGGATCGACTTCGAACGGCAGTCCCAGCGCCTCGAACGCGTCGTGGCGGTGCACCCACGTCTCGTGCGCCATCCGCCTCGCCCAGAACCGCGGACCCGGCTGGTCGGGGAACAGCACCGCGATCGGCTCCTCCGGCGACACCTCGCGCATCGCCGCCGCGAGCAGCCCGGCCCCCTCGGTCAGCCACGGGCCGAGGAACGCGGCGGTCTCGCCGGCGTACTCCTCGACCGAGTGCGCCTTGCTCAGCGATCGGTCGGCGGTCGGGATCCGCTCCCGGACCAGGTGCTCGATCCACCGGTGCGCATACCCGAGATGGCGCAGCAGTTGGTTCAACGTCCAGTCCGGCGTCGCGGGCACCGGCACGCTCAGGTCGGCGTCGGCGACACCGGAAACGAGCAACTCCGTCTGCGCAACGCCCGTGTCGAGCCGTTGCGAGTAGGTCAGCATCCCCATGGTCAAAAACGTACGCTCGCGAGGAGCCGGTCGAGCAGGTCGCGATCACCGAACACCTCGAGCCCGTCCACCGGCCGCCTTCGGTAGACCGCGAGCATCAGGTCCGTCACCGGGCCGCGCACCGCCACGGCCGCCTTCTCGTGGCCCTCGCGCATTGCCGGCCTCGGGGCGGTCAGATCGAGCACGACCTCGCAGTCGACGTCGGTCGCGTGCAGGTGGACCGTGTTGCCAGGGCCCACCAGGCCGGCGGTCTCGGCCGGCCAGCGGAAGAACGACAACGGCAGCGCGAAGGCCGCCCACTCCGTGAGGTTGTCGGCCGCGACCTCCGGGTCGACCTCGAACGGCACGCCCAGCGCGGTGACGGCGTCCCAGCGGTGGATCACGGTCTCCTGCGCCATGCGGCGTGACCACAGGCGCGGGCCGGGGTGACCGGCCAGCGTGGCGATCATCTCGTCCGGGTCTACGGCCTCGAGCGCGGACGCCAGGGACGCCGCGCTCTCCTCGATCCAGGGACCGAGCACGGAGGCCTGCTCGTTCACGTAGGTGGACACGTCGACCGCCAGGTTGCGGCTCATGTCGACCTCTGGCAGCTTCTCGCGGATCATCTCGTCGGCCCAGCGCAGCGCGAAGCCCACGTGGCGAACCAGCTGGTTCACCGTCCAGTCCGGGCACGACGGCACTTGAACACCCAGGTCAGCGCCGTCCAGGGCGGAAACCAGCAGTGCGGCTTGATTGGTGATCTCGGCGCAGTGGCGCTCGTAGCTCAACTTCCCCATGGTCCCAAAGTAGGGACGCTGACCGGCGCCTGGGAGGGGCCCACCGGTCAGCGTTCCGAAATCGAGCATACACCATGATCGAACACTTGTTCGAGTGATCATTGATGGGCCAACCGGTTAACCGTTAGTAACAACGGCTACCAAACATCACCTGATCGAGGAAGGATGCGTCGGTCCGCCGCATCCCCTGGAGGAGTTTTGAGACCCACCCTGCCCGGCGTCGGGACAGCGGTGGCGGCGCTCGTGTTCGCCGCCGTCCCCGCCGTTGCCGCACCCAGCCCCGACGCGCTGATCTCCGAGGTCTACGGAGGCGGCGGCAACTCCGGCGCCACCCTCAACCAGGACTTCGTCGAGCTCGCCAACAAGGGCGCGGCCGCGATCAGCCTGGACGGCTACAGCGTCCAGTACATCTCGGCCACTCCCGGCGCGACCACGCAGTGGGGCGTGACCCCGCTGACCGGTTCGATCGCGCCGGGCAAGACGTTCCTCGTCGCCGAGGCCAAGGGCACCGGCGGCACGGTCAACCTGCCCACCCCGGACGCCACCGGCACGCTCGCCATGAGCGCCACCGGCGGCACCATCGCGCTGGTCAACGGCACCGCGGCGCTCACCTGCAAGACCGCCGCCGACTGCGCCGCCGACGCGCGCGTCAAGGACCTCGTCGGCTATGGCACCGCGGTCGTCCGCGAAGGCTCCGCGACCAACGCCCTGAGCAACACCACCTCGGCGTTCCGCAACATCGAGCTCGGCGACACCGACGACAACGCGACCGACTTCAAGGTCGGCGACCCGAACCCGACCAACTCCAAGGGCGAGACCCCAGGCGGCGGCAACCCGGATCCCGACCCGGACCCCACCCCCGGCGACAAGCGCATCCACGACATCCAGGGCGTCACGCGCTACTCGCCGTTGTTCGGCCAGAAGGTCACCAACGTCCCCGGCGTCGTCACCGGCACGCGCGCCACGGGTGACCGCGGCTTCTGGATCCAGGACACGGTCAGCCCCGACGCCGACCCGCGCACCAGCGAGGGCATCTTCGTCTACACGGCAGGCACCGCGCCGACCGTCGCCGTCGGCGACAACGTGCTGGTCAGCGGCACCGTCGCCGAGTACCGGCCGGGCGGTGAGACGGGCTCCAACCAGACCCTCACCGAGATCGCCCAGGCCACCACGATCACCGTGTCGAAGGGCAACCCCGTCCCGGCGCCGGTCGTCGTGAAGAACATCCCGGCCGGCTACCTGCCCGCGCCGGGCGGCAGCATCGAGCAGCTCCCGCTGGAGCCGGAGAAGTACGGCCTCGACTACTTCGAGTCGCTCGAGGGCACGCTGGTCCAGGTCAACGACGCCCGCGTGGTCGGCCCGAGCAACGCGTTCGGCGAGGTCTGGGTCACCACGAACCCGGACCAGAACCCCAACCAGCGCGGCGGCACCACCTACACCGGCTACGACCAGGCCAACAGCGGCCGCCTGAAGATCAAGACCGCTGGTGCGCTGCCAGCCTCCAACGTCGGTGACGTGTTCTCCGGCGCGACCGTCGGCGCCATCGAGTACACGAACTTCGGCGGCTACACGCTGGCCGCCCTGTCGCTCGGCCAGCACGTCTCGGGCAACCTGCAGCGCGAGATCACCGCGCAGCAGAAGGAGAGCGAGCTGTCGGTCGCGACCTACAACGTCGAGAACCTCGACCCGTCCGACCCGCAGGAGAAGTTCGACCGGCTCGCCGACGGTGTCACGACGAACCTGCGCAGCCCGGATGTCGTTGTGCTGGAAGAGATCCAGGACAACAACGGCGCTGTGAACGACGGCACCGTCGCGGCTGACCAGACGCTGCAGAAGTTCTCCGACGCGATCGTCGCCAAGGGTGGCCCGCGCTACCAGTGGCGCGAGATCGACCCGGAGAACCTGAAGGACGGCGGCGAGCCCGGCGGCAACATCCGCGTCGGCTTCTTCTTCAACCCGCAGCGAGTGTCCTTCGTGGACCGTCCCGGTGGCGACTTCAAGACCCCGGTCTCGGTGGTCAAGAAGAACGGCCGTGCCGCGCTTTCCATTTCACCGGGCCGGATCGACCCGCTGAACGACGCGTGGGCGAACAGCCGCAAGCCGCTCGCCGGCGAGTTCAAGTTCCGCGGCCGCACGGTCTTCGTGGTCGCGAACCACTTCAACTCCAAGGGCGGCGACGAGGCCATCCACGGCCGCAACCAGCCGCCGAGTCGCTCGTCCGAGGTGCAGCGCGCCAAGCAGGCCACGGCGCTGAAGGCGTTCACGGAGCAGATCCGCGCGATCGACAAGGGCGCCAACGTGGTGCTCGCGGGCGACCTGAACGACTACCAGTTCTCGCCCGCGGTGAAGACGCTGACCGGCGACGGCAACCTCAAGGCGCTGATCGACACGCTGCCCGTCAACGAGCGGTACAGCTACGTCTTCGAGGGCAACTCGCAGACGCTGGACCACCTCGTGATGAGCAAGAACATCACGCGGTTCGGCTACGACGTGGTGCACATCAACGCCGAGTTCGCCGACCAGGCGAGCGACCACGACCCGCAGATCGTCCGCGCCCGCCCGTCCACGGGTGACGCGAACGTCGACAAGATCGTGTTCGCTCTCGAGGACATCCTCGACTGCCTGAAGAAGTAACTCGCTATCGCCGCCGCGTCATCCTCCTGATGACGCGGCGGCGGCAGCAGCGGCCGCCGCGACCACGCCGGCCTGAACGGCCTCGACCGCCTTGCGCACGGCCTCCCCGGCCCAGTCACCGGCCGCGATCTCCTTGGCCCGCTTGGTCATCTCGCGCTTGTCGCCGTCGAACACCTTGTGCACGGCCTTCACCGCGTGCAGCAGCGTGACCAACGCCCCGGTGTGCGCGTCCGGTCCCCGATACCCGGCGACGACCTCGCCGACCGCGTGCCGGAGTTCCATGACCTTGGCATCACCGGTGATCACGTAGTTCTTGGCCGGGAAGATCCCGAGCACCTTCCTCGGCTCCACCCGCACCACGCCGTGGCCTTCCAGCTGCGCGATCACGTTGTCGCGCACCTTCTTCCGCAGCCGTTCCACCGCCCGTTGCGGCTTCATCGGCTTGTCGAACCTGCCGAGCGACTCCTGCAGAAACGGGTCCTTCAACGGCGTCGGGTCGGCGATCTGGAGCTTCTTGCCGTTCGGCTCGAACGCGACGCGCCCCGAGTTCACCAGTTCGATGAGCACGGCACCGGCGAGCGCGTTCTCCACCGACGACGAATCGGCCAGCAATCGGCCGGTCCGCTGGTTGATGAGCAGCAGCATCAGATCTTCGTGCACCATCTCAGCTCGAACCCCCTACCGAAGTCGCCGCCACCGTGGAAGCGACCATCATCGCCACGAGCGCGCCCTGCACCGCTTCCATCGCCTTCTTCACGGCGTCACCCGCCCAGTTCCCGGCGGCGATCTGCTCGGCCCGCGCGTTCATCTCGCGCTTGTCGCCGTCGAACACCTTGTGCACAGCCTTCACCGCGTACAGCAACGAGATCAACGCCCCAGTCCGCTCGTCGGGCGCCCGGTTCCCCAGCGCGACGTTGCCGACCGCGTCCCTGACCTCAGCGATCGCCTCGCGGTCCTGGATCACGTAGCTCTTCGTGGGGAAGATCCCGAGCATCTTGGTCTTCTCGACCGACAACACGCCGCGACCTTCGAGCTGCGCCATCACGTTGTCCCGCACGTGGGTCCGCAACCGCTCCACGGCCTGCCGCGGCTTCATCGGCTTGGCGAGCCGGGTCAACGACTCCTGCAGGAACTCGTTGGGCAGCGGCGTCGGGTCCACCACCGCGAGCCTCTTGCCGTCCGCCTCGAAGCCGACGCGGCCCGAGTTGACCAGCTCCAGCAGCACGGCGCCGGCGAGCGCGTTGTGGATCGCCGTCGAGTCCATCAGCACGCGGCCGGTCTCCTCGTCGAGGAAGAGCAGCATCAGATCTTCGGGCAGCATGGCCTCATAACGCCAGAAAGGCGCCGACTGTTGCAAGTCGACGCCTTCCGCGTTGGCGGAGGATACGGGATTTGAACCCGTGAGGGGGTGAACCCAACACGATTTCCAGTCGTGCGCACTAGGCCGCTATGCGAATCCTCCGTCGAGAACCTTACCGGACGGGTGTTCCGCGACCCAAAACGGGGGTCGAGCGGGGTCCCGCGAAAAATCTTCGGAGGCCGTGTCGATCTGGCACCTGCCCGCTCGTCGTGATCCCGTGAGAACGGACCGAGGAGGGCAATCGTGAAGTACATGCTGTTGATCTACGCGGCCTCTGACCAGCAGCCGAGCTGCACCGTCGCGGACTGGATCTCCTACGAGAAGGAGATGAAGGACGCGGGTGTGCTCGTGTCCGGGCACTCGCTCGCCGATCTCGTCACGGCGACCACCGTCCAGGTAGGACCCGACGGCAGGCGCACGGTCACCGACGGGCCGTTCGCGGAGACGCGTGAGGTGCTGGGCGGCTACGACATCATCGACGTGCCGGACCTCGACGCGGCGCTGGAGTGGGCCGCGAAGTGTCCCGGATCGCGTGACGGCGGCGCTGTCGTCGTGAGGCCCATCGCCGAGTTCGACTTCTGAGCTCGCAGATGAACGTCGAGCAGGTGTTCCGGGAGGAGCGCGGCAGGCTGCTCGCCACCCTGGTCAAGCGCTTCGGCGACCTCGACCTGGCCGAGGAGGTCACCTCCGACGCGGTCGAAGCGGCGCTGCGGCACTGGCCGGTGGACGGGGTGCCGGACCGGCCCGGCGCGTGGTTGCTCACGACCGCGCGCCGCAAGGCCGTCGACCGGCTGCGCCGTGACCAGGCGTACGCGGCGCGGCTGGCGTTGCTGCAGGTGGAGGTGGATCGCGCTGATCCGCCTTCGACGGGGGCGTTGCCGGACGAGCGGCTGGAGCTGTTCTTCACGTGCGCGCACCCGGCGTTGCCCTCCGAGGACCGCGGCGCTCTGACCCTGCGCTGCCTGGCGGGATTCACCACGCCGGAGGTGGCGCGGGCGTATCTGGTGCCGGTCGCGACGATGCAGCAACGGATCGTGCGCGCGAAGAAGAAGATCAAAGAAGCGCGCATCCCGTTCCGCGTCCCCGACCCGCACGAGCTCCCGGAACGCCTGCCCGGCGTCCTGCAGGCCGTCTACTCGATCTTCACCGAGGGCTACGCGGCCCAGCGCGCCGACCTCGCCGAGGAAGCGATCCGCCTGGCCAGGATCCTGCGCGGCCTGTTGCCGGACCGCGAGGTCACGGGCCTGCTGGCGTTGATGCTGCTGGTCCACGCCCGCCGTGACGCACGTCATGAGCTGCTGGAGGACCAGGACCGCGCGCTCTGGGACAGCGACATGATCACCGAGGGCTCCGCACTGGCCGAGGCGGCTCTGACCGGCGGTTACGGCCCGTACGGCGTGCAGGCGGCCATCAACGCGTTGCACGACGAGGCTCCGGACTTCGCGAGCACCGACTGGCCGCAGATCGTCGCCCTCTACGACGTGCTGTCGCACCTGACCCCGTCACCGGTGGTCGCCCTGAACCGCGCCGCCGCCATCGCCATGTGCGACGGTCCGTCAGCAGGTCTCGCGCTGCTCGACGCACTCGCCGACGAGCCCAAACTCCGCGACTACCACCCGTACCGGGCCGCTCGCGCCGACCTGCTGCGTCGCCTGGGCCGTTGCGACGAGGCCGCCCAGGCCTACCGCGACGCCATCGCGCTGGCGGGCACCGAACCCGAACAGGACTTCCTGCGCCGCAGGCTCATCGCCATCGAGGAGTCTCAATGATCGTGTCAAGCCGCCTGGGCCGTGAGCTGTGGTGAGCGATGAAACTCCCGGCCATCACGCAGCAGCGCCCAGATGACGTCG